>NZ_QJUG01000045.1 GCF_003426775.1 Allorhizocola rhizosphaerae | reverse complement strand
CCCGGCCGCTCGCGCTCGGCCTCCCAGTCCGCCGCCGCCAAGCCCGGCCGCTCGCGCTCGGCCTCCCAGTCCGCCGCCGCCAAGCCCGGCCGCTTGCGCTCGGCCTCCCGGTCGGCCGTGGCGAGGCGTGTCGGCTCAAACTCGGCGTCCCACGCGGCCGCTACCGAGGCTGTCGACTCCGGCTCCTGGACCGGCGTGCCATGCTGCCCCGCAACGGCACCGCCGCGTGACTCCCGCACCGGGTTGACGACGCTCAACAGCACCGCGGCGATCAGCGCGAGCAACAGCATGGGCACAAAACTCGTCGCCCGCCGCTCGATGAACAACGGCAGCATCCACATGCCGACCAGGTACACCGGAACGACCGCGATCGCGACCCGGGCCACCCGCGGGATGCCGTAGCCCCGCTGCCCGCGCGCCCGCAGCATTGTCGCGACGAACTGCGCCGCCAACACGACCACAAACGCGAGCACCGCGTGCACGACATTCTCATACAGCCCGGCCAGCAAAACCGTCACCAGAGCGGCCCGCAGCACGAGCTTGACCACCACGGGCACGCGGTCCCACAGCGGCACGACCGGCCGCACGCGCGGAAAGTCCGGCGTCTTCACCAGGGCCTGCGCAACCGCCCGCCCCGCCGCCGCGACCATGGCCGCGATGACCACCCATCGCCCGTTGAGAATGACCGGCTGGGGCGGCAGCTCGCCCGCCCACACGTGCACCGGCCGCAGCACCAGCGGGACGGCCTTCACCCACGCATACACGAGCAGCCCGGTAATGAGCACGAACGCGCCCAGCCCGACCACCGCTCGCAGCACGCCCGGCACGGATTCGGGCAGCCGCAGCTCCGCCGCGAGCGACTTGGCGGCAAGCGGCACCCCGACCGCGAGCAACAGCAACGGCAGATACTGCAGTCGCATCGTCCACAGTGGACTGTCAGCGAACGCCAGATCGCCGATGACAAACCCGATGGTGAGGTACAGCCCCACGGCACCAGACAGCGCGCCGACCACCGCGATCCCGATCAGCAGCCACAGCGCCTCGATGAACAGCACCTCGAAACCCGGGTGCACCGCACCGACGAACACTCCGGCGGCCAGGCCCACGATCGGGGCGATCAGACCGACCCACGGCCACGACGCAAGCCAGATCCCGTCGGAGGCGGCGACGGCCAGGCCGCGGGAAACCCTGCGCACGGCAAGCGGTACACCGGCCCAGACCGCATTGGTGACGATCACCTCAGCAGCCTAAGCAGCTCATGTCCATTCGCGACAGTGGCATCGGCCTCCTCGGCCCCACCCGGCCCGAGGAGGATCGCCGCGCCCGTCCCGGCCTTGCGCGCGCACTCGATGTCCTTGCCCTGATCCCCGACCATCCAGCAGCGCGTGACCGGCTCGTCCAGGAAACGGGCCGCCGTCCAGATCATCTCGGGGTGTGGTTTGCACACGCCGAGCTCGTCGCTGTAGATCTGCGCGGCGAACGCGGGGGTCAGCCCGAGCCGCTCCAGCTTGTCGCGGTGCGCCTGCCCGCTGCGGGTGTTGCTCACCACGACCACCGGCAGGCCCTCCCCGAGCGTGTAGTCGAACAGCTCGTACATGCCGTCGACCACTCTCCAACTCGGACGGTACGCCCACAGGTAGGTCAGCTCGTCGGCATGCGCCAAGAGTTTTTCCCGCGCGTCTTCGGGCCACAGGTCGGCGACCAGTTCGCCCCACAGCTTCTGCGCGCTCACCTCGACGTGATCGTGGGAGGAGTCGCGCAACTGGTCGCGCAGCGCGTCGGCACGGCGCAGCTCGGCCGCGATCTCCTCTGCCGAAAGTAAGCCGCCGATCAGCTCCTTGACCCGGTTGACGACCCGAGGCAGCAGCTCGTCGTCTGGCGTCCGCGGCGAGTCGACGATGACCCCGCCAAAATCCAGCAACAGGGCACGAGGGGCAGGCAGCACGGAATCACATTACTATCGCCAACGCTAAGCCACCGATCATGAGTGAAGAGATAAGTGCCGTCCACAGGCGACCCTTGGGCGTGTTCAATGTCTTGCCCAACAGCGCCCCTCCGCCCGCGATCAGCAGTTGCCAGCTTGCGGAGGCCACGAACACCGCCGCGATCCACACCGCACCCATCGCGCCGTTGAACCCGCCCGATGCCTGCCAACCCAGCACGAGCGCGCCGAAATACAGGATCGTGGTCGGGTTGAGCAGTGTCAGCCCGAGCAACGCACCGAACGCCCGCAGCGGCGTGCTGACGTTCAGGCCCACCTCGCCCGGCTTGCGCAGCGCGCTCAAGGCGATCCGCACGGCCAGGTACAGCAGGATCACCACGGCGATCCACCGCAGCGGCACGGCCACCGGCTGGATCCACCGCGAGAGTGAAGCCCCGCCCAACACCGCCACCAAGGCGTAAACACCGTCCGCCGCAGCCACACCCAGTGCCGCGGCCGCACCGACCCGCAACGACGTGCGCGCGGTCAGGCTCATCAGCAGGGGAGCGATCGCCCCGATCGGGATCGCCACGCCATAGCCGGCGATCAGCCCCGCCACCACCGCGGCGGTCATGCCGACGCCTTCTCGCCGGCGCTCGGAGGCGCCGCCCTGACGCAACTGCGGACCTCGCGGGAGCGCTCGGTCATGACTGCGCCTGACGCACCCGCCCCTTCGTGGCCACCGTCTGCTGTCGGCCAGCACCAATCGCCGCGACGATCAGGGGCCTTCGCATCCGATGGGGATCAATCATGCGCCCATTCTCATCCGCCCAGCTCGCCGCCCGCCAGCGATTATTCGGCGTTCTTCTCCAGCTCGACGAGGGTCGTCATGCGCGTCTGGGCATAGGCCAGACCACCGTCGGCCGTGCGCACCAAATCGTGCTGATAAACCGTCGCGTCGTCGCGGCTGTCGGCACGTTCCACCCGCCAGTACTCGGGATGCCCGCCTGCGCGTCGTGGCGTGGCTTCGTAACGCGGTTCATCTCCTGGGAGGACGGCGACACGATTTCGATGGCGATGGCCGATGGCGGGAAAGGCGACATCCTCGTCGAACGCATGGTGAAACACCGCGACATCAGCCGTCCGTGAGTCACGAGGTCCAAACTTTGATGCCCACCGCACCGGAAACGGGACGACCTGCTCGCGACAGCGCTGTGACCAGCCGCATGATGGCTTTGAAGTGCCAGGCGGTAGCCGGTGAGAGGATGAGGAGATTCCCTTCGTGCAGCTCATAGCGGAAGCCATGGTCAGGGAGCTTCTCAAGATCATCTACGGTTGGATCCGGCGTCAGTTCCATCGCGTCATGCTGTCTCTCTTCGCCAGAAAGCCTAGGCCACCGTCTTGTGTCTGACCCAGACGTTGGGCTCGATGTAGACGGCGCGGTCGTGCTCGACGTCGCACAGCACGGGCGTGAGCGCCTTCGGGACAATGACGGGCCCCGATTGGTCGAACGGCAGGCCGGTCCACTCCCGCCATTCGGCGAGCGTCCCGGGGATCACCATCGAGCGCGTTGCCACCTTCTCAATGACCCCGCCCACGCGCACGTGCACACGCAGCCATGGATCGACGGGCAGCCCGTCGTCGCGCACGCGGAAGGCGTAGCTCGACATCGGCTCGGTCGGGTCGGCCTTGCCATTGGGCCGCACCGGCGCGAACAGCTCGCGGAATCCGAGCCGCGCCACGTTTTTCCGCATGGCCGCCAGGATTTTTCCGGACAGCCCGAGCCCCTGGAGCCCCGGCTTGATCACGATCTCGATGGCCGACACCGTGTCCGGTGTGTCGCCGACGAGCTTGGTCCGCAGCGCCCGCCGGATCACGCCGTCCCAGCCGTCGTCGAACAGTTCGTCGCCGACCGACTTGAACGGGGCAGTGTAGGCCTTCGCGACGATCTCACCCCGCTCGTCCTCGAAGACCAGGATGTAGTCGGCGAACAGCTCGACGGCCACGGCGTAGTAGGTGTTGCCGATCGGGTCGTGTTTCATAAATTCGGGCCACGAATCCTCCATGTCCCAGAACGCGTCGCCCCACAGATCGGGCCGATCGGCAAGCACTGACGTACGAAGCTCCATGGGGAGGATCTTTTCGCATCGCCCGCATGAACAAAACCAAATTACCTATATGGCATATCAGCCGAATGCCCGATTGAGGCGATATGTGCGCACGAGGAGGCTTGAACCCTCAACATCGAGGTATTCGGGGGGATCCCGATGGAGAGAACGAGGTCCGCCGGCCGGCACCTCACCCCTTGGGCCAACGCCACAGCGGCTCGGCTCATCACATGCCCCATGCCCGCCTCGCAGTCCGGGCGGGCAACACCGCGGTACCCTCAAAAATCAGACGTTGAAGCCCAAGGAGCGCAACTGATCCCGGCCATCATCTGTGATCTTGTCGGGACCCCACGGCGGCATCCACACCCAGTTGATCCGGAAGTCGGACACCAGCCCGCCGCCCGGCCCGGTGCACAGCGCGGCCCGGGTCTGCTCCTCGATGACGTCGGTCAGGGGGCACGCCGCGGAGGTGAGCGTCATGTCAAGCGTGGCAACGTTTTCGTCATCCACGTGCACGCCGTAGACCAGGCCCAGGTCCACCACGTTGATGCCGAGCTCGGGATCGACGACGTCCTTCATCGCCTCGGTGACATCATCAGCCTTTGTTGCCATCACTAACCTCCACCGAACGAACCAGCGCGTCCTTCAACGCCATCCATGCCAGCAACGCGCACTTGACCCGCGCCGGATACTTCGCCACTCCGGCGAACGCGATGCCGTCGCCCAGTATTTCCTCGTCGGGCTCGATCTGGCCCTTGCCCTGCATCAGCTCCGTGAACGAGGCGTGCGCGGCCAGGGCATCGCCGACCGTGCGGCCGGTGAGCAGCTCGTGCAGCACGCTCGCCGAGGCCTGGCTGATCGAGCAGCCCTGCCCGGCGAACGAGATGTCGGTGACCTTCTCGCCGTCCACGGCGACCCGCAGGGTGATCTCGTCGCCGCAGGTCGGGTTCACATGGTGCACCTCGGCCGAGTACGGCTCCCTGAGCCCTCGCCCGTGCGGGTGCTTGTAGTGGTCCAGGATGATCTCCTGGTAAAGCTGATCGATCTGCATGGCTAGCCGAACATCCTCTTCACCTGCTCAAGGCCGCGCACCAGGGCATCAACCTCTTCAGTCGTCGTGTAAAGGTAGAACGAGGCCCGGGTCAGGGCCGGTACCCCGTAGCGTTCGCAGACCGGCTTGGCGCAGTGATGCCCGACCCGGACCTGCACACCCAGGGAGTCGAGCACCTGCCCCACGTCGTGCGGGTGAATCCCATCCAGGCTGAACGATATCGTGGCGCCGCGGCCCACGGGCACCTTCGGCCCGGCGATCCGCAGCCCCTTCACCGTGTCGAGCGCGTCGAGCGCGTACGCCGTGAGTTCCTTCTCGTGCCAGGCGATCGCGTCCATGCCGATCGCCTCCAGGTAGTCGACCGCCGCGCCGAGCCCGACCGCCTGCGCGATCGGCGGCGTGCCGGCCTCGAACCGGGCGGGCGGCGCGGCATATGTCGTGCCGGTCATCCGCACCGTCTCGATCATCGAGCCGCCGCCCTGGAACGGGGGCATGTCCGCCAACAGCTCGTAGCGCCCCCACAGCACGCCGATCCCGGTGGGCCCCAGCATCTTGTGCCCGGTGAACGCGATGAAATCCACGTCGTAGTCCACGACGTCGAACCCGCGATGGGGCACGGTCTGCGAGCAGTCGAGCATCAGCAGCGCGCCGACCTCGCGCACCCGCTCGGTGATCCGGGCCGTGGCATTGATCGTGCCCAGGACATTCGACGTGTGCACGATCGAGACCAGCTTCGTGCGCTCGTTGATGAGCTCCTCCACATTGGACTCATCCAGCCGCCCGGACTCGGTGAGCCCGAACCAGCGCAGTGTCGCGCCCGTGCGCTCGCACAGCAGCTGCCACGGCACGATGTTGGAGTGGTGCTCCATCTCGGAGATCACGATCTCGTCGCCCGGCCCCAGCCGGCTCGCGAGCGAGTGTGCCACCAGGTTGATCGCCTCGGTCGCGTTCTTGGTGAACACGACCTCCTCGGGCCGCGGTGCGTTGATGAACCGCGCCACCGTGGCCCGCGCGCCCTCGTACGCCTCGGTCGATTCGGTCCCGAGCGTGTGCACCGACCGGGCCACGTTGGCGTTGTGCATCGCGTAGTGCTCGCTGATCGCGTCGATCACCGATTGCGGCTTCTGCGACGTGTTCGCACTGTCCAAATAGACCAGTGGGTGCCCGTTGACCTCCCGGCTCAGGATCGGGAAGTCCTGCCGGATCCGGGCCACGTCAAGGCGCGGCTCCTCGGAGTACTGCGGCATCCCGTCCGGGATGGTCAGCGTGGTCATGACTCTCAGGCCCCCTGCACTGCCTTGTAGCGGTCGTAACCCTCGGCCTCCAGCTTGTCGGCAAGCTCCGGGCCGCCCTCCTCGACGATCCGCCCGCCCACGAACACGTGCACGAAGTCGGGCTTGATGTAGCGCAGGATCCGCGTCCAGTGTGTGATCAGCAGGATGCCGACATCGGTAGTCTCGTGAACCCGGTTCACACCCTCACTCACGACCCGCAGCGCGTCTACATCCAGCCCCGAGTCGGTCTCGTCCAGGATCGCGATCTTCGGCTTGAGCAGCTCGAGCTGCACGATCTCGTTGCGCTTCTTCTCGCCACCCGAGAACCCCTCGTTGACGTTGCGCTGGGCGAACGCCGGGTCCATGCCCAGACGCTCCATGGCACCCTTGAGCTCGCCGCTCCACGTGCGCAGTTTCGGGGCCTCCCCCTCGATCGCGGTCTTGGCGGTCCGCAGGAAGTTGGCCATGCTCACGCCCGGCACCTCCACCGGATGCTGCATCGCCAGGAACAGCCCTTCCCGCGCCCGCTCGTCAACGCTCATCGCGAGCACGTCTCGCCCGTCAAGCGTCACCGACCCGCCTGTGATCTGGTATTTCGGGTGTCCCGCAATGGAATAGGCCAGCGTCGACTTGCCGGAACCGTTGGGCCCCATAATCGCGTGGGTCTCACCAGCCCCGACGGTCAAATTCACCCCGGACAGAATGGGCTTCAGCTCCCCATCCGGCAGCTTGACCGACACCTGCAGGTCACGGATCTCAAGGACGCTCATTCGCTTACTCCAACATAGATTTCACCGTCGCGGATCTCGACGGGATAGACAGGGACCGGCTCGGTGGCGGGCAGCCCAGTCGGCTGACCGGTACGCAGATCAAAACGGGAACCGTGCAGCCAGCACTCCAGGGTGCACCCGTCGACCTCGCCCTCGGACAGGGCCACGGCCGCGTGCGAGCACTCGTCATAGATCGCGTAGAAGTTGTCGTCCTCGGCGTGCACGACCGCGACCGGGGTGTTGCCGACCTCCACGGCGATCGACGCGCCCTTCGCGATCTCGTCGACCGACGCCACTCGCTCGAAGTTCAATGGCATCCCTCCGCTGCCCTCCGCGGTGCCTGGCTCTTGACTCGCTCGGGCAAGCCACTCGCTCATGCGCCCGCCTCCAGAAGACGCGCCTCAATCTTCGTGCCCAGCCGCTCGCGCAGCTCCTCCACCGGAATCTTGTCGAGCAACTCCGCGAAAAAGCCCCGCACGACAAGCTTCCTGGCCTCGTCCTCGCGGATCCCGCGCGACATCAGATAGAACAGATGCTCGTCGTCAAAACGCCCAGTGGTGCTGGCGTGCCCAGCCCCTGCGACCTCACCGGTTTCAATTTCCAGATTTGGTACCGAGTCAGCGCGCGCCCCGTCGGAGAGCACCAGATTACGGTTGATTTCGTAGGTGTCGGTGCCCGTGGCCTCCGCCCGGATCAGCACGTCGCCCACCCACACCGTGTGCGAGTCGGACCCCTGCAGCGCGCCGCGATAGCCCACATACGACCGGCAGTCAGGCACGGAATGGTCGACCAGGAGCCGGTGCTCCAGGTGCTGCCCGCCGTCGGCGAAGTACAACCCCCAGGCCTCGAGGTCGCCCCCGCGGCCCGCGTATTCCACGCTCGTGTATTGCCGCACGAGATCCCCGCCCACGCTCACGTGCACGTGGATCACGCGTGCGTCCTTGCCCACGCGGAACCGGATGTGTTGCGCCTGAACGGTTTCGCGGTCCCAGTCGGCCACGGTCACGAACGTCAGCTTCGCGCCGTCACCGACCACGACCTCCACGTTGTCGGCGAGCGTCGCCGTGCCCTGCTGGTCCAACACCAGCACGGCCTCCGCGAACAGCCCCACCTTCACGAACGTGCGCGCGAACGCAAGCCCTTCTCCCCCGCCGGTCACCTTGACCACCGCCGGGCGCTCCAGCACCCCATCGACCTCAATCAGCGTCACGCCATCGGCCTTCTCATAGGCCAGCGCGCTGATCCGGTCGAACGGCACCAGGACCGGGTCCACACTGTCCACAGTGGACAGCTTCACCCCGTCCGCCTCATACGCGAGCTTCGCCGACGCGCCTTCAGTCGTCGTGGCCAGCCCACGCAACCGCCGCAGCGGCGTGAACCGCCACTCCTCCTCGCGCCCGGTCAGCGTGGGGAAATCGGCAACGTGGAACGACCTCAGCGCCTGCGACTTCGTCTTGGGCGGAGCGGTCTCAGTCAGTGTGCTCATTAACCGACGGCGCCTTCCATCTGCATCTCGATCAACCGGTTGAGCTCCAACGCGTACTCCATCGGCAGTTCCTTGGCGATCGGCTCGATGAAGCCACGGACGATCATCGCCATCGCCTCGTCCTCGGTCATGCCCCGGCTCATCAGGTAGAACAGCTGATCCTCGCTCACCTTGGACACGGTCGCCTCGTGCCCCATGGCCACGTCGTCCTCGCGGATGTCCACATACGGGTAGGTGTCGGAGCGCGAGATCGTGTCCACCAGCAGGGCGTCACACTTCACCGTCGACTTCGAGTGGTGCGACCCCTCCAGCACCTGCACGAGCCCGCGATAGCTGGTCCGGCCACCACCACGCGCGATCGACTTCGAGATGATCGTGCTGGACGTGTGCGGCGCGGCGTGCACCATCTTGGCGCCCGCGTCCTGGTGCTGGCCCTCACCGGCCATCGCAACGCTGAGCACCTCTCCCTTGGCGTGCTCACCGGTCATGAAGACCGCCGGGTATTTCATCGTGACCTTCGACCCGATGTTGCCGTCGATCCACTCCATGGTCGCGCCCTCGTGCGCCACGGCCCGCTTGGTCACGAGGTTGTAGACGTTGTTCGACCAGTTTTGAATCGTCGTGTACCGGCAGCGGGCATTGCGCTTCACGATGATCTCCACCACCGCGCTGTGCAGCGAGTCGCTGGAGTAGATCGGCGCGGTGCACCCCTCCACGTAGTGCACGTACGATCCCTCGTCCACGATGATGAGCGTGCGCTCGAACTGGCCCATGTTTTCCGTGTTGATCCGGAAGTAGGCCTGCAGCGGGATCTCCACGTTGACGTTCGGCGGCACGTAGATGAACGACCCACCCGACCACACGGCCGTGTTGAGCGCAGCGAACTTGTTGTCCCCCACGGGGATCACGGTCCCGAAGTACTCCTTGAAAATCTCGGGATGCTCCTTGAGCGCCGTGTCCGTGTCCAGGAAGACCACGCCCTGCTCCTCAAGATCCTCCCGGATCTTGTGGTACACCACCTCGGACTCGTACTGCGCCGCCACACCGGCCACGAGCCGCTGCTTCTCCGCCTCGGGGATACCGAGCCGGTCATAGGTGTTCTTGATGTCCTCGGGGAGCTCTTCCCAGCTGGTTGCCTGCTTCTCGGTCGAGCGCACGAAGTACTTGATGTTGTCGAAGTCGATGCCGGACAGGTTGGCGCCCCACGCCGGCATCGGCTTGCGCTGGAACAGGCGCAGGCCCTTCAGGCGCAGGTCGAGCATCCACTCGGGCTCGTTCTTCTTCGCCGAGATGTCTCGCACCACGGCCTCGGACAGACCGCGCTGCGCCGCGGCACCCGCGATGTCCGGGTCGGCCCAGCCATACTCGTAGGTGCCCAGCCCAGCCAGCTGGTCGTGAGCGGTCTCAGTCATCGATCTTCCTCACTATATGTTGCCCGGGAATGTGCGTGGTACACACACCATCCCCATGAGCGATGGTCGCGAGACGTTGCACGTGCGTGCCGACCAGGCGAGAGATCACCTGGGTCTCGGCCTCGCACAGCTGCGGGAACTCGGCGGCGACGTGCGCCACCGGGCAGTGATGCTGGCACAGCTGGCCGCCGGAGGCGATCGTGGACGCGCTGGCAGCGTAACCCTCGGCGGTCAGCGCGGCCGCGAGCGCCTCCGCACGGGCGAGAGGATCGTCACCCGCCTCCCGCACGGCGGCCGAGCACCGCTCCTCAAGCGCCTCCACCTGCGCGGCGGCGAAGCTCGCCACCGCCTTGTCGCCCTGCCGGCTGATCCACCTCAGCGCGGCCGTGGCCAGGTCGTCGTAGGTGTGCTTGCCGTAGCCCTCGCGGGCGGCGTCGGTCAGCACGAAGATCTTGGCAGGCCGCCCTCGACCGCGAGGCCCGCGCTGGACCCGCTCACGCTCGGTCACGAGCCCTTCGGCTAGCATCGCGTCGAGATGCCTGCGGATGGCCGCCGGCTTGAGGCCCAGCTGGGCCCCCAGCTCACCGGCCGTGGCAGCACCGTGGGACAGCAAGGCCATGACCCGGTCCCGCGTCCGCAGGTCGGGCACCTCGCTCGCCACCAGCGCAGCCTTTTTCACTACGCCAGTGTGACTTATTTCCGGGCGATCGGGCAAACGCCGCGCTCGGTGACACGCCCCACCTAAAGTTAGCCTCCCCTAACCCAGCCCCTCCAACCGCCATGGCGGCGGCAGCGCAAGAGGGGTGAGGGAGCAAAAGACCCACGTGGCGTCGGGGTGCCGACTCGGCTGGACAAGGCCGTTAACCACGTGGGTCTCGGTAGCTGTTTTACGTCGTCGGCCGCTTCACACGGACTCGACCAGTATTTCTGTCAAGGACAGCGGCTAACGAACAGCCACCTCATGTGTCCCGTTGCTATCCAACTTAGGATCACCTCCTTTCGCCGTGTACCGCGAACAGTAGCCACGAATGATCCTGATCCGCAACGGACTATTCTCGGGCCGTGCGAAAAAAGCTGCGCCAGCTCACGTTGGCCAACCTCGTGGCGAACGTCGGGATCGTGATCACGGGCGGGGCCGTGCGCCTCACCGGCTCCGGGCTCGGGTGCCCGACGTGGCCCAAGTGCACCGAGGATTCCTACGCGACAACACCCGCGCTGGGCGTCTACGGCGCGATCGAGTTCGGCAATCGCGTGCTGTCCCTGGTCGTCGGCGCGATCGCGATCCTCACGCTGTTAGCCGCGTGGCGCACATCACACCGCCGCCTCGCTGCGCTCGTCCTCGGCGGCGTGCTGTTGCAGGGGCTCGTGGGCGGGCTGACCGTCACCTTCGACCTGAGCCCGTACTTCGTCGGGCCACACTTCCTCATCTCGATGGCGCTGATCGCGGCCGCGTACCGGCTATGGCGCTCCGCAAACCCCAATCCACAGCTGACCGAGCCGCGTTTGAGGCCGCTCGCCTGGGTCGTGACGGTCGCCAGCGCACTGGTGCTCGTTGTCGGTGTGGTCGTGACGGGCAGCGGGCCGCATGCGGGCGACGACAAGGCCGTGCGCACCGGGCTCGACCCGGAAATGATCTCGCAGCTGCACGTCGACTCGGTGTTTCTGTTCGCGGGGGTCACGGTCGCGATGTGGTTCGCGGCCCGCGCGCTGGGAAGTGCCTCCGTCGCCCGCGCGGTCGTCGTGCTGGGCGTCGTCCTGCTCTCCCAGGGCGCGATCGGCTTCGTGCAGTACTTCACCGGCCTGCCCGTGATCCTGGTCGGCTTCCACCTGCTCGGCGCCTGCCTGGTGTGGATCGCAACGCTGCGCACGCTGGACACGACCGCGCCACGGCCTGCCGACTTGGCCCCCGCCGAACAACACATCGCCAAGCCTTCCGAACTGGCCGGCGTCTAGGGGTCAGCCGAGGCGGGCGCGAATCGCGGCGGCGAAGCGGGCGGGGGCATCGAGGTCGTAGCCGAAAAACAGCGACGGCTCGGTGAGCTCGACCTCTACCAGCAGCGGGTTGCCGGCCTCGTCAGGGATCAGGTCGACGCGCGCGTAAAGCAAACCTTCCGGCAGCACGGCGATCACCGCATCGCCCACGGCCAGCTCGGTCGCGGTGGGCACGCGCGGCTCGATCTGCTCCTCCTTGTACAGTCCGGGCACCCCGGTGTAGGGCCCGGAGAGCATGGGGCCCTTGCGGATCGCGTGGCTGAACACCAGCTTGCCGTCGGCCGGGTCGGCGAAGTACAGCAGCGCGGTCTCGCCATAGGTATCCACCGCGGGCAGATATGGCTGGACCATCACGAGCCGCCCGTCGGCCTGCAACCGTCCGATGTGGGCGGACGCCTCCGCCGCATGGCCCGGACCGTAGCGCCCGGTGTCGAGGCTGCCCGCGCTCACCGCCGGCTTGATCACATAATCCCCGCCGCTCGCCGGGGGCGACCAGACCTCGCCCGGCCCCACGAACGTCGTCGGGATCACGGGCACGCCCGCGGCCGCGAGCTCGGCGAGGTAGCGCTTGTCGGTGTTCCACTCCACCACCGGCGCCGGGTTGGCCAGCCGCGCCACGCTGTGTGCCCAGGCGACGAACTCCTTGCGCCGGCCGATGTAGTCCCACGGGGAGCGCAGCACGGCCAGGTCGTAGGCATCCCAGTCGACGTCGGGCGCGTCCCAGACCTCGGCCACCGCCTCGACGCCCAGTGCTCGCAGCGGCTCGACGATCAGCTGGTCGTCGGGCTCAAGCTCGGCCAGGTCGGCGCAGGTAACAAGAGCGACCCGGGCCTCAGCCCGGGTCGACGAGTGAACGGGGGTACTCACAAGATCATGTTATCAGGCGAGCTAACGCGTAAGGGTCCGCTTCGACATTGAACGCCACAGGTCGTTCGTCGGTCGCATGAGCTCGATGAGCTCCCGCTCCCACTCGTTCTCTACGGTGATGCCAGCCCGGACGCAGGCTTCGCGGGCGATGTCGGTGCTGTCGGCGAACTGGTCGCCCCACTCACCGTCGTTGCCCACGAGCACGATGCGAGCACCGCGCTTGCCCACGTATTCAATGACGCCCTTGGCTCCGCCATGCGCGGCGGCGAACTCCTTCAGGCCTGTGATCAGGCCTGCGTTTGGATGTTCGAGCGTCACCGTCGTATCTGAACCATCTGCCATGTACTGCACCTTACGCAAAACCGGGCCGCGTTTGCCGCCCCCTGATCGCGGTTTGTGACTCCTGTTACGGGACTGCAATCGCAGATTCGCCCGGTTCAGCGCGGTTTATCCGGGCCAATCAACCACACATCGGACAGCCAGTTCCAGCATCGTTCGGGTGACCCGAAAAATCCGGCGATTCTTGTATAAGCCGCGGCATTCCAGGTCAGTTGCATGACGAAACCATGACGGCCACTACGCGATCAGATGAAGACGTCGACGGCCGCGGCCACGAACACGATCGTGAGATAGGCGGTGGACCAGTGGAACAGGCGCATCGGGTTGGCCGTCTCACCGCGCCGGGTGCGCCCGTAGAGCCCGTGCGCCTCCAACAAGAACATGCCACCGCAGACGATGGCCGGTACCCCATAGATGGTGGAAAATCCCCAGGGCCAGGCGGCGAGGGAACACAGCACCGTGAGCCAGGCGTAGATGACCGCGTCGCGGGCCACATGGATCGGTGTGGCCACGACCGGCAGCATCGGGATCCCCGCACGGGCGTAATCGTCACGGAACCGGATGGCCAGCGCGTAAAAGTGCGGCATCTGCCAGAAGAAGACCACGCCGAACAGCAGCCACGCCAAGGGCGCGAGCGATCCGGTGACCGAAGCCCAGCCGATCAGCACCGGCATCGCCCCGCACACCCCGCCCCAGAACGTGTTGTGCTTGGTGGTGCGCTTGAGCCAGGCCGTGTAAATCAGGTCGTAGTAGACGATCGCGCCCACGGTCAGCCAGGTGGCCAGCGGGTTGGTGAACGCGGCCATCAATGCGACGGAGATCACGGCAAGGGTCAACCCGAAGATCAGCGCATTGCGCGGGGCGATCGCCCGGGTCACGATCGGCCGGCGCGACGTGCGGCCCATCAGCGGATCGATGTCACGGTCGAGGTAGCAGTTGATCGCACTTGACCCACCCGCGGCCAGGGACCCGCCGACCAGCACGACCGCGATCAGCCACAGCGACGGGAGCCCGTCGGCGGCCAGCATCATGGCCGGAACCGTCGTCACCAGAAGCAATTCCACGATGCGCGGCTTGGTCAGCGCGATGTAGGCCTTGATGGTCGCGAGGCGGGAGGCGGATACAACTACAGAGGCCGTGCTCACCGGGCCAAGGTTACGGCGGGTTCACGCGTGGGCTGTGCGCGGGGTGGGTAGGGTCAACTAGCGTGGAGCAACTGACTTGGTCACAGCTTGACCGCCGCGCCGTGGACACCGTCCGCGTGCTCGCGATGGATGCCGTGGAAAGTGCCGGAAACGGGCACCCCGGCACCGCGATGAGCCTCGCCCCCGCCGCCTATCTGCTGTTCCAGCGGGTGATGCGGCACGACCCCAACGATCCCGACTGGCTGGGCCGGGACCGCTTCGTGCTGTCCTGCGGGCATTCGAGCCTCACCCTCTATATACAGCTTTACCTTTCCGGGTACGGGCTCCAGCTCGGTGACCTGCGTGCACTACGGCAATGGGGCTCCCTGACGCCGGGTCACCCGGAGTACGGCCACACCCGCGGCGTCGAGACGACGACCGGCCCGCTGGGCCAGGGCCTGGGCAACGCGGTCGGCATGGCCATGGCGGCCAGGCGCGAGCGCGGCCTGCTCGACCCCGACGCCGCTCCCGGGGCGAGCCCGTTCGACCACCACATCTACGTTTTCTGTTCCGACGGCGACATCGAGGAGGGGGTCAGTCACGAGGTGTCGGCCCTGGCCGGGCACCAGAAGCTGGGCAACCTCATCGTCATTTACGACGACAACGAGATCTCGATCGAGGACGACACGAAGATCGCCAAGTCGGAGCACGTCAACCAGCGTTACGAGGCCTACGGCTGGCACACCCAGACCGTCGACTGGCGCGGCGGCGACACCGGCTACCACGAGGACGTCGAGGCGCTGTGGGCCGCGATCCAGAACGCCAGGGAGGTCACGGACCGACCGAGCTTCATCTCCCTGAAGACCGTCATCGGCTGGCCCGCGCCCAACAAGCAGAACACCGGCAAGATCCACGGTTCGGCGCTGGGCACCGACGAGGTGGCCGCGACCAAGAAGATCCTGGGCCTCAACCCGTCCTCGTCCTTCGAGGTCGATGCCGAGGTGCTCGAGCACGCGCGCGCGGTCGCACGGCGCGGACGCGAGCTGCACAAGGAGTGGGAAGCCCGGTTCGAGCAGTGGGAGAAGGACAACCCCGACCGCGCGGAGCTGTTGCGCCGCATGCAGACTCGGACCCTGCCCAACGGCTGGGCCAAGGCGCTGCCCACGTTCCCGGCCGACGCCAAGGGCATCGCCACCCGGGCCGCGTCCGGCCAGGTGCTGGGCGCGCTCGCGCCCGTGCTGCCCGAGCTGTGGGGCGGCTCGGCCGACCTCGCCGAGAGCAACAACACGACCATGAAGGGCGAGCCCTCGTTCGTCCCGGCGGAGTTCTCGACGAAGGAGTTCTCCGGGCATGAGTACGGTCGCGTGCTCCACTTCGGAGTCCGCGAGCACGGCATGGGCAGCGTCCTCAACGGCATCGCGCTGCACGGAGGCACCAGGCCGTACGGAGGCACGTTCCTGGTCTTCAGCGACTACATGCGGCCGGCCGTCCGCCTGGCCGCGCTGATGAAACTGCCCGTGATCTACGTCTGGACGCACGACTCGATCGGCCTCGGCGAGGACGGGCCGACCCACCAGCCGATCGAGCACCTCGCCGCGCTGCGCGCGATCCCCGGGCTCGACGTGGTGCGCCCGGCGGACGCCAACGAGACGGCGCATGCTTGGCGTATGGCGCTGACGCACACCGACCGGCCGACCGCGCTGTGCCTGACCCGGCAGAACGTACCCACGCTGGAGCCCGGCTCGGTCAAGGGGTTCGAGCGCGGCGGCTACATCCTGGCCGAGGCGAGCGACGGGGCCGCGCCACAGGTGATCATCATTGCCACCGGGTCGGAGGTGTCGATCGCGCTCAAGGCGCGCGAGCGGCTGGAGGAGGAGGGCCACCGGGTGCGGGTGGTGTCGATGCCGTGCCGCGAGTGGTTCGACCGGCAGGACGAGCACTACCGGCATACCGTGCTCCCGCCGGACGTGAAGGCCCGGGTCAGCGTCGAGGCGGGCATCGCCATGCCGTGGCGCGATCTGGTCGGGCCCTATGGGCAGTGCGTGAGCCTGGAACACTTCGGCGCCAGCGCGCCTTATCAAGTGTTGTTCGAGCAGTTCGGGTTCACCCCGGACAACGTGGTCGCCGCGTGCCGCGCGGCGCTGTCGCGTACCGCTCAAATAAAAGGCGAGACGACGGGAAACTGAGATGTCAGGCCACGGCTTCGCCTGAAGAAACCTTGGAGAATCGATGACGGACAGATTGAAGCAGTTGTCAGAGGCGGGCGTCGCCATCTGGCTGGACGACATTTCGCGGGAGCGGCTGGCCGAGGGCGGTTCGCAGACCAATCTCGACTATCTGCGCCGCGAGAAGCATGTGGTCGGCGTGACCAGCAACCCGACCATTTTCGCCGCGGCGGTGTCCACAAGCGACGACTACGACCTGCAGCTGCGCGACTTGGCTGTGCGCAAGGTCACGGTCGAGGAGGCCATGCGGATGATCACGACGTACGACGTGCGCTGGGCGTGCGATGTGATGCGGCCGGCGTTCGACGCGAGCGGCGGCCAGGACGGGCGGGTCTCCATCGAGGTGGATCCGCGCCTGGCGCACGACACCGAGGCGACCATCGCGGAGGCCAAGCAGCTGTGGTGGCTGGTCAACCGGGAGAACCTGTTCGTGAAGATCCCGGCGACCCGCGAGGGCCTGCCCGCGATCACGGCCACGCTGGCCAAGGGGATGAGCATCAACGTGACCCTCATCTTCTCGCTGCAGCGCTATGGCGAGGTGATGGACGCGTGGTTGAGCGGCCTGGAGCAGGCGGCCAAGAACGGGCATGACCTGTCGAAGATCCAGTCGGTGGCGTCGTTCTTCGTGTCGCGTGTGGACACTGAGGTTGACAAGCGGCTCGGCGCCGATTCGGAGTTGGCGGGCAAGGCGGCCGTGGCCAACGCACGGTTGGCATATGCGGCCTATCAGGAGGTCATGGCGTCGGATCGCTGGTCCGCGCTCAAGGAGCAGGGCGCCAACGCGCAGCGTCCACTTTGGGCATCCACGGGCACGAAGAACCCCGCCTACTCCCCCACAATCTATGTGGACGAGTTGGTCGCCCCGGGTGTGGTGAACACCATGCCGGAGAAGACGCTCAACGCGGTCGAGCAGGCGACGACCCCGATCGAGGCCGACGCGATCACTCCGAAATTGTCGGACGCGCGTGAGACCATGGTGGCGCTCAAGGAAGCTGGGATTGACTACGACGACGTCGTCGCGGTCCTCGAGCGCGAGGGCGTCGAGAAGTTCTCCGCGAGCTGGCAGGAGATGCTGCAGACCGTCCAAAGGGCATTGGAGAGCCATGGATGAGGTTTCGGTCGCGGGCGGGTTGACCGTCCGCGTGGCCAACCCGCCCCACGAGGTCTATGACGGGCTGATCGCGGCCAACGCGCCCACCCGTCTGTCCGAAAAGGACCCGGCGTTGTGGGGTTCCTCCGCCGTGGAGGAGGCGCGGATCAGATTGGGTTGGGTCGACACGTTCGAGCGCAGCCGGGCGCTCGTGCCGATGCTGGCCGAGCTGCGCGACGAGCTGTCCGATCTCGACCACGTCGTGCTCGCGGGCATGGGCGGCTCGTCGCTGGCCCCCGAGGTGATCGCGCTGACCATGGGCAAGCGGCTGACCGTGCTCGACACCACCGATCCCGGCCAGGTGCGGCGGGCGCTGGGCGACCGTCTGCTTCGGACGGTGGTGGTCGTGTCGAGCAAGTCCGGCACCACCATCGAGACCGACAGCCACCGGCGGGCCTACTGGCAGGCGTTCCTCGACGCCGGGCTGACCGAGGCCGAGGCGGGCCGGCATTTCGTCGTGGTGACCGACCCGGGCTCACCGCTGCTCGAGGTCGCCCAGCAGATGGGCGCGTTCGTGGTCCAGGCCGATCCGGAGGTGGGCGGTCGCTATTCCGCTTTGACCGCCTTCGGTCTAGTGCCGAGTGCGCTTGCCGGAGTCGACGTCTCCGAGCTGCTCGACCAGGCGGACGCGTTCGCGCCATCGATCGCGTCGGCGAGCGACAACCCGGCGCTTGCGCTCGGTTCTGCCCTTGCCACAAGGGGTTTCGCAGCGCTGGTGGAGGACGGGTCGGGCATTCAGGGGCTGGGCGACTGGGCCGAGCAGCTGATCGCCGAGTCGACCGGCAAGGAGGGCAGGGGCATCCTGCCCGTGGTCATCGAGACGCCCACGAGCGTCGGCGGCAAGGGCGAGGGCGTGCTGACCGTGACCGTTGGCGGGTCGATGTTCGCCAACCACGTGGCCGGAGGCGGGGTCGAGCCCGACGTGTCGGTCAACGGGCCGTTGGGCGCGCAGTTCCTGTGCTGGGAGGCGGCGACCGCGTTCGCGGGGCAGGTGCTCGGCATCAACCCGTTCGACCAGCCCAACGTGACCGAGTCGAAGAACAACACGGCGTCCATTCTGGACAGTGGGCCGCCCGAAGAGAGACCGTCCTTTGTGGAGGGTGCGATCGAGGGTCATGGAGCGGAGAGCGTCGCCGACGCGGTGCGCAAGCTGTTGGCCGACAGCGGTTATGTGGCCGTGATGGCATACCTCGACCGGTTCGCCGACGCCAACGTGGCCGGGGTGCGCGAGCTGCTGGCCAAGGCGGGCGGGCGGCCCGTGACGTTCGGGTGGGGGCCGCGCTTCCTGCACTCGACCGGCCAGTTCCACAAGGGCGGGCCGCAGGTCGGCGCGTTCCTGCAGATCACCGGTGCGGTGAGCGAAGACCTGCCGGTGCCGGGCAAGCCGTACTCGTTCGGCGTGCTGCAGGCCGCGCAGGCCGCGGGCGACCGGCAGGCGCTCGCGAGCCGGGGGCGCCCGTTGGTGCGACTTCATCTGACCGACCGCGCAGCGGGCATCAAGCAGCTGTTGCAGGCGTTGTCATGAGCATGAACCCGCTGAGGGATCCGCAGGACAGGCGCCTGCCACGGGTGCCCGATCCGTGCGCGCTGGTGATTTTCGGCGTGACCGGCGATCTGGCCCGCAAGAAGCTGCTCCCCGCGGTTTACGACCTGGCCAACCGCGGGCTGCTGCCGCCGGGCTTCGTGGTGCTGGGCTTTGCCCGGCGCGACTGGGCCCACGGCGAGTTCGAGGAGCTGACCCGCAAGGCGGCGATGGAGCACGCCCGCACGCCGTGGCGGGAGGAGGTGTGGGCCCGGCTTTCGGGCAACATCCGGTTCGTTGGTGGGTCGTTCGACGACGACAACGCGTTCGACCAGTTGGCGGCGACGCTGGATGAGCTGCGCGACACGCACGGGATTCCGGGCAACGCGGCCTTCTACCTGTCGATCCCGCCGTCGGCGTTTCCGGTGGTGCTCAAGCAGCTGGAGCGCACGGGCATGGCCAGCAACGCCAAGGCGGGCGGGTGGCGACGCGTGGTCGTGGAGAAGCCGTTCGGCACCGATCTGGCGTCGGCCAAGGCGCTCAACGATCTCGTCGACGACGTGGTCAGCGCCGAGGACGTGTTCCGCATCGACCACTATCTCGGCAAGGAGACCGTGCAAAACATCCTCGCGCTGCGGTTCGCCAACGCGCTGTGGGAGCCGTTGTGGAACACGAAATACGTCGACTCGGTGCAGATCACGATGGCCGAGGACGTGGGCATCGGCAGCCGGGCGGGGTTCTACGAGACCACCGGCGCGGCCCGTGACGTACTGCAAAATCATCTTTTGCAACTGCTGGCGCTGATCGCGATGGAGGAGCCGACGACGTTCGACTCGGTCCAGATCCGCGCCGAGAAGCTGAAGGTGTTGCGCGCCATCAGGGTCCCGGCCGACATCATGCGCGACACGGTGCGCGGGCAATATGTGACCGGGTGGGTCGCGGGTGCACGCGTGCCGGGCTACCGCGAGGAGGAGGACGTGTCGCCCGAGTCCACCACGGAGAGCTACGTCGCGGTGCGGCTTGGCATCCAAAACAGACGGTGGGCGGAGGTGCCGTTCTTCATCCGGGCGGGCAAGCGGCTGCCGCGCCGGGTGACCGAGGTGGCCGTGCTGTTCAAGAAGGCGCCGCACCTGCCGTTCCACGCCGACGACGTGGAGCTGTTGGGGCACAACCAATTGGTCATCCGGGTCCAGCCCGACGAGGGCGTCACGCTCAAGTTCGGGTCAAAGGTGCCGGGCACGGCGATGGAGCTGCGCGACATCACCATGGACTTCGCCTACGGCGAGGCGTTCACCGAGGCCAGCCCCGAGGCCTACGAGCGGCTCATCCTCGACGTGCTGATCGGCGATCGCACGCTGTTCCCCGACGCGGCCGAGGTCGAGGAGGGCTGGCGCGTGGTCGATCCGCTGGAGGAGGCATGGGCGGGCACCACGCCATCCTTCTACCGCGCGGGCGAGTGGGGTCCGCGCGAGGCCGACGAGATGCTGGCCCGCACCGGCCACCAGTGGCGGAGGGCCTGACATGCTCGCGTTGTGGGATACGACAGGCAGTGAGGTCGTCAAAAAGCTTGCGGCCGAACGGCGCACGGGCAGCGTCACGAGCGGGCTGGCGCTCACCCTGATCGTGATCGTCGACGAGGGGCGGGTGCGCGAGGTCGAAGACGCGGCGACCATCGCGGCCGCGTCGCACCCGTGCCGGCTGCTCGTGGTCACACGCGGGCCCGTGCCGGGGCCCGACGCCACGACCGTGAAGGCCAACGAACGGCTCGACGCCGAGATCATCGTCGGCGGGCGGCTCGGCCCGTGCGAGGCGGTGGTCATGCGCATGCACGGGCGGCTTGCCCTGCACCCCGAATCGGTGGTAATGCCGCTGCTGGCGCCCGACGTGCCGGTGGTGACGTGGTGGCACGGGCCGCCACCGGAGCGGCTGGCCTACGACCCGCTGGGGGTTGTGGCCGAGCGGCGCGTGACGGACGTGACGCAGACCGCCGACCCGACGTCGTCGCTGCGCCGCCGGGCCGACGATTACGCGCCCGGTGACACCGATCTGGCCTGGACCAGGCTGACCGGCTGGCGTTCGCTGATCGCGGGCGCCTTCGACACCGTGAGCACCGGGGTGCGGGCGGCGACCGTCACCGGCTCGGCCAACGACCCGGCCACCGCGCTGCTGCGCGGCTGGCTCACGGCCCGGCTCAACCTGACGGTCGACCTGCAACCCGCGGCCACACTGTCCGGAGTGGACTTCACCCTCACCGACGACAGCCGGCTCGCCCTGCACAGCTCGGGCGACGGCACCGCGATGCTGAGCCGCACGGGCGTGGGCGACCGGGTGCTGCCGCTGGTCAAGCGGCGGCTCGGCGAGGAGCTGGCCGAGGAGCTGCGCCGGCTCGACCCCGACCAGCCCTACGCTGCGGCGCTTGAGGCGGCCACGGGCAGCGAAGGGCTCGGCCAGCGGCCAGCGACGCGCACGCACGTCTGGCGCGACCCGCTGCGGGTGAGCACGTGACGCCGCCCAACCGCAAGGAGCCGAGCCGGCGCCCGCAGGCGATGGTGGCGGGGAAGCGGTCCGACGGTCGGTGCCGTGATGGCCGCGCTCGCTTGAGGCCGGACCGGCGCGTGTGCCGCTCGGCTGGTGGCGCTGCGCGATGGGAGGGGGCGGCGTGACGGTCGATGTGGTGGTTCATGCGGACGCGGAGCTGCTGGCGCAGGCGGTGGCCGCGCGGCTGATTGTGCGCCTGATCGATGCGCAAGCCGCGCGCGGTGAGGCGTGCGTCGTGCTCACCGGCGGGCGCGTGGCGGCCGCGGTCTACGCGGCGGTCGTGGCCAACCCGGCGCGTGACGCGGTCGACTGGTCGCGAGTGGACGTCTGGTGGGGCGACGAGCGGTTCCTGCCCATTGGCGATCCCGACCGCAACGAGACGCAGGCGCGAGCGGCCCTGCTCGACGGGCTGGCGCTTGAGCCGGGCAGGGTGCATCCGATGCCGGCAAGCGACGGGCCCGACGGGGCCGATCCGGAGCTCGCCGCCGCCCGTTACGCGGGCGAGCTCGCCCATGCGGCCGCGCCCGGGTCGGCCCAACTGCCCCACTTCGACGTGCTGCTGCTGGGCGTGGGCGAGGACGGGCACGTGGCGTCGGTGTTTCCGGAGCATCCGAGCGCCTACGAGGCGCGACCGGTGAGCGCGGTGCGGGGCAGCCCGAAGCCGCCGCCGGTCCGCATCACGCTCACGCTTCCGGCCATCAACACGGCCGAGGAGGTGTGGCTGATCGCGTCGGGCGCCGACAAGGCCAAGGCGGTGGGCATGGCGCTGGGCACCGGCGCCGGGCCGGTGCAGCTGCCCGCTGCCGGCGTGTCCGGTGTGGAGCGCACTGTCTGGCTGCTGGACCGCCCGGCCGCGCACGATGTCCCCCTGCGGTCGCGCGCCTTGCGCTAGCTTGCCTGGATACATCTCGAGTTCGGTTCGCCGGTGGCTGTGGCGAACTTGCACGCTACTTGTACCCATTTGGGGGGTTTTGCGTGACTTAGCGGCGTGGTTGCTGGTGTTATCGAAGGGTGAGCCAACCGTTCAAACTGCCGCGTTTTTATATGCCGTATCCGGCCCGCCTCAACCCCAACGTCGACCGCGCCCGTGCGCACAGCAAGGCCTGGGCGCAGTCGATGGGCATGCTCAGCGAAGGGATCTGGGACGAGCGCGACCTCGACTCACACGACTACGCGCTGCTGTGCGCCTACACCCACCCGGACACGCCGGGCGACAAGCTCGACCTGGTGACGGACTGGTACGTGTGGGTGTTCTACTTCGACGACCACTTCCTGGACATCTTCAAGCGCACCCAAGATCTGAAGGGCGCCAAGGATTATCTCGACCGCCTGCCCGCCTTCATGCCGTTGGGGCCGGGCGGCGGCGACCGTCCAAACCCGACCAACCCGGTGGAGCGCGGCCTGGCCGAGCTGTGGGACCGCACCGTGCCACACATGTCCGCGAGCTGGCGGACCCGCTTCGCCGAGGCCACCTACCACCTCCTCCACGAGTCGATGTGGGAGCTCGCCAACATCAGCGGCAACCGGGTGCCCAACCCGATCGAATACATCGAGATGCGCCGCAAAGTGGGCGGCGCACCGTGGTCGGCCGGGCTGGTCGAGTTCGCCGCAGGGGCCGAGGTGCCCGCGCGCATCGCGGCGAGCCGGCCCATGCGCGTGCTGCGCGACACCTTCGCCGACGCCGTCCACCTGCGCAACGACATCTTCTCCTACCAGCGCGAGACCGAGCGCGAGGGCGAAATCAACAACGGCGTGCTCGTGGTGCAGCACTTCTTCGGCTACTCGCCACAGCAGGCCGCCGACACGGTCAACGACCTGCTCACCTCCCGTCTGGAGCAGTTCGAGAACACGACGCTCACCGAGCTCGCGCCCCTGTTCGCCGAGCACGCGCTGACTCCCGTGGAGTGCCTTGAAGTGCTCGCCTACGTCAAGGGCCTGCAGGACTGGCAATCGGGCGGGCACGAGTGGCACATGCGGTCGAGCCGGTACATGAACTCCGAACGCTCCTTCGACGGCGGGCCCACCGGCCTGGGCGTGTCGGCCGCGCAAATCTTCAAGCGGCTCAAGGGACACGCCCACGTCCCGTACCAGCCCGTCGGCGAGCTCCGGCTGCCCGACTTCCCCATGCCGTATCCCGTGCGCACCAGCCCGCACCTGGACAGCGCACGCCGCACGAGCTGGGCGTGGGCCCGCCGGATGGGCATGCTCGACGAGGGCGTGTGGGACGAGCGCAAGCTGCGCAATGGCGACTTCGCCCTGTGCGCGGCCGGGATCCATTGGCAGGCAAGCGAACCCGAGCTCGACCTGAGCTCGTGCTGGCTGACCTGGGGCACGTACGGCGACGACTACTTCCCGGCCGTCTACGGACTCAGGCGCGACATGATTGGCGCCAAGCTGTTCCACGAGCGGCTGGCGGCCTTCATCCCCGTCGATGACACCCCGATCCCGACCCCCGTCAACGCCGTGGAGCGCGCGCTGGCAGACCTGTGGGCGCGCACGACGGCCGCGGTCGCGCCCCAATCGCGGGAGCGGCTGCACCACGACCTGCGCGACATGACCGAGAGCTGGCTATGGGAGCTGGCCAACCAGATCCAGCACCGCATCCCCGACCCCGTGGACCATCTCGAAATGCGCCGGCGCACGTTCGGCACACCGTTCACGATGAGCCTCAGCCGGCTCGCCAGCGGGGGCGAACTGCCCGCACACCGGACGCTGTCCGCGCTGGAGGTCGCGGCCACGGACTATTGCTGCATCGTGAACGACGTCGTCTCATACCGCAAAGAAATTGAATTCGAGGGCGAGCTCAACAACCTCGTCCTGGTGACCCGGCACTTCCTCGGTTGCGGGCCGCAGCAGGCGATGGACATCGCGGGCGACCTGGCCGCCTCACGGATGCGCCAATTTGAGCATGTGGTCGCCGACGAGTTGCCCGCCCTCCTGGACGAGCTGCCCACCGGCGGGCGCGACGCGGTCAACACCCACGTCGGGCGGCTGCAGGACTGGATGTCGGGCTTGCTGCGGTGGCATCTGGAGGCCCGCCGGTACCGCGAGGCCGACCTGCGCGAAGACGCAGCCCGGCCCCTCGTCATGCCTCGGTCAGAACAGGGCGCGTGCGGCGGCGCTCAGCGCCTCGCCGGAGCCGGCGGCCCCGCCGGTCAGCTCCTGCTTGAGCCACAGGCCGAGCCCCACGATGCACGCGAACCACAGAATGCCCACCAGCACGGTGTATCGATCAAGATTTTTCTCGGCGACCGACGAGCCGGCGAGGCTGGTGGAGACACCGCCGCCGAACATGCTCGACATGCCGCCGCCCTTGCCCCTGTGCAGCAGCACGAGCAGCGTCAGCATGATGCTGGTGATGAAGAGCAACACGATCAACGTGTATGCGAAGGCGATCGGCATGATGTTCCTCGGTTTGGTGGACTGATGGCGGGACCAGAATACCCGTTCTCACGACGGCTGTGTCGTGCCCGGGTCGAGTAGCCCAAGCGAGGCGATATCGGGCATGCCCAACGCCGAGTGGATGAACGCCCCACCGACGTTGGAACCGTGCAACCGGATCGCCGTGCCATAGATGATCGGGATCGAGACCGCCTTCACCTGCAGCTTCTTGTCGATCTCGGCCCAGAGCTTCCACTGCCGCTCGATGTTGGCCTCCTGCATGGCCTCCTGGATCGCCTGGTCGATCTCGGGGTCCTGCAGGTAGGAGTAGTTCGAGCCGCCGACCTCCTTGGGCTCGTCGGCCACGGCGTCGCTCTTGAACAGCGGCGGGATCACCGCGGAGCCGTTGGACCAGTCCGGGATCCAGCCCGCCCACAGCAGGTCGTATTTGGCCTGCGACTCATACTCCTTGATCTTGGTGAAGTATCCGGCGTTGGGAATCGCCTCGAACCTGACCGACACACCGATCTCGATGTAGGCGTCGACAACGGTCTTCACGAACCGGTTGACCGTCGTCGGCACATCGGGGTGGGCCAGCACCAGCTCCTTGGGGCACGGCTGCCCTGCGGCCTGCGCCTGCGCCATGAGCTCCAGCGCGGTCTTGGGATCGCCCTCGCCGTTGCGCGTGAGCACGCCGTAGTGGTCGTACTTCTCGTGTGCCCGCAATGTCGGGGAGATCATGCTGTAGGCCAGGTCGCCGATCAGCGAGCCGCCCATGGCCAGCCGGAAGCGGCGCTTGTCGAACGCGTAGATCAACGCCTGCCGACACTTCTCGTTGGTGATCCGCTTGGTGTTGATGCCCAGGTAGCGGACCAGGCCCGACGGCCCGTGCGCGGCGCGCGCCGACAGCTGCGGGTCGGTCATGACCTGCTGCACGAAGTTGGGCGCGACATCCATCAGCATCACCGTGTTGCGGGCGTCGCCCACGTCCTCGATCAGCGAGTTGGTCAGCGCCGGCACGTTGCTGTTGGCCGTGATGACGATCTCGTTGGGGTAGGCCTTGCGCACCTTGTCGGTCGCGCTCGACCAGTGGGGGTTGCGCACGAGCGTCATCTCGGTCTCTTTTTTGCGCTCGTCGTCGCCGCCCACCTTGCGGGTGCCCGGCTTGACCATGTAGGGCCCGCTGGCCAACGGCTCCAGGTTGTACTTCGCGTCGTCGCTGTCGGCGCCCGGCTTCACCGGGGCGAAAACGGTCAGCGCGACCGCGTAGTTGAAGTCGCCCACCGGGAACTTGAGGTGATATTCGACCGTCTTGGTGTCGGGACACTTCACCGACTTGAGATCCGGGTTGCTGCCGACGAACGGGCCCTCATATTTGGGCGTGTTGTCCTGCAGGTAGTTGCGCGCATAGGGCAGGCTCAGCCGGGCGAAGCTGGCGAAGTTGCGTTCGGCGCCGTATTTGAGGTGCTGGCAGGTGATCGGCGAGCCATCGGCCCACTTGATGCCGTCCTTCAGCTTGAACTGCCAGACCTTGTTGTTGTCGCTGGGCCGGCCGAGGTCGGTGGCCAGGTCGGCGGCCAGCTCGCCGCTGGCCTGCCCGCTCTCGGTCTTGAACGTGGTCAGCGTGCGCGAGATGACACGGCTCACGTTGGCGTCGATCGCGGCGCTGATGCGCTGCGGGTCGAGGTTCGCCGGCAGAGTCGGCGCGGCGATCCGCAGCGTGCCACCCTCGCGCAGGCCGGGCTGCTGCTCGGCGGCGGAGTTGCAAGCTGCGACGGTCAACGCCATGGTCACCGCAACTGTGGCGGCGTAGATGCGGCGGGGGTGACGCATGGGAACACACTCTAGGTGCCGCACCCCGCCTGTGCGAAGCGGGGTGCGGCAGCTACTTACTTGCCCAGGCGACAGATGCGGACGAATTCCTCCGCGTCCAGCGAGGCGCCGCCGACGAGTGCGCCGTCCACATCGGGCTCGGCCATGATGTCGGCGACGTTGGACGCCTTCACCGAGCCGCCGTAGAGGATGCGGACCTGCGCGGCGACATCGCGGCTCACGGTCTCGGCCAGGCGTTCCCGCACCGCGCCGATGACCTCCTGCGCGTCCTGCGGGGTCGCGGTCTTGCCGGTGCCGATGGCCCACACCGGTTCGTAGGCAATGACAACCTTCGAGACTTGCTCGGGCGTCAATCCATTGAGGGCGGCGTCAAGCTGGGTGATCGTGTAGGAGACATGGTCACCGGCTTCTCGGATGTCGAGACCCTCGCCGACGCACAAGATGGGTGTGAGTTCGTTGGCGAGCGCCGCCTTCACCTTGGCATTGACCAGTTCGTCGGATTCGTTGTGGTACTGCCGGCGCTCGGAGTGTCCAACCACGACAAAGGTGCAGCCGAGCTTGGCCAGCATCGAGCCGGAAATCTCGCCGGTGTACGCACCCGAGGCATACGCCGACAGGTCCTGCGCGCCGTGCACCAGCAGCAGCTTGTCGCCGTCGATCAGGGTCTGCACGCTGCGGATGTCGGTGAACGGGGGCAGCACGGCCACCTCCACGTCCGACAGCTCCTTCTCGGTCAGGCTGAACGCGAGCTTTTGCACCAGCGCGATGGCCTCAAGATGGTTGAGGTTCATCTTCCAGTTGCCGGCCATCAGTGGGCGTCTGTTCGTCATCGTCACGCCTCCAGTGCAATCAGTCCGGGTAGCGCCTTGCCCTCCAAGTACTCAAGGGACGCTCCGCCGCCGGTGGAGATGTGCCCGAAAGCGCTGTCGTCCAGGCCCAGGGCGCGCACCGCGGCCGCCGAGTCACCCCCGCCGACCACCGTGAAACCGTCGGTCTGCGTGATGGCTTCGGCCACTCCCCTGGTACCAGAGGCAAAGGGTTTCAATTCAAAGACACCCATCGGTCCATTCCAGAAAACCGTTTTCGCGGTACCCAGAACGGCCCCGAACTGTTTCACCGTCTCCGGACCGATGTCGAGCCCGAGCCAGCCCTCCGGCACCTCGTCCACAATGGACGTTTGGGCGTCGGCGGCGAACCTGTCCGCCGCCACGATGTCGGTGGGCAGCACGATCCGGTCACCGGCGCGGGCGAGCAGGTCGCGGCAGGTGTCGACCATCTCCTCCTGCAGCAGGGAGCCGCCGACCGCCTTGCCCTGGGCCTTGAAGAAGGTGAAGCACATGCCGCCGCCGATGAGCAGCTTGTCGGCCTTGGCCAGCAGGGCCTCGATGACCGCCAGCTTGTCGGAGACCTTGGAACCGCCGAGCACCACGATGTAGGGCCGGTCGGGCTGCTCGGTGAGCCGCTTGAGCACCTCGACCTCGCGCGCGACCAGATAGCCCGCGTAGTGCGGCAGGCGCGCGGCCACGTCGTAGACGCTGGCGTGCTTGCGGTGCACCGCGCCGAACGCGTCGTCGACGTAGAAGTCGGCGAACGCGGCGAGCTGGTCGGCGAACGCGCCCCGCTCGGCGTCGTCCTTGCTCGTCTCGCCCGCGTTGAAGCGCAGGTTCTCCAGGAGCACGAGAACACTGGCGTCCACCGCGTCGCGGGCCTGCGTGCCGACCGTGTCCGACGCGAACGTCACGTCGCGCCCAAGCAGCTCGCCCAGCCGCTGCGCGACCGGGGCCAGGGTGTAGGCCGGATCGGGCGCGCCCTTGGGCCGGCCCAGGTGCGACATGACGATGACCCGGGCACCCGCGTCGAGCAGGGCCCGCAGCGTCGGCAGGACCGCGCGGATGCGGCCGTCGTCGGCGATCGCGCCGTCGGAGAGCGGCACGTTGAGGTCGGCGCGCACGAGCACGCGCCGACCTTCGATGCCTTTGCTGAGAAGTTCGTCGAGCGACTTCATTACAGCTGGGCACCAACCAGTTTCACGAGATCGGCCAGGCGGTTGGAGTAGCCCCACTCGTTGTCATACCACCCGACGACCTTCACCTGGTTGCCGATGACCTTGGTCAGGCCGGCGTCGAAGATGCACGAGGCCGGGTCGGTCACGATGTCGGCCGACACGATCTCGTCCTCGGTGTAGGTGAGGATGCCCTTGAGCTTGCCCTCGGCCGCGGCCTTGATCGCGCCGTTGACCTCCTCGACGCTCGTGTCACGCGAGGCGGTGAAGGTCAGGTCGGTGGCCGAACCGGTCGGGATCGGCACACGCAGCGCGAAACCGTCGAGCTTGCCCTTGAGCTCCGGCAGCACGAGGCCGATCGCCTTGGCCGCGCCGGTCGAGGTCGGCACGATGTTGAGCGCGGCGGCGCGGGCCCGGCGCAGATCCTTGTGCGGGCCGTCCTGCAGGTTCTGATCCTGTGTATAGGCGTGGATCGTGGTCATCAGGCCCTTTTCGATGCCGATGGCCTCGTTCAACACCTTGGCCATGGGGGCCAGGCAGTTGGTCGTGCAGGACGCGTTCGAGATGATGGTGTGGGCGGCCGGGTCGTATTTGTCGTGGTTGACACCGAGCACGATGGTGATGTCCTCGCCCTTCGCCGGGGCCGAGATGATCACCTTCTTGGCGCCGTTTTCGGCGTGCACGCGAGCCTTGTCGGCGTCGGTGAACAGACCGGTCGACTCGATCACGACGTCGGCGCCGAGATCTCCCCACGGCAGCTTGCCCGGGTCGCGCTCGGAGAACACCTTGAACGACTTGCCATCGACGGTGATGTCGTCGGCCGTTGCCTTCACCTCGTGCGGCAGGCGGCCGAGAATGCTGTCGTATTTGAGCAGGTGCGCCAGGGTCGTGTTGTCGGTCAGGTCGTTCGCCGCGACCAGCTCGATGTCTGCGCCGGACGCGAGCAACGCCCGATAGAAATTGCGCCCGATCCGGCCGAAGCCGTTGATGCCAACCCGGATGGTCACAGGTCCCATCTCCTCTGTTGCCAGGTTTGAACTGATTGCGGCACCATCGCCGTTCGCCCTCGACACTATCCGAACTGCTGCGCCCGGGTCTGGTGGGGGCAACGTGTTTGGCTGGAGCGGCCTAGAATGCGTTAGGCCGAGGCCGACCACCCCAAGGAAGCTGATGCGCACCGAGCCGTACGACACCGATGGCCACGTCACCCCCGACCACAGGCGTGCCGAGCGGCGGCGCCAGCGTGAGCAGAAGCGGCGCAGGAAGCTGCGCCTGTGGCACAAGCTCACCATCGGGTTCGGTGCCGCGCTCGTCCTGATCAGCGCGGGCAGCCTCATCGCCATCAAGACGCTCACCAGCCACTACGAGGGCCTGGTCGCCAAGGAGGACATGCTGGGAGACATCCCGATGGCCCCGGCGCCACCGGCCGGCGAGAGCGGCCCGCTCAACTTCCTCATCCTCGGCGTCGACACCCGCAACGAGGAGGAGGTCGCCGATCCGGAGGAGCGGGGCAACCGGTCCGATGTGATCATGATCGCGCACGTGAGCAAGGACCGCCGTAGCGCGTTCATCTTCTCCATCCCGCGCGACAGCTTCGTCACCATCCCGGCGGGCGGCACCTGGAAGGGTGGCGAAAACAAGATCAACTCGGCGATGGCGTTCGGCGGCGCGAAGCTCGCGGCCAAGACGGTCTACGACCTGACCAAGATCCCGCTGAACGGCGCCGTGATCGTCAATTTCCAGGGCGTGCAGACCATGGTCGGCGCCGTGGGCGGCGTGCGGGTGTGCATCCCCTATCAGGTCAACTCCACCTTCAGCAACAAGGTGTGGAAGAAGGGCTGCCATGACCTGAGCCCGGCCGACGCCGAGGAGTTCGTGCGCCAGCGCAAGGGCGTCTCCGGCGGCGACCTGGGCCGCATCAAAAACCAGCAGCACGTCATCAAGGGCCTGATCGCGAAGGTCAAGCAGGGCGACACGCTGACCAACCCGTCCAAGCTCAACTCGCTGCTCACCACGGCCGCCCAGTCGCTGACCATCGACAAGTCGATGAACCTCACGCAGCTTGCCCTGGAGATGAAGGACATCGACCAGGAGGCCATCAAGTTCGCCACCACCCCGGTCATCGGCACCATGAACACCCACGCCGGCTCGTCCGTGCAGCTGGACATGGCCGGTGCCCAGGAGCTGTTCGCCGCCGTGCGCGACGACAAAACCGACGAGTGGCTCGCCGCCCACCCCCAGCCCGAGGTCGCCAGCCTCTAGCCGCGCCCGCGGGTCAGGCCGCCTTGAACAGGGGCAGCATCTTGGGCTCGTAGCCCAAGAGGTATTTGGCGGGATCCGCAGCGAGCACCGAGCCCAGAACGGTCCCGAAGACATCCCTGAAGTCGACGTGCGCCCGCAAATCCTCGTCGACCAGATCGGTCAGGCTTGGCTGCTCCCCGTGAAACCCACCCGTGACGCTGTCGCCCAGCACCAGGATGGGCCCGGCCGTGCCGTGATCGGTGCCGTCGGAGGCGTTGGCGCGCACCCGCCGGCCGAACTCGCTGTAGACCACGACCGTGACCCGGCGGCCTGCCCCCGAGGCGGAGATCCGGCGCATGAACGCGGACACCGCGTCGTCGAGCTGCTTGAGCATGCGTTCGTGGCCGAGGCGCTCCTGGGCGTGCGTGTCGAAGCCGCCGAGGCTCACCGAATAGATCCGGGTCGGCACGCGTGCCTCAAGACACCTGGCGACGAGCTCGAGCTGCGGGACGAGCGCATTGCCGCCGCCCGTGCCGGTGGCCAGCGCTTCGGGCTTGTCCGGCGAAGCCGACTGGCCCCCGCCCTGCTCCGCCTGCCGCACCAGCTGATCGACCCGGAGCAGGTCCGCGTATCCGGTTGCGGCACGCGTCACCAGGTCCGGTTCGTTGGGCTCGGCCTGGCCGAGCGCTGAGATCATGCCCGGCTCAATGCCCGCGGGCAGCTTGAGCCCCTTCAGGCTGACGCATGCCCCGGCTCTGGTCTGCCCGACCAGCAGCGGCGGGAGCACCGGCTCGAAACTGACCGCGGTCTCCGTGGGGGAGTTGGTGCCGTCGAGCCACCGGCCGACCCAACCGGTGTTGGCGGGCGACTCGGGTGCGGCGGTCTGCCAGATGTCCATCGATCGGAAATGGCTGCGGTCGGGCCTGGGATATCCCACCCCCAGCACGATTCCGAGGCGCTTGTCGCCCCAAAGCTGGTGCAGCCCACGCAGCACCGGGTTGAAGCCGAGCCGCTCGTCGAGGCGGAGCACCTTCTCCGGCGCGTAGGCCAGCTCGGGGCGGGCCCGGTAGTAGGCGGGATCCGTGTAGGGGACGACCGTGTTGAGCCCGTCGTTGCCACCGTACAAAGTCACCAGCACCAGGACCGGCTCTTGGCTGGCCGCCGCCTCGGCATCGGCGGACTTCGCCAGCAGTTGGGCGATGCTCCAGGAACCGAGCCCGAGCACGCCGGCTCCCCCGACCCCCGAGGCGATCAGAAACCGCCGTCGCGTGACCGTGTCCATCAAACCACCAAGTATTCCGGGCTCGCGAGGCCGAGAACCAACAGCCGCCGGGGATCCTTGACCTCGCGCATGGCCGCGTAAGTCCGATCCGACCAGCTCTTGATGCAGAGCATGTGCGCGAGACCCTCCGCTGTCAGCTTCTCCACCTGCGCCTGCTGCGCAATGGTAGCCGCCAGATCCAGCCGCAGCTGCGCGGTCGCGGACGTCAGCCAGACGGTCCCCGCCGGCCAGCCGCCGACGTTGGGCGGCGCGAAAGGCAGCTGTCCCATGTCTTCCAGCCCGTTGAGGATGCTCGACGCCGCCTTGTCGGGCATGCCGGACATGCGCAAGCCCAGCTGGCGCATGGCGCCCACGAACCACTCCACCGGCTGCTTGACCAGGGTGCCGCCGCTGGCCCGAAACGCATCGTCCTGAAACAGAACCCGCAGCATCGTCATTGGCGACGGATAAGCGGCGGCCATGTTTTCCTGCGTGCGCTTGGGCATCGCGATGGTCGACGAACCATAGCGGATCCACATCCGGGAGGCGATGAACCGCGGGGTCGCCTTGTGCTGCAGCAGGAGGTCGACCAGGCTGCCCGCCGTGAATCGCGAGGTGACACCGAGAATCGTCTTCTCCTCGGGATCGTGGCGCCCGGGAAGGAATTGGCACCGCTCAAGGTCCAAATTGACCTCCCAGCCGGTCAGCGCGCGGCCCGCCTCCTTTACATCCCGCTCCGTGTATTGTCCTATGCCGACGGTGAACAGCTCCATGAGCTCTCGCGCCAGATTTTCGTTCGGCGACTTCCTCGTGTTGAGGTGACCGTCGAGCCACCAGATCAGCGCGGGGTCGATCACCATCTGCCGGACCATCGCCACGAAATCCGGCGCCTCCCGCAGGGTCATGTGCTGCCTGAGCATCAGCTGCGGGCTGCGCACGCTCTCCACCGAGGTCGCCCAATGGCCGTGCCAGAAGAAGAGCAGCTTCTCGACCGCCTGGTGGCGAGCCGCGATCATCCGATCGAGCCACCACAGCGTGATCTGCCGGGTCTGCGCCCGGCGTTGATCATTGCCCTTGGCGCGCTCCTCCGGCGTGGACTTGGGCCGGTTGGCGAAGAAGTCCTTTCCGAGGTCGGGCACGGGGGTCTGCGCGGCGCCTGGATCGGGGCCGGCGGGTGCGACCAGCGAGGAGAGCGCGGCCGCGTAACCGGCTTTTCTGGCCGCGGTCAGCTCTGCAGCGGTCGGACCGAAGCCCGCCCGATGCAGCAGCAGCGAGAGCTCATCGGTCATAGTGGCAACATAAGCGAAGATTGGCCGGCGCGACACCCGATGGTGCCCCGCCATCGTACCGTCCACATCGACCCGGTCGAAACGAGGAAACTGGTCCGCGCAGCTCATGGCTGGTTTTCCCGCCCACGCCGGGATCGGTCGCGAGTGCACGATCCCGGCGGGCACGTGCTGCGGATCTCATCGTCACAGGCGCAGCCCAAGCGCCGCATACGCGGTCGCGAGTTGTCGCTCGACAGCGTCGGAGCTGTGGTTCTCGACCGCCCAATCACGACCGTTGGCGGCCAGCCGCCGCGCCGCCGCGCCGTCGGCGAGGAGCCGGGTGACCGCCTCTACCCAGTCAACCGGGCTATCCGCGATGAGCACGTCCTCCCCGTGCCGCACACCGGCCCGATGGGACACGGCCGACGTAGACACGGTGGGAACGCCCGCGGCAAGCGCCTGGATGAGCTTCATCTGCACGCCGGTCCCCCGGTGAATGGGCACGATGGCCACCGCCGCCTCGGCGTAATGCGTGTCGACGTCCGGCACGTCGGCGAACACCTCGACGCCATCACCCTCGAACGCGAGGACCGAACGCGGTGGTTGCGTGCCAACGATTCGCAGCCGCGCCTGCGGTGTCCGCCGCTTGATCCCCGGCCAGCATTCCTTGAGGAACCACAACAACCCGCTGACATTCGCCTCGTAGGTGAGCCGGCCGACGAAGAGCACCACCGGTTCCGGCGAGCGCGGCAGCACTCCCAGCGGGTAGTCGTATGGACTGCGCACCACGTGGGTGTTCGGCCGCTCGTTGCCCGGATCCTGCGGCGCGGACACGATCAATGGCACGCCCATGCGCACCAGCGCGTCCTCTCGCCTGCGCATCCTGGGCGCCTCGATCCGCCCCACGGTCCGCCACACCACGCCGGCCGTTTCGATCAGCTGCTCGTAGTATTCGCTGCGAAACTCGTCGAGATCCACGATGACGGGCGTGCCCGCGCACGGCTCTACCAGGTGGGCAGTGCGAAAGACGTTGAGGTGCACCGCATCGGGCCGCCACTGCCGCAGCTCCTCGCCGAGCGCCACCCGCAGGCCATTCACGTCCGCATATGCCTGCTGCAGAGCGACCTTCGTCGGCAGCGCGCCCACGCACCGCACCATCGATGCCAGGCGGTCCCGCCGAACCAGGGCCCGGCGCTCCACCGGCAACTCCTGCGCCTGCCTGACCTCTTCATCGGAGCTGACCAGACCGAGGAAGCGCACCTCGTGGTTCTTGGCGAGCATGTGGAGCAACGCATAACTCCGGGGACGGATCTTCGAGGGAATCCACGGCGCGACGAACAGGATCCTCATATGGGGAATCTCCTCAGGGCTTGGGCTAGGCGTTTGTCTTTCTTGCTGCCGTGCTTGGCGAAATACACGACCATTCCGTCGCGATACAGCCTGCGCTTGCCAACGGTTGACGTGCTCGTGCTCTCTCGGTGATCGGCCACGCTGTCGCCGACCGACGCCACGCCCCACCCGCGCTCTCGCAGGCGTTTACACAAGTCGACGTCCTCGAAGTAAAGGAAAAAGGAGGGATCGAAGCCACCGATCGAATGGAACGCCTCGGCCCGGATCAGCATGCAGAAGCCCGAGACCCAGGCGACGTCGCGAAGCCCCGCGGCCGGGCCCGTCTGCAGGTAACGCAACATCGGCACGGCGCGCTGTAACGCCTTTGAGTGGGCGAGGGTGGCCCGTAACCCACGCGGCACAAGCGCGTCGACGTGTAACGCCGCGAGCCACTCCTTCGCGATGCTCATCTCCGGCCCGGCCGAGATGCCGTAGCGCCCGTCCGGATAACGCATGGTCGGCGCCACCACACCAAGGTGGTCGTTATCCTCCAACGCTTTTTGCAGCGCCGCATAGCTTTCGGGAGTTATGCCGCAGTCCGGATTGAGCAGAAGGTACGCGTCGGCGTCGGGCGCGTGCCGTACCGCCAGATTGATGGCTTTGCCGAAGCCGACATTCGGCGACGTGAGCACATCGGGTGTGTAGCCCAGCGCCATCTGCACGCTGCCGTCGATCGACGAATTGTCGACGACCACCACCCGGTTCACCGGAAGCCGCTGCAGGCTTCCCAGACTCATCGGCAGATCCGCCGTCGAGTTGTAGGACACCACGATGCCGACCGTCTTCATGCCCGCCTCGCCATGGCGTATGCCGACAGGTAGGCCTCAACTGTGTTGTCCCATCGAAACAGGCGGCCGATGTGTTCGCGGGCGTTGTGGCCCCGGCGTGCCGCCTCATCGGGCGAACCAAGGACGCGTCGCACCGCGTCGGCCAAAGAACCGGCTTCCGATCCGATGAACAGCGATGTTTCGTCGCCGTCGACCGAAGCCGCCGGCCCCGGAGAGGTGACCACCGGACACCCGAGCGCCATCGCATGCGCCACTTTCATCAGAACGCCTCCCCCTACGATCGATGGCGCGAGCACGGCATGACTGTCCAGCATCTCGTCTCGTATGTCCGCGACCTCGCCGGTAACCACTACCCGGTGGTCCGCCGAGGCCAGCTCGATGACGTCGGCGGGCGGCCGGGCTCCCACGATGCGCAGCTCGGCGGTCGGAAAGTCGCGCCACACCAGCGGCATGACCTCACGGACCAGGAAGTGCGCGATCAACACGTTGGCCCGCCGCCACATCGCTCCCGCGAAGACCAGCCTCGGCGCCGCTGCGGCAGGCCTGCTCGCCCACTGGCGGTCACCGAGCTCCACACCGGGCCGGGCAAGCACCACGTTGCGGTTTAGCGTTGCGGCGACGACGAAATCGGCCTCAGAGAGGGTGAGCACCGCCGCGGCCCGGCGGATCGCCCCACGCTCGAACCAGCGCGTCCTGAACAGCTCGGCCAGCCGGTAGGGCTTGCTCACCAACGACGCCGACCGCAACGACTGGCGCATCACGCTTTCGGTGACGTCGTGCAGCCCCAGGACTGCATTGGGCCGCCGCCCGATGACCTCCGCGCTTTGCAGGTACTCGGCGTGGATCACATCCGGTTTGATCCGGCGAATCGCCGCGGCCACGTCGCGGTTGGCCTGATGCGGCCACGCCTGCCGAAGCCAGGCCGGCTTGACGCCAAGCCGGTCGAGGTGGCCGGCGGGCGCCGCCGCCGTGGCGGGCACCAGGGTGTAGCCCGGATCCGGTTGCCCCGTCGACATGGTGCCGGCATGGTTTTGCGGTGAGTACACGTGTAAGTCCACGCGCTTGGCGAGGCGGGGGACGAGCTGCACGATGGTGTCGGCGGCGGCGTGATCGTGGCGCAGGTTGGGTGCGAACGGCGACAGAAGAAGCACTTTCATCGGGCAAGGCCGCCGATCATCGAAGCGACGAAGGCTCGCGCCACCCTGCCCTGTTCGGCGATGCGGACCCGCGCGTCGTCGAAGACCTGCTCCGACGACGCGGCAAGCAGGGCGGCAGCGCGCATCTCCGCGGCAGCGCACTCCGGCGGCAGGACGAACTTTTCCAGTCCAATGTCGACAAAGGCATCGTGAACCTTGCGCTCATAGGCGATCGCCACCGTCGGAATGCCCAGCGAAACGGCCATCAACGCCGCGTGCAGCCGGGTCGCCAGGACCAAGCGGTATCCGCCGAGACGGCGCAGCCAATCGTCCAGCCCAGCCCTGAAATCGCCCGGCCGGTCAAGCGGATTCGCGGCCAGGCCAAGCGTCTGACGGAATGCTTCCGCGTAGATCTCGCGATCGTCTTCGCCATGTGCGCCGCGCCCATATGCCATGGCGAGGAAGTCGCCGGTCCAGCCGTCCTGCCCGAAGTCGCGGGCGCATTCGGCGAGCTTTGCCACCAGGGCATCCTGGATCTGCGGTGCCAAGGGGCGCATCGAAACCGCGAACCGGGGCGGGCCGTCCGGGCGGGCGACCTCAGGCAGCGGCACGGCGTAGGCCATGTCCCCGATGACTCTTGCCTTGGCCCCGAAGTGCTGTGCGCTCCGCAGGTCACGCGCTCCGATGGCGATGGAGGCCGCGCCGAAGGTCCGAAGCGTTGACCGGCCGAACGCCGTCGCGCCCTCCCGGACTCCGACTCCCACGGCCGCGACCGGTGTGCCGGCCAGCTTCGCCATGCCGAGGATCCGGGTGAACAGTGAGAGGGTGCCGGGCCATGCCAGGTTGGGTGACCGTTCCTGGAAAACCGTTCCGGGACCACAGATCAGAAGATCGCATTCGCTCATCAGGCTCATGGTCTTCTTGGTCCGCTGGGCCAGTCCCTCACCGCGCAATGTCGGCATCGCAGCCGTGTCCACCGAGTGCAGCTCGGCCACGCGGTCCGGGTTGGGCGAGAACACCACGAAGGTCACCTGCCCGGCCGCCGCCCGCACGCATTCCATCAAGGAGTGCAGCAGAATCTCGTCTCCGAGATTGTCCGAACCGAACCACCCGACAATGCCAACTCTCATGCTGCTTCCCCTGTGTATGTCAAAACTCGCGCGGTCCTGCGCTGTCGCGCAAGAAGGGCAATGCCCCAGATGAGATAGCACGCTCCGACCACCAGGCAAGCGGTCTGCAGCCCGAACAGGCTAACGGATGCGACCATGACGCCCCCGGCCAGCACCACACCTGTCATGGTCAGGGCCACCGGTGTGGCCAACTGGCGCACCCGGCTCGCCCAAAGCAGCGCACCGGCGACGACGAACTCGGTGACCACCGCCGACCACGCCGAACCCATCGCACCGAACCGGCCCACGAGCACCAGGTTCAACGCGACGCTCGCGGCGATGCTCGCCAGCAGAACCAGCACACGCTTCGATGCACCGCCGCCCGCCAGGAGAATCGCCGAGAGGCCGAAATTGGCGAACCGGGCGGTGAGAAACAGTGACAGGATCAGCGCCAGCTGCAGGATGGGTCCGCCCTCGGCGCCGAACAGGATTGACACGCCCAACGGCAGCCCTACGCAGATCACGCCGGCGGCGGCCAGCCCGGCCTGCAGGAAGAACCGGTAAATCGTCGTGGGCTCCGAGCCGCCTTCGCCGCCGGTGAAGACTCTTGGCGCGGCGTAGGCCAGCGCGCCGACGCTCATGGCGGAGGCCACCTGGACGGCCGGGTTGATCAGTCCCGTCGCCGAGACGTATTGGCCGACCTGGGTCGCCGCCACGAACGAGCTCAAAATCAGCACATCACCACGGAAATACAGCAGCCCCAGCAGATCCGACACGAGGTAGGGGAAACCCTGCCGCAGATGCTTGGCGAGGTGAAGCCTTTCCGGTACGCCGCCCGGCTCACGGCGACCGGCCGCCGACCAAACGGTCGCGGCCAGCGATCGGAGCATCGCCACCATCACGCAATATCGGGCCGCGTCGAGAAACGTGAGCCCGTCGAACAGCCAGAGATCCGCCGCACACACGGACGCCAGCAGGATGCTTGAGCACCCGTTGACGACCGATTCCTTCCACGCCGATGCGGTGCCCCGCACCCGCACCCACGCCGTTTCGTTCCACTGATCCAGCATGCTGGCGGCGAAAAACAGGAAGAACCCCAGGGACACATCGGTCGGCGCCACCGCCGCCATCACCGGATAGGCAACCGCAGCGACGGTGCCGAGGACGGCGAACCGTAGCGCGTGGATGCGCGTGACGTGCGAGGGCTGCACGAGTCCGGCCGGCACCTGCCGGGTCAGGTAGGTCGGCATGCCAAAGGACAGGCCGATGGCGACCAGCGACGCCGACAGGGTCGCAAGACCGTAGTAGCCAACGGCATCGACTCCCGCGCCCCGGGTCAACAGCACCACGAGCGCGAGGGTGCTGACCCGGCTGATCAGTGTGGAGACACCGAGCAGGCCGGACGACAGCGCGAGGGACGCCCGCCTCGGCGCGCGATGCCTGGTCACAATCCCGCTCACAGCAGTGCGCCCGTCGTGCGGCCGACCTCGCCCGCATCGCGCCACTGCGCCGCCCGCACGTTGAAGTAGCCGAAGCACAGGCACAGGATGAGGAAGGTGGGCGCCTGCAGCAGACCCCATCCCGTGTTGGCCGTCAGGAAGAGACCCGGCAGTGCGCTCACCAGAACTCGGGCATGGATGTTGTTGGCCTTGGAGGATTTGACCGCCTTCACGGCGCCCCACGCGACCAGGACGAGGGCCAGCCAGACAAGCGCGCCGCCGACGATTCCCAACTCGGCCGCGCTCATCAGGAAGGCGTTGTGAACCGGAACCCCGCTTGCCGTCAAGGCGTCGGACGCGCCACCGACCGCGACGTAGTTATTGGGCCCCAAGCCAAACCACGGGTGCTCTTTGATCAGCCGGAACGCCACCCCCATGACGTGCCCCCTGGACCCGCCCTCCGGGTCGGCGGAGAACCGCGCGATCATCCACGGCGCCGAAGCCGCGCACAGCACACCGACACCGCCCAGCATGATCAGGTGGGCGCGCCGCAGCTTGGCCGACAACAGCTCCAGCGCAACGAAAGTCACGACCAACGCCACGACCGCCACCAGCCCGGTGCGGCTCTGCGACAGCGATGTGCCGAGAAATATCGCCACGAGGGTGAGCCGGACGGCCCATCGTTGCAGGAGACCCCGTTTTGGTAGGACGAGAACGAACATCGCGCAGAAGAACAGCAGCTTCGCCAGCTCTCCCGGATGGCTCGTGAGACCGACCTCGCGTCCCACCAGATCGGGCGCCTGCGGGCCGGTGATCTGTCGGAGCGGGAAGCCGAACGACGCCGACTCGATCGCCAGAAGCTGTATCCAGGCGGCCACGGCGAAGGTCCACGGGACCACGGTGCCCTCGGGGTCGCGTCGTGCGGCCGCGGCACCGGCGGTGAAGCTCAGGGCCCCGAGCAGCAGGTGCGCCATCCCCGATGCCATGTGCAGGGAGAAGCCCCAGGCGAGCAGGCTTCCGATCGCCAGCCAAGCGACAAACGGGAGCCACGGCTTCAACCCGCGCCAATCCGCCGCAGATCCCCAGATCAGATAGAGAAGCATGAGTGCGATCAGCGCGCCGGTGTATGTGTAGAACGTCGGCACATGTGGGGCGATGCCGACGTAGATCCGTGCGTCGCTGTTGGCGAAGGCCATCGGGCCGACAGCCAGGCAGACGCACAGGAGCGCCGTGGGGATTCGCAGCCGTGAATCCAGGAGCAGACCGCCGATGGGCGACGCCCGTCGAAGACCGGTGACCTTTGCCCGCAGCACGGCGAAATGCGAGCTCATGGACGGAGGTGCCGCGCAGACGGGCCAAGTGGCTTGCTCAGAAGAAGCGTGGCCTCGCCGCCCAAGGTGACACGTTCGTATAGACCCGCCAGCGACTGCACAACCACTCCTGTACTACCACCCGTGTCCGCGATCACCGGATTGGGGCCCGGCTGGCTTGCGGCAAGCGAGTAACACTAACTGACAGCGCACCACGTCTCCAATCCGTCGAACGAACCGGTACTGAGGGTCAATTGTCGCCTATCGCGTAGATCGCCGGTGATGCCCGAGCGGTCAGCGCGGGCCACCGGTCGTCCGCTAGTCTCCCCTGCTACACAGATCACTAGGAGACAGGGTGAGATACCGCCTCAGCGCTGCCGCTCCCTTCGGGATCGGTTTCACGGTGACTTTGATCGCCGCCGGCGTTTCGCTGACCAACGTCCCGCTCGACTGGGATGAGGGCGCCACCCTCTCCGCCGCCACACGGTCGCCCGGCGAACTTTTCGACCTGGCAGGGTACAAGGACGCGGTCATCGCGCCCTACTACCTGGTGCTTCTCGTCTTCCTCAAGGTCGTCGGCGCGTCGGATGCGGCTCTCCGGCTTCCCTCGCTCGTGGCCATGGCCCTCGGCGCCGGCGTGACGGCCGAGCTCGCCCGGCGGATGGTGAGCCAGGCGGCGGGCATCGTTGCCGGTGTCATCTGCGCGGCGCTGCCCAGTCTCATGTTCTTCGCCAACACGGCTCGCCCCTATGCCTTCGCGTTCCTCTTCGCGACGCTTTCCTCCCTGTTGTTGCTGATTGCCGTGCGCTCGCCCCGGTGGCCCTATTGGGCTGCCTATGGTCTTTGCCTGGCTCTGACCGGAATCTTCCATCTGGTGGCGCTTTCCGTGCTGTCGGCGCACGTGTTGATCCTGGCGATCGCGTGGTGGAAGGAGCGCGACAAGCGGCTGTGGCGGGCGTTTGCCGCGTTCGCTGTCGCGCTCGCCGCTGTCGTGCCCCTGGCCCTGCTGGGAAGGCAGCAGCGATATTCGCAGCTCCACTGGGTGAAGACGCCCACCTGGGAGACGCTCGTCACCCTGCCCGGCGAGATCGCCTACAGCCCGGCGGTGGGATACCTGCTGGTCGGCCTCGCGATTGCCGCCTACGCCGCCCTGCCCTCACGCGTCTACGCCGAGCTTGTCGCGCTCGTCGCGGTCCCGGTCGCTGTCGTGCTTGGGGTTTCGCTGATCGCGCCGGTGTGGGTGCCGCGTTACGGCATCTTTCTCTTGGCGCCGCTCGCCGTGCTGGCCGCCGCGACGGTGACATCCGAGCACGTGAGATCGGTTGCCGCGCCTCGGTTCGCCCGCGCCGGCGCGATCGCGGCGGTGCTGGTCTTCCTGTCCCTGCCCGCCCAGATCTCGCTTCGGTCGACGCACAAGGCCCCGGACACTCGCGCCATGGCCGCAGCCATCCACACTCACGCAGCCAAGGGCGACGTCATCGTCTACACCGATTTCGCGTGGACGATGCGGCCGACCCTGACGCATTACCTGAGCCGGTTGGAATGGACGCAGACCGCCCAACCCCCGGACATCCTGATGAAGCACAGTGCGGCGGCGAACGGCACGCTGGAGGCGACCGAGTTTCAAGACATCCAGGGCCGGCTGGCCAATGCCCACCGGATCTGGCTGGTGGGCCCGGCCGCTGGCGTTTACGGAGCCCCCGAGGACCCGCTGTCCGCGCCCGGCTGGAAGATCAAATACATCCAGCAGCACTACCAGTTGCACGAGTCGTACACGTTCGAGGCGGGGCGAGCGGTTCTGCTGGTCGCGCGCACCGCGCCGGCGCCGGCCGCAGACTACCGGGGCGGTCACGCCGGATCGCTTGAGCCACAAGCGCTTTCCGGATGAGGCATGGCCCGTGGCCAGTCCGCTCTCGGTCAACGCCGACTGTGCCCTTGGTCACGCCGGGCTCAGCCGTTCGGCCCTGGCGAACCGCCCGAGCCCTGCAATCCTTCGGCACCACGAATGAGCGACGAGGTATCGCGCCGGCCACTAACATCGACGATAGTAAACGGACAGCGAACCGCCATTTCGGCCGATTGCCGCATTCTCCGACCGGGTTGTAGGCTTCCGCCGCAATCTCGGTGAGCGGCTCGCCTGGCAACGGGGATGGGAAGAGCGTGATGAAGACGGGTAGGGCTCATCCGGAGCCCGCACAGTCCTTACCGGCGACAGGGCGGGACGTGCGGATCAACGGCTCCACCCAGGGACCGCCGGCCGGATTCCACTGGTTCGCGCCCACCGCCGAATCGGGGCCGGCGGATGTGACCACCGAGATTCCAAGACAGAGGCCACACGAGCCGACCGTTCACTCCGGCACGACGCTTGTGCTGCCCTATGTGGGCTCACGCCCCGCCCGATTCACAAAACATCTACGGGCATGGATGGTTACCATGCCGGTGGACTTCTTCGCGGTCACCACACCCCTCCTGTGGACCATCCAAAACTGGAAGGGCGTGCTGGTCACGGCAATCATCACCGTGGTCATTTTCGCCGCGGGAGGCCTCTATCGGGGCCGGCGCCACCTGAGCATCCTGGACCTTTTTCCCAGCCTGGCCGGGCGGTTGCTCACGGCATCGGCGATCGTGGCGATGATCGCGGCGCAGCGGCACGACTCGGTGGCATATGTCGGCGACTTCATGCGCACCGTCGCGATCTCATGCGGGCTCGTCATCCTCGGGCGCACGGTGACCACGATGATGGTGCTCGTGGCCCGCAAGCGCAGATGGGTCGAGCACAGCACCATCATCGTCGGCAGCGGGCCGATCGCCGTCGAACTGGCACGGCTCATCAAGCGCTATCCGCAATACGGCTTGCGCTTCAACGGCTTCGTGGACTCCGTGGACGCCGACCAGAAGCCGGGGCTGGCACCCGTGATCGGATCGGTGGAGGAGCTTGGCACGATCGTGCGCGCCGTCGACTGCGACGTGCTCATCATCGCCGACGCCCACGCGCCCGAACCCCTGCTGATGGAGCTGATCCGGCAACCCGAGCTGGCGCAATGCGACCTGTGGGTGGTCCCGCGGCTGTGCGACTTCCACAGCCACGGTGGAAACTCGGATCACATCGGCGCGATGCCCGTCTCGCGGCTGCGCCGGGCGACCCTGACCGGTCCAAAGTGGGCACTCAAGCGCACCTTCGACGTGCTCTTCGCGTCATTGGCGCTGGTCCTGGTGAGCCCGGTCATGCTGGTGTGCGCGCTGGCCGTCCGCATCGAGGGCGGTCCGGGTGTGATCTTCCGGCAGCAGCGGATCGGCCGCTTCGGCAAAGCATTCGACCTGCTCAAGTTCCGCTCGATGCGGCCGGTGGACGAGCGCGAGTCCCAGACGAACTGGTCGGTGGCTGACGATCCGCGGGTCGGCCCGGTGGGGCGCTTCCTCCGGCGGACCTCCCTCGACGAGCTGCCCCAGCTGTGGAACATCGTGCGCGGCGACATGACCTTCGTGGGCCCGCGGCCGGAGCGACCGTTCTTTGTGGACAGATTCTCCGCCGAGCATCCGAACTATGTGCTGCGCCATCGTGCTCCGGTCGGTCTCACCGGACTCGCCCAGGTGAGCGGGCTGCGCGGCGACACCCCGATCGCCGACCGGGCGCGCTTCGACAATTACTACATCGACAACTGGAGCCTGTGGCTGGACATCAAGGTGCTCGTCCGCACGCTGGCTGAGGTCTTCAGGGCCGGCGGGCGCTAGCCGAGCCAGCGCCCGTGGGCCCGGTGACGGCACGCGGCAGCGCCGACCCGTCGGCTTATTGTGCCACCACTGCGTCGATCATGAAGTTAGCGTCGCGAAGAAGGGGGCGGCTTAGCGCGCTTGCGGTCCCCATGGGTTGTTTCCGCCCTGACCGCGGGGCAACCCGTGCTCGTCGTATGGGCCTTCCGGCGCCTGCTCGGTCGGGTTGCTGGCGGCCGGCAGCGGGGGCGGCAGATAGACACTGTCCTGATTGGACATCGGCTGCTGCCCTTCGCCGCCGCGGAAGGTCGACATGTAGTCGTAACCCCCGCCGCCCGAGACCGGATAAACCGAGATGGGCTGGGCCGACATGGGCAACGACGAGATCGGCGCGTAGGCGTTGGCCAGCGCCGCGTTGGCGGCACGGCGGCGGCCGGCGATCCAGATGATGACGCCGATCGCGATGAGCAGCGCCACGCCGAGCCCGATCACCGCCCAGAGCAGCCAGTTGCCGCTGAACAGCGAGGTGGAACCGTCACCCTCGATCGCCATGCGCTCGTTGGCCTGCTTGCGGTAGACCTGGGCGATCGAGTGGTCCGGCATGCCGACGATGACGCCGTCGAGCTTCTTTATCGCGTCGGCGTAGCGCCCGCCGAAGTAGTCGTTGAGGCCCGACCGGTATTCGTTGTCCGACGGCGACAGTGTGTTGGTGACGCCCGCATTGCTCAACAACCTGTTGACGTGGTCCAAGGGAGTGATCGCTCGGTTGGGCCGGTCCTTGGCGCCCAGGTCGGCGTTGATCATGCCGATCACGCGGCCGCCGGAGTCGACGACCATGCCGCCGTGCGAGTTTCCGCCGAGGTCGCCATCCAGCAGATAGAGCGGCGGGGTCTTGTTGCCCGATCTGCCGTTTATCCTGGCCGTCTTGTATCTGGTCGTGTGGGTCGCGGACCCCGCCTCGGACCCGAACGCCAGCAGCACCACCGGCGCGCTGACGTTGATCGGCTCCTTGGAGATCTCGGCGGTCGGCAGGCCCACCTGACCGACCTTCAGCAGCGTGACATCGCCATCGACGGCCGCGATGGACTCGACGACCTCCGCCTGCAGCGCCGGCTCGGAGGTCAGACCCGCCTGTCCCTGGAACAGCTGACCGAAGATCCGCTGATTGGGCTTGGAACCCGCTTGGTTGCCGGTGAACTCGGTCGTGCCGAGGACGTCCTTGATGAAGGCGTCCTTCTGGTCGGTGGTCAGCTGACCGACCTTGATGCGATCGGCGGTCAGCTGGTTGGTGGCACTGCCGCGAATGCTGTCCGCCGAGGGCTGCACGCAGTGCGTGCTCGTCATCACGTGACCCTGGCTGCTGACGACGAACCCGGTGCACCGGTAGATGATGACCATCGGATTGGTGTGCAGCGCCTCACCGGTGGCCTTGCGCCTCAGGAAACCCGCGACGTTCATTTCCAGGTAAACCAGCGACGGGCCGGCGATCGCGTAGGCGCGCTCCTCCATCGTGTATGACGGAACGGCGACTGCGGGCCGTCCAAAGAGCACGGCCGATGCCGAGATCAGTGCGATCGTCAGCCATGCGCTGAGCTGACGTGCGGGGGTAGGCCGGGGTGGCATGGGTGGGTCTCCTGGTATCGGCGCAGGGGCGAGCAAGACATCGGCACTAAGTCTAAGGCTGCGGGCGAGTATCGCTCACCGGAGTGGCATGGCTACACGGACAGCATTTCCGCCGTGACGGCTGCTTCCGTGTCGGGGATGCCGAGGTCGCGGGCGCGCTTGTCGGCCAGGGCGAGCAGGCGGCGGATGCGGCCGGCGATGGCGTCCTTGGTCAGCGGCGGGTCGGCAAGGCCGCCGAGCTCTTCGAGCGAGGCTTGTCGATGTTCGAGGCGGAGGCGGCCCGCGCTGGTGAGGTGGTTCGGGGCGTCGTCGGCGAGGATCTCCAGCGCGCGGGTCACCCGGGCGGCCGCGGCCACGGCGGCACGGGCGGAGCGGCGCAGGTTGGCGTCGTCGAAGTTGGCCAGGCGGTTGGCGGTGGCGCGGACCTCGCGCCGGACCCGGCGCTCCTCCCAGGCCAGCACGCTGTTGTGGGCGCCGATCCGGGTGAGCAGGGCCGCGATCGCGTCGCCGTCCTTGACCACGACCCGGTCGACGCCGCGGACCTCGCGGGCCTTGGCGGCGATGCCCAGCCGGCGGGCCGCGCCTACGAGCGCCAGCGCCGACTCGGGGCCGGG
>NZ_QJUG01000449.1 GCF_003426775.1 Allorhizocola rhizosphaerae | reverse complement strand
GGGCGTGCGCCCGCCGCTCCCGATCCGGGCGCGACGCTGGCCGGCGCGATCGCGGCCCGCATCGCGGCCGACCCGGGCGTGACCCGCGTGGCCGACCTGGCAGCCGATTTCGGCATCGGCATGCGACGGCTGCAACGCCTGTTCGCCGACTACGTGGGAGTGGGGCCGAAGTGGGTGATCCGCCGGGCCCGGCTGCACGAGGCCGCCGCGCGCGCCGCCGAGGGCGCGGACGTCGACTGGGTCCGGCTCGCCGCCGACCTCGGATTCACCGATCAGGCCCACCTCACGCACGCGTTCACGGCGATCGTCGGGGTGCCGCCCGCCCGCTACGCCAAGGCGCAATAATCCCGTTCTATGAAGGTGACCTTCACCAAGGAGCGCGAGACCCTGCTGGCCACGCTCTACGGCCGGGCGCTTGACGCCCGCTCGCGCGATCCCATTCTCGGCGACACCATGGCATCGTCCACAGTGGACCGGATCGACTACGACTTCGGCCGCCTGAAGATGACGCCGAGCCTGGCGCGCAACGTGGCCGTGCGCGCCAAGCACTTCGACAACTGGGCGCGCGCATTTCTCGCGAACCACCCCCGCGCGACCGTGGTGCACCTGGGCGCCGGGCTCGACACCCGCCTGTGGCGCATCGACCCCGGACCCGACGTGCTGTGGTTCGATGTGGACTATCCCGACGTCGTCGAGCTGCGCCACGAGCTCTATCCCGAACACCAAACCATCGGCAGTTCCGTCACCGAGCCCGGCTGGGAGACGCAGATCCCGGCCGACCGCCCGACGCTGCTGCTCGCCGAGGGCCTGAGCATGTATCTGACGCCCGACGGCGGGCACGCCCTGTTCCGCCGGCTCACCGACCACTTTGGACAAGGCGAGCTCGCGTTCGACTCGTTCAACTCGCTCGCCATCAAGCTGCAGAAGCGCAACCCGCCCGTGCGCGCCTCGGGCGCCACGCTCATCTGGGCCATCGACGATCCGCACGAGATCGAGCAGGCCAACCCGCGCCTGCACCTGGTCGAGGCGCTACAGGCGCTCTACGCTCCCGGCACGCAGCGGCTCACCTTCGGCTACCGGCTGGTGGCGCAGCTGGTCCGGCCGTTCAAGCGGATGCGGAACCTCTCTTTCTATCTGCGGTACCGGTTCTGAGCCTCGCATCCCGACGGTGACTCCCGCGATGACGAGCGCCGTTCCGGCCAGCTCGGCGAGCGTCGGCGTGGCGATCCCCAGCACGGCGGTGGTCACCACGGCACCGACCGGCAGCACCCCCGCGAACAGGCCTGCCCGGTCGGCGCCGAGCCGCGGCAAAGCCGAATACCACAGCAGGAACGCGCCCGCACTGACCACAGTGGACAGATAGGCCAGGCCGAGCGCCTCCTGCCCGGTGGGCATTCTCACCACAGAGCCCGAAAACGCAGCCAACACGGCCAGCATGGGCACGGCCGCCGCCGACGCATACGCCGACACCCGGATCGCGCCCAGCTTGGGCAGCAGTGGCAGCGCCAGCAACGAAAACGCGGCCTCGCACGCGAGCGCGCCCAGGCTCAGCAGGATGCCGCGCCAGCCACCGCCCCCGAGCCCGGTGGCCAGCGTCGCACCCCCGACCACAATGGACGCTCCAATCAGGACTCGCACCGACGGCGCCTTTTTCTGCGAAAGCGGGCCGATGAGCGCGAGCACGATGGGTACCGCCCCGATGATGGTCCCGATCAACGCGGGGCTCGCGTCCCGCGTCGCCTCGATGATGAACGTGTTGAACGCGACCAGCCCGCTGCCCGCCAGCGCCACCAGATAGGCCCATTCGCGTGCGCTCAGCCGCACCAGCAGCCGCTGCCCACGCGAGGCCGCGACGATCGCGAGGATGACGGTCGCGATGGTGTAGCGGACGGCCTGGCCCGCGTAGACGGGATAGCCCGCGATGAGCGCGGAGATGGCCGCGAGCGTGCCGACGGCGAACATCGCGGTCGCGGCCCTCAGCGCCGCTTGAAGATCACTCACTCGGGCTACGCTAACCGTAGATTGGACTCCAGGCCGAGGCCAATCAGCGCGCAAAAGAGCGGACCAATTCGTGGACCTTCACTTGGAGATCGACCGGTCGGCGGGTGCGGTCGCCGCGCAGGTCGCATCCGGCCTGCGCGAGGCGATCCGCCGGGGACGGCTCGCCGCGGGCACGCGCCTGC
>NZ_QJUG01000448.1 GCF_003426775.1 Allorhizocola rhizosphaerae | reverse complement strand
CCGGCTGATGCAGGCCCTGCCGACGGGCGGCGCGATGGCCGCGGCCCAGGCCGACGAGGCCGAGGTCGCCGAGCTGCTGGCCGCGGTGGACGGCCCGATCTCGCTGGCCGCGGTCAACGGCCCGCGCGCGGTCGTCATCTCGGGCGCCGCGGACCAGGTCGATGCCGTGTGCCGGACGCTGCGTCAACGGGGGCGTAAGACCCGGCGCTTGACGGTCAGCCATGCCTTCCACTCACCGCTGATGGAGCCGATGCTCGACGAGTTCCGCGCGGTCGTGGCCGGGCTGGACTTTGCCGCGCCCCGGATTCCACTGGTCTCCACGGTCACCGGCCGGATCGCCGGCGCGGCGGAACTGTCCAATCCGGAGTATTGGACGGGGCAGGTGCGCGGTGCGGTGCGGTTCGCCGACGCCGTGCGCGCGTTGGCCGGCGAGGGCGCGGTCACCATGCTCGAATGCGGGCCCGACGCGGTGCTGGCCGCCATGGCGGCCGACTGCCTGCCCGAGGGCTCCGATGTGGTCGCCGTGCCGACCCTGCGGGCGGGGCACGACGAGCGCGCAGGCGTGGCGGCTGCGATCGCCCGGCTGCAGGTGCGCGGCGCCACCACCGTTCGTTGGGAGCGGCTCCTTCCGGGGGCACGGCGAGTGTCGCTGCCTACCTACGCCTTCCAACGGGAGCGGCACTGGCTCGACACGGGGTCCACCACACCGCAGGCATGGCGAGAGTTGGTGCCACAGGAGCCTTCGTCGCCGGCGGGCGCGGCAACGGGCACGGTGACTCGCGACCGCCGGGCCACCGCCGAGCTGGTGCTTGCGCATGTGGCGGCGGTGCTCGGGCATGCCGACCCGGCCACGATCCCGATGCGTGCGCCGTTCAAGGAGCTTGGTTTCGATTCGATCGGTGCGGTCCAGCTGCGTGACGCGCTTGCCGCCGAGGTGGGGCGGCCGCTGCCCAGCAGCCTGCTGTTCGACTATCCGACGGTGCAGGCGCTGATCAATTTCCTGGCTGAAGGAGCGGTCGCGCACGATCCGAGCCTCGTCGGCTCCGATCGCGGCGACGACCCGATTGTGATTGTGGGGATGGCGTGTCGTTTTCCGGGTGGGGTGCGGACGCCTGAGGACTTGTGGCGGTTGGTGGTTGAGGGTCGTGATGCGATCGGGGGTTTCCCAACTGATCGGGGTTGGGATGTTGATGGGCTTTACGATCCGGATCCGGATGTGTCGGGTAAGACGTATGCGCGGGAGGGTGGTTTTCTTTACGAGGCGGCGGAGTTTGATGCGGAGTTCTTTGGGATTTCGCCGCGTGAGGCGTTGGCGATGGATCCGCAGCAGCGGCTGTTGCTGGAGACCGCGTGGGAGACGCTCGAGGGTGCCGGGTTCGACCCGACGGCACTTGAGGGCACGCCGGTGGGCGTGTTCGTCGGCGCATCGCCGCTCGACTACGGGCCGCGCATGCACGACGCGACCGAGCAGCTGGAGGGCTACGTGCTCACCGGCGTCACGCCGAGCATCCTGTCTGGACGGATCGCTTACCAGTTCGGTCTGATCGGCCCTGCGATGACGGTGGATACGGCGTGTTCGTCGTCGTTGGTGGCGTTGCATTTGGCGGTACAAGCCTTGCGTCGCGGTGAGTGCTCGATGGCACTGGCCGGTGGTGCCGCTGTGATGTCCACTCCCGGCATGTTCCTGGAGTTCAGTCGTCAGCGTGGGTTGGCGGCGGATGGGCGGTGTAAGGCGTTTTCGGCTGCGGCGGATGGGACGGGTTGGGCCGAGGGTGTCGGGATGTTGTTGTTGGAGCGGTTGTCGGATGCGCGGCGTAGTGGTCATCGGGTGTTGGCGGTGGTGCGTGGTTCGGCGGTGAATCAGGATGGTGCGTCGAATGGTTTGACTGCGCCGAATGGGTTGTCGCAGCAGCGGGTGATTCGGCAGGCGTTGGCGTCGGCGGGGTTGTCGGTGTCGGATGTGGACGTGGTGGAGGCGCATGGGACGGGCACCCGGTTGGGCGATCCGATTGAGGCGGAGGCGTTGCTGGCGACGTATGGGCAGGGTCGGTCTCCGGATAGGCCGTTGTGGTTGGGGTCGTTGAAGTCGAATATTGGGCATGCGCAGGCGGCTGCTGGTGTGGGTGGTGTGATCAAGGTCGTGCAGGCGTTGCGGCATGGGTTGCTGCCCCGGACGTTGCACGCGGAAGATCGGTCGCCGT
>NZ_QJUG01000447.1 GCF_003426775.1 Allorhizocola rhizosphaerae | reverse complement strand
ACACGCTCGGGCCCGTGGTCGACGCGGTCCGCGAGTTCGCCGACCGGCCGTCCGGGCCACGGCTGAGCGGCCTGGCCGGTGCGCTGCGCCCGCTGTTCCCGGAGTGGGCGGCCGACCTGCCGCCCGCGCCCGAGCCGCTGCCCGATGCGACCGCCGCACGCCACCGGCTGTTCCGGGCCCTCGTGGAGCTGATCGGCGGCCTGGACGTGACGGTCCTGGTGCTCGACGATGTGCACTGGGCCGACGAGGCGACCATCGAGTTTCTTCTGTTCCTGCTGTCCCGCCCGCAGCCGCCGGTGAGCGTCGTGGTGACCTACCGGCCGGAGGAGGTACCGGACGATGGTTTGCTCAGAAGGCTTTCCGCTCGCCTGCCCACCTTCGGGCTGCGGCTCACGCTCGGCCCGCTGCCCGTCGACGAGACCGCCGCGTTCGTCTCGTCGATGCTCGCGGGCGAGGCGGTCTCGCCGGAGTTCGCCGCGTTCCTGCACCGCAGCACCGAGGGCCTGCCGCTGGCGCTGGAGGAGTCGGTGCGGCTGATGCACGACCGGGCCGACCTGGTGCGCCGGCGCGGTGAGTGGTTCCGGCGCCGCCTGGCCGACATCGACGTGCCGCCCACGATCCGTGACGCGGTGCTCGAACGGGTCGCGCGGCTCGACCCCGACACGCGCACGGTGCTCAATGCGGCGGCCGTGCTCGGTGACGCCGCGAGCCCGGCAACCGTCGCGGCAGTGGCCGAGCTCCCAGCGCAGCGGTTCGACGCCGGGCTCGCGACCGCGCTCACGTCGGGCGTGCTGTCGGAGGACACGCGCGGCCTGCTGTCGTTCCGCCACGGGTTGGTCTGCCGCGCGGTGTACGAACAGCTTCCCGCGCCTGAGCGTCGGCACAGGCACCTGCTCGCCGGCCGATCGCTGGAGAACACGACCCCCGTGCCGGCCATCCAGCTGGTGCGCCACTTCCGCGAGTCCGACCAGATCGCCGACTGCTGCCGCCATGTCGAGCAGGCCGTTGCCCTGTGCCGCGAGTCAGGCGACGAAAACACCGTGAGCTATCTGCTTCACCGCCTGCTCACGTCAGTCGATCTGCCCGTGGACGAGCTGGTGCGGTTCGCGGGCATGCTCAGCGCCGTTGCCCGGACCGAACAGTTCGCCGACGTGATCGCGGTGTTGGAGGCGGCGCTGCGGCGCGACACGCTCACTCCCGGCGAACGGGCGGCCGTCCGGTTCCAGCTCGGCCGGCTGCTCATGGTCACGTCCGCGTTCGACGCGGCCCGGCGGCAGATGGAGCGGGCCGTCCCCGATCTGCCCGAGGACTCGTTCCAGGCCATCCGCGGGCGGCATTTCCTGGCCGTGCCCCTGGGTGACGTGCGGCCGGCGGCCGAACACCTGCGCTGGCTGCGCGAGACCCGACTCCCGGAGTCGCTCGTCCCCACGGAGCGGCTCGTCGTGACCGCCGACCGCATTCTGGCGCTGGTGTTGCTCGGGCAGGAGCCCGCCGCGTGGACGGAGGCACAGCAGCTGCCGGAGCGGACGGCAAGCCCCGCCGAGGCCAACACGAGCGCGGTGGCGCGCAAGAACCTCGCCGAAGCCGCGATGCATTGGGGGCGTTACGATTCCGCACGCGACCTGATCGCGGCGGCCTTCCGCGTGCTCGACGGGCATGAGCTGCCCCGCTGCCACGCCATGATCTCGGTCATGCAGGCCCGCCTGGACTGGCTCACCGGCTCGTGGGACGGGCTCGCGCAACGGTTGCAGGAGCTCATGGACGACGAGGTGCTGCTGCCCGACGGGCGGGGCGAGGCCGCGCTCATCGCCGGCATGCTGCACGCGGCTCTGGGCAATCGCGAGCAGGCCCAGCGGCACCTGCTCAACGCCAGGCGTGACGGCGAGCAACGCAACTCCACCGACCGGCTGGTCGAGAGCGCGGTCGCGCTGGCCGGGCTGCACCTTGCCGACGGCGAGTTCGAGGACGCCCTGCGGCTCACCGACGAGCCGGTCGACATCACCATCCACAAAGGAATCTGGATGTGGGGCGCGCAGGTCGTGCCCACCCGGGTTTATGCGCTCATCGGGCTCGGCAGGCTCGACGAGGCCGCCGAGCTGGCCGAGGCGTTCGAGCGCGTGCTCGGCGACGCCACCGCGCCCGCGCCTTGGTCGGCCCTGGTCTGGTGCCGCGCGCTGCTGGCCGAGGCGCGCGATGGCGAGCAGGCGCGTGCCGCCGC
>NZ_QJUG01000446.1 GCF_003426775.1 Allorhizocola rhizosphaerae | reverse complement strand
CATGGCCCGCTCCGGCCGAGGCTGGGACGCACTGCCACCCAAGCCTCAGGGCCGCGCCGCGCGGGGAAGGCGGCGCGGCCCTGACCAGGCCGCACACGATCCACCTCCGTCCACTGAGGACGCCCCGCCCGCCCCGGGCCCGCCACCCCCAGTTGCGCGGGGGTCAGCAGACTCGCCCGGCGCCCTGGGCACCCCGGCAGACCTGGCACAGGGGATGGCGGCCGGTCCGCTTGTCCCGGGCACGGCCGATCCGCCCGGCGTCCCGGGTGCCACGGCAGACCGGCTGGCACAGGAGATGGCGGCCGGTCCGCGCGGCACTCTGGGCATGGCGGCAGACTCGCTTGCCCCCGGCACGGCAGGTCAGCCCGGTGTCCCGGGCATAGCAGACTCACCGGGCGTCTCGGGCGCCACGTCAGGTTCTCGCCGACGCCACGTGCTAGCGGCTGTCGAGGCGCTTGCGCGGCAAATCGACATCGCGAGCAACCGCGGCGCGCACGACCGAGCCGGGCAAGCTCTCGACAAACTCAACCAAGCCGACCACGGCACGGACAATTGGGCCGACGAGGGTGACAGGGATCGGCGCGACTGGTGGGGTCGTGGGCTGGAGCCGGGTGGCTGGGCCGACGGCGACGCGGGCGGGCGGGATTGGTCCGCTCCCGGGGCCGATGGTGATTGGCCGGAAGATGGGCGTTTTGCGCGCAGCGCTGGCGGTGATGGCCGGGGTGGGCAGTGGCGAGAAACACGCGTGCGGCAGGAGCCGTCGAGAAACGACAGTCGAGACGGCACGCGACCGGATGAGGCGGGCTGGAGCGAGTCGCGGCGTGACGTAGTGCGCCAGGGCCAGGTGGGTGCCGGTGACGCGCGGCGGGAGGGCGTGCCCCGCGACAAAACGCGCCGGGGTCGGCCTGGCCAGGATGAGGCGGGTTGGAGCGAGTCGCGGCGCGACGTGGCACGCCGAGGCCAGGTGGGCGGGAGTGCGGCATACCGTGACGCGGCGCGCCAGAACGAGGCGGGTTGGGGGGACAGGCGCGCGGGCGTGACAGGCCCTGACGGGGGACGGCGGGGTGAGGCACGCCGCGATGAGGTGCTGCGCGACGAGCATGAGATGGCGCGCGAGATCTGCTTGAGGCAGTTGGCGGTGCGGCCAAGGACGCGTGCCGAGCTTGCCAAGGCACTACACAAACGGGGGATATCAGACGAGGTCACGGACGCTGTGCTCAACCGGTACGACGAGGTGGGCATGATCGATGATGCCGCTTTCGCGAAGGCGTGGGTGAGCAGCCGGCATCACGGGCGGGGGCTCGCCAGCCGGGCATTGGCGCAAGAATTGCGGCAGCGCGGCGTGTCGCAAGAGCACACCGACGAGGCACTGTCCGGGTTGGACGCCGACACGGAGGCGCAGACCGCGCTGGCCCTGGCGACCCGCAAGCTGCGCACGATGCGAGGCGAACCCGAGGCCGTTTTCCGCCGCCTGGTCGGCATGCTCGCGCGTAAGGGTTACCCGGCCGGTGTTGCGGTGCGCGCAGTGAAGGAAGCCCTGGCCACGCGGGATGCGGAGGTGGCCGAATTGATCGACCCGGATGCCTACGAGGATGAGTGATTATCCGGTTTGGTGTCCGATCATGAGTCCTTGACCGGACCGGCCTCGGCCGCCTAGCCTCGCACCTAAAGGTAAACACCAACCAGTACCGGCTATAGCGCACAACATAGAACGAGTAACAGTACGGCAACTTTTTTCCTGGTTAGAGCACCGGCCGTGCCCCTTGGGCAAGGATGTCGCGCATACCCGGGCGGACCAGCCAATTAGGGCGGTCCGCCAGGCGAAGGCTCGGCATCGGTAGGTGCTCTGCTCGGCTGTCCCTGGTGAGGTGTGAACCTATCGCCGGCAAAACGCCGGCATGGTGATGGTTCAGGAGGCGGCCATGGTCACGCGGGCCACAGCAGGGCACAGTTCGGCGGTGCGATTCGGCTTTCAGGGGCGTTGGGGGAGCCGGTCCCGGTCAACTGGCTTCACCGAACGTCTGCCTTGGACACATGCCCGTGTGCCCGATGCCTCCGCGGCAGGTAACCATGCAGGCCGTGGCCATTGGGGCGGCGTTGCCGCGGTCGGTGTGAGCGGTCGGCGTTGCGGCGTTGCCGCGGTCGGTGTGGGCGGTCGGCGGGGCGGCGTTGCCGCGGTCGGTGTGGGCGGTCGGCGTTGCGGCGTTGCCGCGGTCGGTGTGGGCGGTCGGCGGGGCGGCGTTGCC
>NZ_QJUG01000445.1 GCF_003426775.1 Allorhizocola rhizosphaerae | reverse complement strand
GAGGGGGTGAGGGTGGCCGGGGGAGTTGAGGGCAGCGGCGACGGGCTGGGCGATTTTCCGGTACCGACGTCAATCCGGCCGTAATCGGCGGTGCCGGCGAGTTTCGTCGCGGGCAGGGCCAGCTCCTGATGCGCCCGGTCCATGACGCGTTTCCACATCGCCCGCGGGAACAGCGAACCCATGGCGCCGCCCTGGACCGTGGTCAGCGGCGTGGCGTTCACGTCCTTGCTGCCCACCCAGATGGTCGTCACGAGCTGCTCCGTGTAGCCGGTGAACCAGGTGTGTGCCGTTGTCCCCTTTTTATTCGGGTTTTCCCAAGTACCGGTCTTGCCCGCGGATTCGCGTCCGTCCCCCGCGACCGCGGCGTCGCCGGGGATCTGCTTGAGCACCGACGTCACCTCGTCGACCACGACCGAGTCGATCGCCTTCACGCCGTGCACCCGCTCGTCGCCGATCGACAGGTGCTCCCAGCGGCCGGTCTTGCGGTTCTTGCGCTCGACCTTCAGCACGAAGTGCGGCGCGTGGTAGATGCCGTGGTTGGCGAGCGTGGCCGTGCCGCTGGCGTGGTCGAGCACGGTGATCGGGTACTGCCCGATGGCGACGTGGTGGTCGAAGGCCTCACGCCCGGGGATGCCCTGCGCCAGGTCGTATCGCTTCAGTTCCGTGGTGTACAGCGACTTGATGCCCGCCTTGTGCGCCATCTCGATCACCTTCTGCGGGGTGATCTTCCGGGACACGTCGAAGAACGGCACATTGAACGACCTGATGGTCATCTCCTCCAGCGTGCAGAACTCGTCGCAGGTCGGGTCCGACTCGCGGCTCGCGTTGGTCAGGTCGTACCCGTCGGTCGCCTGCTTCAGCTCACGCGAGCTCCAATAGGATTTGACCTTGTAGCCCGCGTTGACCGCGGCCGCCAGCGTGTAGATCTTGAACGTGGACGCGGCCGGGTGCGGCTGGTCGGTGCCGGCCCAGTCGGTCTCCGTGCCGTTGTTGGTGCCACCGTAGTAGGCGAGCACGCGCCCGGTCGCCGGGTCGATCACCACGCCCGCGCCGATGATGTTGTCCCGCTGCTTGCTCATGGTCGAGTTGGGCTCGGTCCGGTCGAGCTCGCTCTCCAGGGCGCGCTGCACGCGCGGGTCGATCGACGTGGTGATCCGCAGGCCCGCGTTCTTCCAGTTGCCGAGCTTGTTTTCGTTGAGGTACGCGACAACGCCCCGCTCGGCGAGCTCGCGCGCCACGTAATTGATGACATAACCGGTACCGGAATTGGTATATCCAAAGGATCCAGGGCTCTTCGCCGGATCGTACTTGCGGACCTCCGGATAGGACATCCCGGCGCGCTCGGCCGTGGACAGCCAGCCGTTCTCGATCATGTTGCCCAGCACGTAATGCCAGCGGGCCTTGGCCGCGTCGAGGTCGTGGTGCGGGTCGTAACCCTTGGCGGAACCGCCTTCCGGCTCCGGCTGCTTGAGCACCGCGCCGAGCACGGCCGCCTGCTCGACCTTCAGCTCGCCGATCCTGTCCGCCGGAATGCCGAAGTATGCCTCGGCGGCCGCAGCGATGCCGTACGCGCCGCGTCCGAAGTAGACGGTGTTGAGGTAGAAGCCGAGGATCTCTTCCTTGCTGTACGTGTCCTCCAGTTTGCGCGCCATGATGGCCTCGCGCACCTTGCGGCCATAGGAGATCTCCAGGTCGTTGGCCGCCTGCCGCGCATACTGCTGGGTGATCGTCGAGGCGCCCTGCAGCGAACCGCCCGTGAGGTTGTTCCACGCGGCCCGCGCGATCCCCCACAGGTCGATGCCGTGGTGCTCGTAGAAGTGCTTGTCCTCGCCCGCGATGAGCGCGTCGCGGACCTTCTTGTCCAGCCGGCCCATCGCGACCTCGGTGCGGTTCTGCGTGCCCAGCTTGGCCAGCTGGGTCTGGTCGTCGCGCGCGAACACCTCGGTGCTGTTGATGAGCGTCAGCTCGCTGGGCCGCGGCACGGTGTCGTAGAAGTAGCTGCCGCCGATGAAGCCGAAGCCCAGCAGCAGCGCGAACACCGCCATGGCCACACCGAGCCACCTCCTGCGTCGGCGGGTCTTGCGCTTTGCCTCCCGCTGCTGCGGTTGCCCCGCTGTGTTCCTCCCGCCCCCCGGCCCTGCGGGCCCGCCTCCCTTCACCGGTGGCGCGGCGGGTCGCGGCACGCTGGCCACGCCGCGCGCGGGCGGGGACACCGGCGCGGCGGATCCCTTGGGCCGCGGGATCCGCAG
>NZ_QJUG01000444.1 GCF_003426775.1 Allorhizocola rhizosphaerae | reverse complement strand
TGCAGCAGCCGGTAACGCAGTTTCTTGGGCTCGGCGCGGGCCAGCTCACCGTCGAGTAGCAGGAGCTGGGTCCAGCGGGTCAGGTCGATGCCAGCCAAGGCGAGTTCCAGCCACGCGGCGTTGATGGGGAACTGGCGGGAGGGAAAACGGCCGAGGCCCGAGGCTTTACCGCAGCGGATGCGGTCCTCGACCCTGGCGTGGCCGCGGTGGCGGATCTCCAGATATTGGATGGAGCTGCCGCCTGCCACGGACGTGTCGGTGGCGAACACCTGGTGCCGCCACCCCTCGATGGTGTCGAACAAGTCCAGCTGCGAGCCAGGGTGTGGCCGTTCCCGCCGGCAGATCAGCCGGGTCCCGGCCGGTTATGCGGCCAGCACATCCGCTGCGACCAGATGGGTCAGCTCCACCACCTGGGCACCGTCACGCAGGTCGCCTTCTGCGTCCAGGGCGGGTATCCAGGCGCTGGCATGGACGATCGCCTGCCGGATGGGTTCGGTGATGGGCACGGCCATAGACGGCCGGAACGAGACAACGAGCCTCACCGAGCAACCCGACACGGGACCGCTCGCAAGGTCACCCAAAGTGGGGAGCTAAACCAAGCAGAACTGAGGAGTCCTGCGATCCGTATTGGAGGGCCTTACGAGGAACCTCGATGGCAGCCCCACCGCCTCAAGCGTGGTCAGTCGTCAGCGAAAGATCCTCAACACCGCGATTGAGTACGCCGTTGAGCTGAAAGCGCTGGCAGCCAACCCGATCCCTGCTCTCAAGTGGACGGCACCAAAGGTCAGCCACAACGTAGACCGGCGATCAGTTGCCAACCCGACCCAGGCGCGCACACTGCTGCATGCGGTACGCGCCTACGGCCGGACCGGGCCGCGAGTCGTGGCGTTTTTCGGCTGTCTTTACTTCGCCGCGCTGCGGCCGGAGGAAGCCGTCAGCCTGGCCAAACACAACCTGTCGCTACCCAAAGAGGGGTGGGGAGAGCTGCACCTTGAGATGGCCGAGCCACACGCCGGCAAAGAGTGGACCGACAACGGGAAGAACCGCGATCGCCGCCAGCTCAAGCAGCGCGCTGTAGGCGAGGGTCGCACCGTCCCGTGCCCGCCCGAGCTAACCGCACTGCTGCACTGGCACATGGAGACCTTCGGTACGACGCCGGACGGGCGGCTGTTCCGAGGTGAGCGCAATGGAGAGGAGCTGCCCAAAGGGACGATTAATCGAGCGTGGAGGGAAGCGCGTAAGACCGTGTTCACTCCCGATGTGCTGGCGTCGCCGTTGGCCGCGACGCCGTATGACCTGCGCCATGCCGCTGTTTCGACATGGCTCAACGCGGGCGTGCCACCCGCCGACGTCGCCGCGTGGGCTGGTCATTCGGTAGAGATCTTGCTGAAGATCTACGCCAAGTGCCTTGACGGGGGAGCAGAGCTCCTGCGGAAGCGGATTCAGGCCGCTCTAGGCCATGATCCCGCCGCCCAGGGCTTCGGTACGTCCTCGGTAAAACTGGCCGTGGGTGACCAGAAATGGCCGGTGACAGTCGGACACATGTATGAAGCCCCCGATCCGTAAAACGGCTGGTCGGGGGCTTCATTTTGGCTGATGAGGGACAGTTGATGTTGGGTGCCCCCGGCGGGTCCCGTCAAACGTGGGAACGCGATTGCGGCGGACGCGGTGGAGATCGTGGGTCGGTGGCGCCTGGCTGAGCGGTAGGCGTTTGGTGATGCTGGCCCAGCGGGCGGAGCGGAGACACGCCAACGTTGTTGATGTGGTCTCGATAGTGATCGGGCTGCTGGCGTTTGCATCGAACCAGCCTGGACGCAGCATCCGGTTCATTCAACGGCAATTATGTCGGTAACGGATGGCACACTGTGTCTGTGGATGCCTGGGCGTTGGACTTTGAGGTCGACGTCACGGTCGACGGCCGGCAGGTCCGGTTCCTCAACATCATCGACGAGTACACCCGCGAAGCTCTGGCCACGACGGCGGCCCGCTCGTTCACCGCCGATGCCACCGTGGCCGTCCTGGACGGCCTGGTCGCCACGCTGGGCCGCAAGCCTGCGCACATCCGCATGGACAACGGCCCGGAGTTGACCGCACACGCCCTGACCGACTGGTGCCGCTTCACCGGCGTGGACCCGGCCTACATCGACCCCGGCTCGCCGTGGCAGAACGGCACCTGCGAGTCGTTCAACGGCCGGTTCCGCGACGAACTCCTTGTCTGCGAACAGTTCAACACGCTGCTCGAGGTCCAGGTCTTGGCAGAGGACTGGCGA
>NZ_QJUG01000443.1 GCF_003426775.1 Allorhizocola rhizosphaerae | reverse complement strand
TGCCCCGCTGTGTTCCTCCCGCCCCCCGGCCCTGCGGGCCCGCCTCCCTTCACCGGTGGCGCGGCGGGTCGCGGCACGCTGGCCACGCCGCGCGCGGGCGGGGACACCGGCGCGGCGGATCCCTTGGGCCGCGGGATCCGCAGCCGATCGGAGATCTCACGCCAGTCGGGCACCCACGCGGGCACCTTTGCCCGGCCGACCACCGGCTTGGCCTCGGGTTCCGGGGTCGGGTCCGGCTGCTGCTCGGCTTCGGAAGTCATCGCCTCATCGCTCCTCAAGTCAGGATCGATGGTCCGATACCGAGGTCACAAACCCAAGCAGGTATCCAAAAGGCGACCGCTGGGACTCCAGCGGCCGCCTGTTGTCCTATGGCGACTATCCGTTTGGTCTGCCGCTTCGGCTCGGTGTGACGGTGGGGTTGGGGTTGCCACCGCCGCCCCCGCCGCCTCCACCACCGCCGTTGCCGTTGCTCGGGCACAGCTGCGGGAAGGTGCAGCTCGGCGCCTGCGGCGTCGGCGAGATGCCGGTGCCCACGCCATCCGCGTCATCGCCGATGCGCCCGCCGGAGCCGTTGGACAGCTTCTCCTTCGGCGGCTTGAGGTCCTTGTTCACCTGATCCATGAACTTCTTCCACAGGCCCTTGGGATAGTTGGAGGCCATGTTGGACTCCCGCATCAGGTCCGACTTGCCCGTGTTCATCTTGATCGGTGTCTTGTTCTCATCCTTGCTGCCGACCCAGAAGGTCGCCGCGATGCTCGTCGTGTAACCGGTGAACCAGACGTGGGCGTTGGTATTGGGAAACACGTACTTGGTCGGGCTGGACTTCAGGCCGTTTTCCCAGGTGCCGGTCTTGCCCGCGCCCTCATAGCCACCGGAGAGCGCGTACTGCCCGGTCGGGATCTTCTTGAGCACCGACGTGACCTCGTCGGCCACCTCCGGCCGGATCCGCTGCTCGGGCTTGAGCTGCTCATCGCCCTGCGAGATGCGCTCCCACGCGCCGGTCTTCTTGTTTTTCTTTTCGACCTGCAGCACGAAGTGCGGCTTGTTGTAGATGCCGTGGTTGGCGAACGTCGCCGTGCCACTGGCGTGGTCGAGCACGGTGACCGGGTACTGCCCGATGCCCGTCCAGTAGTCGAAGACGTTGCGGTCGGGAATGCCCTTGGACAGGTCGTATTCCTTGAACGGGTCGGTGCTCCACATGGACCTGACCCCGGCCTTGTGCGCCATCTCGATGATCGCCTTCGGCTGGATCTTGCGCGCGATATCGAAGAACGGCACGTTGAATGAGCTCACCGTCATGTCTTCGAGCGTGCAGTACTGCCCGCAGGTGCCGTCGCCCTCGCGATTGGCGTTGCCCAGATCGTAGTCGTCGCCTGCCGACTTCTTGAGCGCGGTCGGATCCCAGTGCGATTTGATCGAGATGTTCTTGTCGATCGCCGCCGCCAATGTGTAGATCTTGAAGGACGAGGCCGGCGGGTGCGGCGAGTCCTCGCCGGCGAAGTCCGTGCCGGAACCGTTGTTTCCCCCGCCGTAGTAGGCCAGCACCCGGCCGTTGCGTGGATCGATCGCCACGCCGGCGCCGATGATGTTTTCGCGCTCCTTGGCCAGCGTCGCGCTGGGGTTGCCTTCGCGGTTGAGCTGAGCCTCCATCGCGGCCTGGACCGCCGGGTCGATCGTCGTTGTGATCTTCAGGCCGGCGTTCTTCCAGTTGCTCACGCCCTGATCTTTGAGGTGCTGGATGACGCCCTTCTCGGCCAGCTCATCCTCGATGTAGTTGATGACGAATCCCGTCCCACTGTCGGTGTAGCCGGTCGCGCCGCCCTGGTTTGCCGCTGGCTTGATCAACTCACCCTGCGCGGGAGCGTCGGGATTTTGCGGCCACGGGTACTTCTGCTTGGCCCGCTCATCGGCACTGAGCCAGCCGTTCTCGACCATGTTGTTGAGCACATAGTTCCAGCGGCTTTCGGAGTTTTGCCGGGCCTGCTCGCTGACGTGCGGGTCGAAGCCGTTCTTACCCTCTGGCTGCTTGAGCACGGCCCCCAGGAGCGCCGCCTGCGAAATGCCGAGCTTCTCCTTGATCTCCTCCGGCTTGATTCCGAAGTACGCTTCCGCGGCCGCGCCGATCCCGTGCGCGCCTCGTCCGAAGTAGACGGTGTTGAGGTAGAAGCCGAGGATCTCCTCCTTGGTGTAGGTGTCCTCCAGCTTGCGGGCCATGATGGCCTCGCGCACCTTGCGCGCGTAGGTCACCTCAAGGTCGTTGGCCGCCTGCCGCGCGTACTGCTGGGTGATCGT
>NZ_QJUG01000442.1 GCF_003426775.1 Allorhizocola rhizosphaerae | reverse complement strand
GGGGAGGTGACCGATCCGGAGTATTGGGTGGAGCATGTGCGTCGGCCGGTGATGTTCGCTGATGCGGTGTCCACTTTGGTGGATCGGGGTGTGTCCACGTTGTTGGAGGTCGGGCCGGATGCGGTGCTGACTGGGATGGCCGCGGAGTTCTTGCCCGACAACGTGGCGGCGGTGGCTGCTTTGCGGCGCGACCGGGAGGAGGCTGTCACGCTCCTGGAAGCGGTCGGGACCGTCCACGCCCGCGGCCACGATGTCGACTGGCGACCGCTGTTCGCCGACACCGGTGCCCGCCGCGTGGACCTGCCAAGCTACCCCTTCCAGCACGAGAAGTACTGGCTCATTCCCGCCCCCGGCGCGGGCGACATCGCCGGGGCGGGTCTCGACGCAGCCGGGCACCCGCTGCTCGGTGCGGCGCTGCCGCTGGCCGACGGCGACGGTCTGGTGCTCACCGGCCGCCTTTCGCGTGACATCCTGGGCGAAACCCTTGGCGCCGAACCGTTCGTGCCCGGCTCCGTCGTCGCCGAGCTCGTGTTGTGGGCGGCGGACCAGGTCGGTTGCGGCCGGGTCGCCGAGCTGACGCTGGACCGGCCGCTGCCCACGCCCGCCGCACAGGAGGCGGTGCGGCTGCAGGTGCGTGTCTCCGGCCCGGACGACCGCGCGCACCGCACAGTCACCGTGCACGCCCGGCCCGCCGATGGCGATGGCGGCTGGACCAGGTACGCCCACGGCATCCTGGCGGTGGGCCAGTCCACCACTGGGCCGATCGATGCCGGAGCCGCCGCCCTGTTCGACCTCCCGGACGACGCCCGCGCCGACGGTTACCTGCTGCACCCTGCCCTGATCGAAGAGGCGCTGCGGGCGATTCCCGCCGATCCCGACCTGGTGCCCGTGCGCTGGACCGACTTGACGTTGTTGGCGACCGGCGCGCTGTCGCTTCGCGTGCAAGCGATCCCGGTCGACGATGGGCACCGGGTGCTCGCCCTCGACGCAGCCGGGCAGCCCGTCGCCACGTTCGGCGCGGTGGGTTACGCACCTCGCGCGCGCTGGCACGGCATGCCCGCCGCGACCGACTCGCTGTACATTTTGGACTGGGTGCCGGTCGAGGAAAACCCGGGCTCGCCGTTGGGCATCCGCTCCGTTTCGGAGTTGTCCGAAGTGGACAGTGTGCCACCGGTGGTGCTGGTGGAGCTGACCGTCGGCGCCGACGGCCCGGAGTCCATGCCGCAACGTCTCCGGACCGCCACCGGCCGCGCCCTGGCCCTCGCGCAGAGTTGGCTTGCCGAGCCGCGGTTCGCCGCCTCGCGACTCGCCGTGGTTACCCGGCGGGCGACCGGTGCCGACGCAGATCCGGCGCTGGCCGCCGCCTGGGGCCTGCTGCGCACCGCGCAAAGCGAGCATCCCGACCGGTTCGTGCTGATCGACCTTGACACCGACGCGGGGATGGCGGATGCGGCGGTGTCCACCGGCGAACCACAGGTCGCGGTGCGGGATGGACGTCTGCTGGTGCCCCGGCTGGCCCGCTCGGGGGCCGGAGACCCAGCCCCCACGGCGCTCGATCCAAAAGGGACGGTGCTCGTCACGGGTGCCACCGGCGCGCTGGGCGGACTCGTCGCCCGGCAGTTGGTGCGCGCGCATGGCGTACGGAGCCTGCTGCTGGTGAGCCGGCGCGGTCTCAGCGCACCGGGCGCGGTTGAGCTGGAGGAGGAACTCACTGCACTTGGCGCGCGGGTGCGCACGGTCGCGTGTGATGTGTCCGACCGGTCGATGCTGGCCGGTGTGCTGCTGAAGGCGATTCCCGCCGAGCATCCGTTGACCGGCGTCGTGCACGCCGCAGGGGTACTGGATGACGGTCTTTTAATCGCACAAACGCCCGACCGGATCCACGCTGTGCTGCGGTCCAAGGCAGACGCTGCCTGGCACCTGCACGAACTCACCCGTGACCTGGGGTTGTCGGCCTTCGTCGTGTTTTCGTCGGTGGCCGGCCTGCTGGGCGGGGCCGGTCAGGCGGGTTATGCGGCCGCGAACGCCTTCCTGGACGCGCTCGCCGCGCACCGGCACGCCATGGGCCTGCCCGCGCAGTCGCTCGCGTGGGGCATGTGGGCACAGGCCGGAGCGATGACCGCCGACCTGGCCGAGTCGGACCTGCGGCGGCTGGCCCGCGCGGGCATCGTGCCATTGGACGCCGAGCAGGGCCTGCACCTGTTCGACACGGCGCTGGGCCGGGCGGAGCCGCTACTGGCGGCCGTCCGGCTGGATCTGCGCGCGCTGCACGGCCAGGATAGGGTCACGGTCC
>NZ_QJUG01000441.1 GCF_003426775.1 Allorhizocola rhizosphaerae | reverse complement strand
GACAACGTGGCGGCGGTGGCTGCTTTGCGGCGTGACCGGGATGAGCCGCGGGAGTTGTTGACGGCGTTGGGTGCGGTGTTCGTGCGTGGGCATGATGTGGATTGGGCTGCCACGTTGCAGGGTGCGGGTCGGCACGTGCCGCTGCCCACATACGCCTTCCAGCGCCGCCACTTCTGGCACACCGATACGCGGGCGGGCATGGGCCTGGCCGCTGCGGGGCTCGGGCCCGCCGGACATCCGCTGCTGGGCGCCAGTGTGGATTTGGCCGCCGGTGATGGGCTTGTCGCCACCGGCCGGCTGTCCCTGCAGACTCACGGCTGGCTGGCCGATCACGTCATTCAGGACACCGTGCTCCTGCCGGGTACCGCATATGCCGAGCTGGCGCTGTGGGCGGGGGAGCAGGCCGGCTGCCCGGTGGTGCAAGAGCTCACACTGGCCACGCCGCTGGTGCTGCCCGCGCACGGCTCGGTGCAGTTGCAGCTCACGGTCGCCGGCCAACTCGGCGACGAACGCCGCGAGTTCGCCGTCTACGCCCGGCCCGACACGGACGGGCCCTGGACTCGTCACGCCGAAGGCGTGCTGACGACTGCGGACGGTCCGGCGCCACCGGCCGAGGCTGCCTGGCCGCCGGACGGTGCCGTGGAGCTCGACCTCGACGAGGTTTACGGCCGCCTCGCCGAGCACGGATACGACTACGGCGAGGCGTTCCAGGGCCTGCGGCGGGTCTGGCGACGCGGCGACGACGTGCACGCCGAGATCGCGCTGCTGGAGTCCTTGGACCCCAACGGGTTCACCATGCATCCCGCGTTGCTCGACGCCGCGCTGCATGCGCTGCTGCCGGGGGTGGCCGGCGACGATCGGCCGCCCGCTTTGCCGTTCGCGTTCCGGGGCGTGCGGGTGCACGCCACCGGCGTCACCGCGCTGCGGGTCGGATACACCTGGACCGGTGACGAAACGGTGCGCCTGGACGTCACCGACGCGCACGGCCTGCCCGTCGCCACCGTCGAGGAACTGCGCTGGCGGCCCGTCACCAGCGGCGCCCTGCGCGAGGCCGACCCCGCGGAGGGTGCGGTGTATGCCGTTGCGCCGATCGAGGTTGCCACCGACCCGGCTGCCACGACGGCAATCGTCGACTGGGACGCGTATCTCGCCGACCCAGACCTGACCGCTGACACCGTGCTGTACCGGGCGCGCGCCGAAGGGGACGCCGACCCCGCCACCGCGGCGCAGGCCGCCGCCGAGCGCATGCTCGCGGTCGCGCAGCAGTGGCTGGCCGATTCACGGTCGGGCGACTCCCGGCTCGTGGTGTCGCTCGACGATGCCGATTCGCTGCGGTTGTCCGCGATCCGCGGCCTGATCCGCACCGCCATTACCGAGCATCCAGGCCGGTTCGGGTTGGTCGTCACGGATGACACGGAGGAATCCCGGTCGCGGCTGCCGCAGGCGTTGGCCACCGGCGAGAGCGAACTGGTGCTGACGCGGGGCGTCGTGTCGGCGCCGCGGCTGGTGCGCGCCGAACCGGGCCCCGCCACGGCGGACGCCCTCGATCCGGACGGCACCGTGCTGATCACCGGTGGGACCGGAGCCCTCGGCGGTCTTCTGGCCCGGCACCTGGCGGGCAAGCATGGAGTACGGCATCTGCTGCTGCTGAGCCGGCGCGGACCGGATGCCCCCGGCGCTGCCGAGCTCACCGAAGACCTCGCCGCCTGCGGCGCCACTGTCGACATTGTCGCGTGCGACACCGCCGATCGTGACGCGCTCGCGCGGGTGCTGGCCGGCATCCCGGAGGCGAGACCGCTGACCGCGGTTGTGCACGCCGCAGGTGTGCTCGACGACGGCGTGCTCACCGGCCTCACCCCGCAGCGGCTGGAAAAGGTGCTGCGAGCCAAGATTGACGCCGCCTGGCATCTGCATGAGCTCACCCGTGACCGCGGCGTCGCGCGGTTCGTGCTGTATTCGTCGGTTTCCGGGCTCATCGGCGCCGCCGGGCAGGCGGGATACGCAGCCGCCAACACGTTCTTGGACGCGCTGGCCGCGGAGCGTCACCGGGAAGGTCTGCCCGCGACGTCGCTGTGCTGGGGTTTGTGGGAACAGTCCGGCGGGATGGCCGAGGCGCTCGGCGACGCCGATCTGGCCCGCATGGCCAGGGCCGGCGTGCTGCCGCTGGCACACGAATCGGGGCTGGCGCTGTTCGACCGTGCGCTGCACGACGACCGGCCGCAGGTCGTGCCGCTGCGCTTCGACGGTGCAGCGCTGCGCCGGCCGGGCGCGGTGGTCGCGCCGATGATGCGCGCGTTGGTGCCGGTACGGCCTCGGCGGGGCCGCGGCGGTGCGGTGGAGACACCGCCGCGG
>NZ_QJUG01000440.1 GCF_003426775.1 Allorhizocola rhizosphaerae | reverse complement strand
GCGGGGGTTGTGGTGCATCGGGGTTGACCTCGCTTGTTCGTCATAGGAGTGAGGTCGGGCGGCGGTGGCGGCGGATGTCGGGCCGGGGTTGGCGGGGGTTGTTTTGCATCGATTGGATTGACCTCGCTTGTCTGTCGGCGGCATGATGCTCAATTCGGGGGCCCACTGCCGGTTGTCCACAGGCCTGAGGTTATCCACAGTTAAGCCAATATCGGCTTGGCGTAAGGTTTTTCGCTCGGCCTAGTCTCGTGTACGTGCGTAAACCGTATGAGCCACAACAGAAGTCGCTGCCAGGTCCGTCCGCGTTCGATCCCGGGCGGCGCGGGGTCAAGGCCCTCGCCGTCGCCGCGGTCGTGGTTGTCGTGGTGGTCGGCTTCTTCGCCTGGCGGGCGTCGCCACGCTCCGAGCCGGTGGTCGCGGTGCCGGTGGGTTCGGCGAGTGTGGCCGAGTCGCAGCTGGTCGTCGCGGTCTCCGGCCAGGTGGTGCGGCCGGGATTGGTGCGCCTGCCGGCGGGTTCGCGGGTGGCCGACGCGGTGCAGGCGGCCGGGGGACCATTGCCGGGCGTCGACCTGTCCACCCTCAACCTCGCGCGCAAGCTGGTCGACGGCGAGCTCATCGCCGTCGGTGTCGTGAGTGGACAGTCGGCGGGTGCGGGCGACGGCAAGGTCAACCTCAACCTGGCGACGCTCGCCCAGCTCGACACGCTGCCCGGGGTCGGCCCGGTGCTCGCCCAGCGCATCATCGACTACCGCACGAAGCACGGCGGCTTTCGCAGCGTCAACGACCTGCGCCAGGTGGACGGCATCGGCGAGGAAACGTTCGCGCGGCTGAAGGAGCTGGTGGTGGTCTGATGGATTCCTCGCCGGTGAAGGATGGCTCCGCCCATGGGAGCCGTGGGCGTGGTGGCTCGCTCGATTTGCGGCTGGCGCCGCTGGCGCTTGGTTGTTGGGCCGCCGCGCTGTCCACCTTGCACGCCGGGCTGCGGGTGGGGTTGGTGCTGGGGGGTGTGGCGTTCCTGGCCGGTGGGGTGGCGGTCACGCGCCGGTGGCAGTGGCGATGGATCGTTGTGGCGGGCGCGGTGGGAGTCGCGTGCGGTGCGGTGACGACTGCGGCTAGGTTGTCCGCGGCAACCGCGCCGGAGTTGGCCGCGCTGGTGGCTGAGCGCGCCACGGTGGAGGTGGAGCTGTCGGTCAGCGACGATCCGCGGCTGTCCAGGTCGGGGACGTGGGTGGTGCCGGCGCGGCTGCGTGCGGTCGACGCGCTGGCGATGGACGTGGGTGTGCTGGTGCTCAGCGAGCACGAGGGGTGGCGCGGACTGCTGCCCGGGCAACGGGTGCGGGCGACCGTCCGATTTGGACCGGCCGGTGCAGGTGACCTCAAGGCCGCCGTGCTGTCGTCATCGTCCGCGCCCACGCGGTTGGGTGTGCCGTCGTGGGCGCAGCGGGCGGCGGCCAGCCTGCGTGCCGGGTTGCAGGTGGCGTGCGAGCCGCTCGACGACGGGCCGGGCGGTTTGCTGCCGGGCTTGGTCGTGGGCGATACGAGCCGGTTGCCGGCAGAGGTCGAGCAGCAGTTCCGCGACGTGGGGCTGACGCATCTCAATGCCGTGTCGGGGTCCAACGTGGCGATCGTCGTGGGGTTCGTGATCCTCGTGGCGCGGTGGTGCCGGCTAGGGCCGCGGTGGGCGGCGGGGCTCTCGCTGGTCGCGATCGTGGGGTTCGTCATCCTGGTGCGGCCGTCGCCGAGCGTGCTGCGTGCGGCGGCGATGGGCGGGGTTGGCCTGCTCGCGCTCGCGGGCGGGCGATCGAGGGCAGCGCTGCCCGCACTGTGCGCGACGGTCGCCGTGCTCGTCGTGGTCGACCCGGAGCTGGCGGGCGACGCCGGGTTCGCGCTGTCGGTGCTGGCGACCTCGGGCCTGCTCATGATCGCACCGCGGATGCGCGATGCGTTGCGGCGCAAGGGAGTTCCGGCCGGAGTCGCGGAGGCGCTGGCCATCCCGGCCAGCGCGCAGCTGGCGTGTGCGCCCGTGGTGGCCGGGCTGAGCGGAACCATCAGCCTGGTGGCCATTCCGGCAAACCTTTTGGCGGTACCGGCGATCGCTCCCGCGACGCTGACCGGTGTCGCCGCGGCCGTGGTGTCGCCGGTGTGGCCCGATGCGGCGCGGTTCGCGGCCTGGCTGGGCGGGTGGCCGGCGTGGTGGCTGGTGAAGATCGGCGAGGTGGGCAGCGGCGTGCCGGCCGGGGTGCTCGCGTGGCCGGGTGGGGTAGGCGGGGCGCTGCTGCTCGCCGGGCTCACAGTGGTTGCGCTGCTTGGGTTCCGATATCGGCGGGTGCGGTTGATCGTGGTGGTGCTCGGCGTCGCGGTGGCG
>NZ_QJUG01000044.1 GCF_003426775.1 Allorhizocola rhizosphaerae | reverse complement strand
GGCCCTGGTCGCGGCCGGCGTGCCGGCACACCACGCGCTCGGCGCGGCCTCGTGGGCCGCCCGCGCCTACCTCGGCCTCGCCGGCCTGGTCGACGGCGCACCCGCCGACGCGGTCGTCTACGAGTCCGACCCACGCGCCGATCTCGACCAGCTCACCCACCCCATGGCCGTTGTCCTGCGCGGAAAACGCCGATAGCTCACCTCACCACGGGCTCGCGCTCGTCGCCCGCAGGACCGCGGTGTAAAGCTCGCGGACCTCGGGACACGGGTCGATCCCCAACCCGTCGGCCAGCCGTCGGGCGAGATCCCGGTACGGGGAAAGCGCCTCGGCCCGCCGCCCGGCGGCCCGTCTCGTGATTGCGGGCCATGTCGCGCCATCGCATCGCGATGTCGGGTGGGCCCAACCTCGCGTACGCTCGCAAGAGAGCCCTGGGGTGTCGGGGCTCACGGTCACGGCACTCCCGGTTTTTAGTACACTCGTTCGAGTGGGATGGGGTAGCAGGTCCGACCTGACGTGGGCTCAGCTGGAGCAGCGCATGGTCGGCGGCACGATCATCGACCCGCTTGCCGACGACGACCGCGCGGGGTGGGCCGGGCCCGAGCGCGTGCCGCCGGCGCCCGGCCACAGCGACGTGCCCTATGCCGAGCTGCACTGCCACACCAACTTCAGCTTCCTCGACGGCGCCTCGCATCCCGAGGAGCTCGCGCATGAGGCGGTCCGGCTCGGGCTGAAGGCGCTGGCCATCACCGATCACGATGGCCTCTACGGGGTCGTGCGGTTCGCCGAGGCGGCGCGCGAGCTGCCGCTGCAGACGGTGTTCGGCGCCGAGCTCGGGTTGTCCGGGGTCGAGCGGGCCGGGCCGCCCGATCCCGCCGGCGAGCACCTGCTCCTGCTGGCCAAGGGGCAGACGGGCTATGCCCGGCTCTCGTCGGTGATCGCGCGGGCCCATCTCGCGGGCGGGCAGAAGGGGCGGCCGCGCTATGACCTCGACGCGATCGCCGGGCTGCACGGGCACGTGGTCGCGCTCACCGGCTGCCGCAAGGGCGCCGTGCCGCAGGCCTTGGCGCGCAACGAAGATGCGGCGCGCAGGCTCGACGAGCTGACCGAGATGTTCGGTCGCGACAACGTTTTCGTCGAGCTCACGGATCACGGCGACCCGCTCGACGGCGATCGCAACGACGCGCTCGTCAAGCTGGCCCGGGCAAAAGGGCTCGAACTGGTCGCCACCAACAACGTGCACTACCACGCCCCCTCCCGCCGCCGGCTGGCCACCGTGATGGCGGCGGTCCGGGCGCGGAGCAGTCTGGATCAGATAGATCCCTATCTGCCGGCGGCGGCAACGGCCCATCTGCGCTCGGGTGACGAGATGGCCGCACGGTTGTTCAGCGCGGAGCCCGTGGTCAACGCGGCCCGGCTGGCCGAGCGGCTGGCGTTCGACCTGCATCTGATCGCGCCGGAGCTGCCACCGTTCAAGGATCTCAAACCGGGACAGTCCGAAATGGACCTGCTGCGAGATCTGGTTTACCGAGGGGCCGCCGAGCGTTACGGGCTGGTGCACTCGGAGGCCTACGCGCAGATCGAGCGCGAGCTGAAGATGATCGATGAGCTCAACTTCCCGGGCTACTTCCTGGTGGTGTGGGACATCGTGCGCTTTTGTCGTGACAACGGGATCCTGTGCCAGGGGCGCGGTTCGGCGGCCAACAGCGCCGTGTGCTACGCGATCGGAGTGACCAATGTGGACCCAATCGCATACAAGCTTTTGTTCGAGCGGTTTCTCGCGCCCGAGCGGGACGGGCCGCCCGACATCGACGTCGACATCGAGTCCGACCGGCGCGAGGAGGTCATCCAATACGTCTATGAGACCCACGGCCGGGAGCGCACCGCCTTGGTGGCCAATGTCATCTCATATCGTCCCCGATCGGCCGTCCGCGATGTCGCGCGCGCGTTTGGGCACTCGCCGGGTCAACAAGACGCGTGGAGCAAGCAGATCGATCGCTGGAGAGCCATTTCCAAAGAAGATATCGATGGGGTACCGGGAAACGTCCTGCACTTCGCCAACGAGCTGCTCACCGCGCCGAGGCATCTGGGCATCCACTCCGGCGGCATGGTCATCTGTGACCGGCCCATCATCGAGGTGTGCCCGGTGGAGTGGGCGCGCATGGAGGGGCGCACGGTCCTGCAGTGGGACAAGGACGACTGCGCGGCCATCAAGCTCGTGAAGTTCGACCTGCTCGGGCTCGGCATGCTGTCGGCCATCCAATACGCTTACGAATTCCTGGGCATGAGAGCGGATCTGAGCCAAAATCAGCCACACGACCCGGAAATCTACGAGATGCTGTGCCGGGCCGACACGGTCGGCGTGTTCCAGGTCGAGAGCCGCGCGCAGATGTCAACGCTGCCAAGGCTGCAACCGCGCGAGTTCTACGACATCGTGGTGGAGGTCGCGCTGATCCGGCCCGGTCCGATCCAGGGCGGGTCGGTGCACCCGTTCATCCGGCGCAAAAACGGGGAGGAGTGGGAGATCCCGCACCCGCTGATGATGAACGCCCTGGGCCGGACCAAGGGCGTGCCGCTGTTCCAGGAGCAGATGATGCAGTTGGCCATGGACGTGGCCGACTTCACCCCCGAAGACGCCGACAAGCTGCGCCGGGCCATGGGCTCCAAGCGATCGCTGGAGCGCATGGCCGAGCTCAAGGACAAGCTCTTCGCGGGCATGGCCAAAAACGGCATCACCGGCGAGCTCGCCGACGACATCTACAACAAGCTCGCGGCCTTTTCCCACTACGGTTTCCCGGAGAGCCACGCGATCAGCTTCGCCCATCTGGTGTATGTGAGCGCCTGGCTCAAGCGCTATCACCCGGCCGCGTTCTGCGCGTCGTTGCTCAAGGCGCAGCCGATGGGGTTCTACTCGCCACAGTCGCTTGTGGACGATGCGCGGCGGCACGGCGTGGAGGTGCTCCGGCCCGACATCAACCGCAGTGAGGTCAAGGCAACGCTGGAGGGCGGCAACTGGGCCGTGCGCGCCGACGGGCCCGGCACACCGCCCTCCCAGTGGGGCCTCGGCGGCCCGTCGGTGCGCCTCGGGCTGGACACCGTGCGCACGATCTCGGAGAGCACGGCCAAACTCATCGTCGAGCGGCGCCCCGAGGCTGGATACGTTGACATTCCCGACGTCGTCGTGCGCACCCGGCTTCCGGCCGCGCAGCTTGAGGCCCTCGCCACCGCCAACGCCTTCGCGTGCTTCGGGCTTGACCGGCGCGAGGCGCTGTGGATAGCCGGTGCCGCGGCGCAGGAACGCTCCGGTCACCTGCCGGGGACCACCGTGGGGCTCGACGCTCCCGCGTTGCCCGGCATGGAAGACGTCGACCTGTTGGTGTCCGACGTGTGGTCCACCGGGCTGTCGCCGGACAGTCATCCCATCAAGCTCGTGCGCCCCTTCCTGGATGAGCAGCGAGCCGTGCCCATCTCCCGCCTGCCGCGCATCGAGCACCGCTCCCGGGTCGCCGTCGGCGGGCTGGTCACGCATCGGCAACGCCCGGCCACCGCGTCGGGCATCACGTTCATCAACCTTGAGGACGAGACCGGCATGCTCAATGTGGTTTGCTCGCCCGGGTTGTGGCAACGTTACCGGCGGCTCGCCATCACCAGCCCGGCGCTGATCGTGCGCGGGACGCTCGAAAGCCAGTCCGGCGTCATCAACCTCGTGGCGGAAAAGCTCACCCGGCTGCCCATCTCCACCAACCCGAAATCGCGCGACTTCAGATAGCCGGGGTGCGGTGGCGCCGAGGGCGGATACATCGCGGTGCCCCCGCTGACGTGCCCGCGTAGCCCGCGGTCACGATCGCGGCCGGTCGATCGGCGCCCCGGGATTGATCTTGTCGCACGAGCATGGCGCACCGGCAGTCAGCCGCAGGCGTCTGGTGCGCGTTCTAGAGACAGGCGCGGATGTCGCGGGGTTGGCGGCGGTCGGCGCGGTGACGGCTTGCCACCCTTGGCGGGCAAGCGTTACCTCGGGCACCGGCGCGGCTTCGCCATCCGGTCCGTCGCCGGAAGCGTTTCGCAATCACCGAGCGCGCCGGCCCTGCCGCCAGTCCGAGCCCGTCGGCCACCGCCGGCGCTCCGCCGGTGTTCAAGCATCCCGGGCTGCTGCACACGCAGGCCGACTTCGAGCGCATGGCGGCCGAGGTCCGCGCCGGGCACAGCCGTGGAAGCCCGGAGGGGACAGTCTGGCCGCCAACCGGCACTCGCACGCCACTTGGGCGCCACGGGCGATGGAGACGGTCATCCGCGGCGGAGACGGAAAACTACACGGTCTTCTATAACGACATCCAGATGGGGTGGCCTATGTCTATGACGGCTTGGTCAGCTGGAAGTGCCAGATAATGGCGCCGGGTACGGCCCACGCTGCCCTGCTCGCCTCGGGGATGAGGTCTAGCAGCGACCACGGCCAGTCGTGCCAGTCGCTCACGGTGAGATCGGCGGGTGGCGGAGGTGGTGGCGTGTCGACGGGGAGGGGGCGGGGTTCCTCGCAGCGTCGGACTTGCAGCCCGGTCGGGAGAGCGGCGCGTAGGAAGTCGCCGGGGGTGTGGCGGTAGGTGGCGACTAGGCCGGGTTCGTCGTTGGGTCCGAGCGCATGTGGGTTGGAGCCGCGGAAGACGATGTCGTGGTGGGCGTCGGAGATGGCCAGGTGCCCGCCGGGTCGCAGGACGCGGGCGAACTCGGCCATCACCGGTTCAAGTGTCGGCACGTGGGACAGGGCGAGGCCGGACACGACGAGGTCGACGCAGCTGTCGGGCAGGGGTAGCTGGTGGAGGTCGCCGAGGAGGAACTCGCCTGACGGTACGCGGGTGCGGGCCCGGTCGAGCATGTCGGGTGAGCTGTCCACGCCGACTACTCGATGTCCGCGTCCGGCGAGGTATTCGGCGTATCTGCCGGTGCCGCAGGCCGCGTCGAGGGCGTCGCCGGGCGGGAGCGCATCGATGATCTGATGCATGACGGGTTCGTCGCAGTCGAACAGGCTGTTGCGTGGCTCATCGTAGGTCGCGGCCCATTGCCGGTACCCGGTGAGCGTGTCGCCGCGGTCGACCATCACCCCGTCGTGGCCGGCGATCGCTTCGGTGGCCAATAGCCGTCGTATCTCGGCCAGGCGTCTGTGGACGAAGTCCTGGTCGAAGTCGCCTACCCAGGCCCGCATTAGCGCGATGCCTTCAAGCCCCAGGAGATAGGCCAACGGGTGCTGATAGATCATGTGTGGGACGTTAGCGTTCGCTGGGGCACCGGTCCACGCATTTATGTATATGCGGGTAAGCGTCTGTTACGGCGTCGGGCTGGTCTGGTGTGGACGGTCACGGCTTTCTGCCGCCCGTTGCGGGTGCTTTTGAGCCGGTAGGAGTCGGTGCCGGTTTCGATGATGCAGGCGTTGAAGGTGAGCCGGTCGACGATGGCGGCGCAGAGCCGCGGGATATGTCGCGTCGGGGATCAGCCGAGCACCCCAAATGCCTCCACATGGCCTTCCAAAAAGCCTGCTGAGATTGGGAAGCAAACGCGCGATGGATCGTCTTGCTCGAGTAGGACAAGCGCATCGAGAACAGGTGCACCCGCACCGGCTCCGGCCGGTCGATCAGACGCACCCAGGCGTCGCAGAAGTCAACCTCGGCCGTCGGTCCTCGGCTTGGCCGGGTCCACGACGACGCGCGAGGGCCACGCCTCTTCGGTGGCGGTGGGATCGCCGACAGCAACGCCGCATGCACTGTCTTACGCGACACCTGGTACCGCGCCGCCAACTTTCCGCTCAGACAGAGACGGATTAAGACGGCGGTCCTGGCGGATCTGCGCGAACAGCTCGACACGCGACGACAAACTCGGCCTCCCGACACGACCGCTGATCGACGCAGAAGACCATCCCAGCAAAGCCATCCAAGGTCGGAAGACACTCAAACGAGGGAGTGTCACCAGCCCGCCTGACACAGGAACGGTGGCCCCCGAAACCTTGCTCAATTGGACCGACTGACGTTGCTAGGAACAACCGGTGCAAAGCCATGCTCCGCAACGCCTTCGCCACCATGGCCGAAGACTTCCTCACCCGGCACAACGGAGCCTCATGGCTGGGAACGCGTCGGCGTAGGCACGCAACGTGGCGGCGTCGCTTACCCGGCCGGTCGCGATGAGGCAGCGGATCGGCGTCGCGGAAGGCGGGCCACATGGCGGCGAGGTTGGCCGCCTTGAGCCGATGGTTGTCGGGATCGTCGACCGTGTCGGCCGGCAGAACCCGATCTGAGCGTGCCACAACCTTCCCACCGACCACCCAGCCCGCCACCAACCGCCTGCCACAACCTGCCTGCCGCTGATGAGCCCGTGGCCACACCGTCCAAAGTGGATGCCGCCCAGGCGTGGCTATGGACCGTGGGGGCGATGATGGGCGTCCAGCAACAGGTCGGTGAGGGCCGTGGGTTGGGACACCATAGGCCAGTGGCCGGTGTCCAGGTCGACGAACGACCAAGTGGGCGCGCCGTGCAGGGCGAGGACATCGTCGCGCGGCTTGGCGTCGGGCCGCAGGCACCGAATATAGGTCGCCGGAAGCTCGGCAAGGGGTCGTGCGAGGTGGGCAGGCTCAAACAAGGTGCCGCCCGGATGCGGGCTTGCCCGTGCGACAAGCCACGCCACCTGTTCATCGGTCAGGTCGTGCCCGTCGAACTCCTCGATCTCCGGCACCGGCCACCACCCGCCGTTGGCGTCGACAGCGGCGCGCACCAGCTCCTGCCCGCGCGGTGACCACCCGTCGGTCATGGATTGACCGTCAACGGGGAGGTTGGAGTCGACGAACACGGTGTGCGCAATCCGCTCCGACACGAGGGACGCGACTTGGCCGGCGACAACGCCCGCATAGCTGTGCCCGACGAGCACGGCCCCGCGCACGTCGGCCGAGTCGAGCAGCTCAAGAACGTCGGACACATGCGTGGCAAGGCCAATCTCCGCGCCAGGCAAGGACGCCCCGGCCGACGGGCCGGAACCGCCAGAAGCACCAGATCCGGAAGACGCGCTGGATCGGTCAGAGGTGCCGGAGCCGCCGGATGAGCCGGGCCGGGCGGACAGGTCAGGCGGACCGGACTCGCCAGACGACCCAGACCGAGCGGACAGGCCAGGCGGACACAAGTCGCCGGCCTGGCGAGACCCGGCGGACGGGCCGGACCCGTCAGGCAGGCCAGAGTCGCCAGACAGGCCTGACAGCGTGAGCACATGGACGCGGTGGCCGAGCGCGCGCAGGCGCTCGGCCACCGGCTGCCAGACCCATGCTCCCAGCCAAGCACCCGGGATCAGCACAAAGGTGTTCATGGCCCGACGCTAAACCAGGGGTCTGACATTTTCCGCGACCGCCGCAGACCGAAGGCAGTCGCCGCAACAGAAGCAGCCGCGCCGTGGCCGAGGCAAACACCGCACCACGAGCAACCGCACCACCACCAAGGCAAACACCGCACCACGAGCAACCGCACCGCAAACGAAGCAGCCGCCGCAGCGGAAGCAGCCACCCTAAACTGAAGCAGTAGCTCGCCGAAACGGCAGCCACCCCGCAAGCCGCGAGCGGAAACCGTAGGGCCTGGGCCTGACGAATAACGTCAAGGCCTGAGTGGAAACCGCCGCAAAGCCCGAACGAAAACCACAAACCCGAGCCGTAACCCGTTGCAAGGCCAGTGCCGTGACCGGCTACTGCAAATCCTGATGCGGTGGCCGCTCCGGTAAAGGCAATGCGATAGTTGCGGGCCGAAGAGGCCTACGCGAAGGTGAAGTGCGTCCACTGCTCCACCGGGTCGAACTGGGCGATGCGCACCGCGATTTCGGCCCCGACTTCGACCCGGCCTTTGCCGACGACCAGCCCGCCGATGCCGGGCGCGACCTCGACGAACGCGCCGAACGGCACGACCCGGGTCACACGCCCGCGCAGGACATCGCCAACGTCATGTTGGTCAAGGAAGTTTTGCCAGTCCGGATTGGACATTTCTCACCTCCCTCCTGTCAAAGGACGGGGAGGTGCGCCGGGCCGTCACGCCACGGCCGGGTAACCAATCAGCTCGTGGCGACCATCTGTCGCCTGCCCGGCAGTCATGCCATCAACCTAGCACGCTCATCGTCCCGTACCAGATGCACAAGCGTGGAGTTCGCCACCGCCAACCCACCCAGCAGGATCGCCCACCCAACACGGCCCATGTCCACCAGCGCGGCCGTCGCTCCCCCAAACACGACCGCCTCGACCGCAAGCCGCCCCGGCAGCGGCAGGAACCACTTGGCCTTGGGTGCCACGAACCTCGCCCACAGCAACGCAGCCGTCAACGGCAGCACGGTTGCCAGCACAACAGAAATACGCCAGCCCCACACCGCCAACACCACCAACGCGGTGATCTCCAGCGCGAACCGCAGCAAAGCGTTGAGGTACACAAACCACCTGGGCACAGCGTCCAACTTCACGACCACGATCATGACCCTATCCGAACTTCAACGGCCAGGACGCGCGGTGGTCCTGGCCGACGTGGGCATCCGTGGGTCATACAGATCCCATACTTGATTCGAGCAGCGTCGCCTCGGCATCCCCGCGGGCGGCCGGACGGTCACATTCAGCAGCGGCAAGGGTGTGTCGCCGCCGGTGAGGACGCATCGCCCCGCCATCGCTACGCACGCGGCAACGACGTGTGGGCACGCGCCCGGATGCCCCAGTCGTCGCACCGTCCCACGCACCAGTGAATGCCCCGCAACGGGTTGCCCGCCCGGTGCGCAGCACCGGATCGGCGCCGTGCATCCGATTCGCGTCCGGCTCTCACCCCACGAATGACCGCCGACCCAGCCTCTCTCCCAAGCCTCACGGACCGGCGCCCGGAAGCGATCGAAAGCAACGAACGAAGCTAGCTGTCCGTTACCGGCCCGCGCTGGCGCAACTCGTCGACCGCGCTCATTGCCTGGCGCAGCTCGGTCAGCCACTGCTCGGTGTGCTGGCCGACCAGCTTGACGCACCAGGCGAGCGCCTCGGACCGGGAGCGGGCGACGCCCGCGTCCACGAGCGTGTCGAGCACCTGGCGCTCAGGCTGGCGCAGCCGTGTCATGACCGGCGCCGAATGCGTGGTGAACAGCGTGCGTGTGCCCCCGCACCGGGCTCCCCACGCTACCTTGCGCCGGTAGCGGTGCTCGGCCTGGCGGGCGAGCTGGATTCGCTTGTCGCGTGTTGACTCACGGAAGGCGGAGATCCGGCCCGCTTCGGCGGCGGCCTGGTCGGCGTCGGTGGAGTCGGCGGGCAGAGTGGGCTCGGACAACGCGCCCACGATCAAAATCTCGTCGCGGTCGATCGTGATGTCGGGCGGCCCCTGGTAAAGGTCGTCGGGAATCAGCCCGGTGATCCAGGCCTTCGCGTCTGAGGCAGTCGCAGTCATGCTTACATGATTACACCCTTGCAAGCGTTACCGACAACCTCGATCACCGGCGGCACTTTCGTGCCAACTTCCACGCATACCGCTCCATCCGTGAAGCCCACTTTCGAACAGGTGTACTATAACCTCCGGCTGGGGAACACTGTCGAAATTGGAGGGTCACCTAGCATGGTCAGCTCGGTGGCGGTGCTGAGCATTGCCCTGATAGCGGTGGGACTGGTGCTGACGCCGGGCCCGAACACTGTCTATCTCGTCTCGCGCACCGTGGCGCAGGGGCGCACTGCCGGGCTGGTGGCGCTGCTGGGCGTCGGCGCCGGCTTCGTCATCTACCTCGCCGGTTCGGCGGCCGGCGTGACGGCCGTGCTGACCCTCGTGCCACATCTGTTCGACGCCATAAGGTTTGTCGGCGCGGCATACCTGCTTTGGCTGGCGTGGCACACGGTGCGCGCACAGTCCATTGTGGACGACAGCGAGCTGACCACCCACTCGCACGGCCGCCTGTTCCTGGTCGGCCTGGCCACCAACCTGCTCAACCCGACCATGGCCGTGCTCTATCTCTCGCTGCTGCCCCGCTTCATCGACTCGGCCCGGGGCAATGTCGCGGTGCAGGGCCTGATCCTCGGATCGGTGCAGATCGCCATCATGCTCGCGTTCAACTGTCTCGTCGTGCTTGCGGCCGGCCGGATCACGCCGTGGCTCACCAACCGCCCGCGCTGGCTGCGCGTCCAGCGCTGGCTGGCCGCGACCGTGCTCGCGTCGCTAGCCGTGCAAATCGCGGTCACCCAATGACACCAAACACATCGAGCACGTTGTCGCGGTAGTTGTAAGCGCCCGGCCGCGCACGTTGCCACGCTCCGTCCGGCCGCAGACCCCGCCGGAGCACGATCGCGTCAGTCGAACTCGGCATCGATCGCCCACTCCCCCTCGCTCAACGCCAGGATCATCGCACGCCCATCCGACAGCAGCGTCTGCAGTCGCACCAGCCGCGCGGCCCGCTCGCCCCACCAGTGTTCCTCGACCGGCCACGGCCCGGCCCACCCTTCAACGTCCAAAGTGGACCGATCGTTGAGCACGACCCGTGCCGGCTCGCCGCTCAGGCGCAGCCGGGCGTCGACCCCGACCGGCCGCCCCCGATCGTCAACGACGCTGACAGAAACCGATTCGCGAGGAAGGATCCGGGCCGGCGACGGGGGCGGCATCCGGCCCGGCCATGGTCCTTCAGGCAGATTTGGTACCCGTTCATCGCCCCACGGCACGAGGGTCGCCCGCGGGCCGTGCGCCCGCCCGCCGCCCAACACCGCGGTCAGCGACCCCTCCGGCCCGAGGATGCCCTGCGTCCGGTGGAGCGCGCGATGCGCCCGTTCCCGCTGCGCGCCCGCCTCGCCCCACAACCCGGGCTGCAGTCCGACCTGGCTGAGCAAGCCCTCGGGCGCCAGCCGCAGCGCGATGATCCCGCTGGCGAGCCTCCGGTTGGTGAGCCAGCCCTCCAGCTGCCACCGTGTCCGGTCGGCGATCGCGGTGGCGGTCAGCACGCCGTCGTGGCGCCAAACACGGTACAGCTCCTGCCCATCGGCCGTGACCGCGACGATCGCCAGCCGCGTGCACGCCAACCCGTACCCGGTCAGCCGCTCATGCAACCGCTCGGCCAGCGCCCGCGCCGCGAACGCCGCCACGTCCACCCGTTCGATCGGCTCGTCGAACCGCTCCTCCACCTCCAGATCGGGCGGCGGCCGGCGCACCGCGAGCGGGCGGTCGTCCTCTCCCGCCGCGAGCCGCTGCGCCAAGGCGGCGTCCAACCCGAAGCGCGCCATCACCTCCGAGCGCGGCAGCCGAGCGTAAGCCCCCAACGTGCGTATCCCGAGCCGCCACAGCAGATCCGTCAGCTCCGGACGATCCAAAGTGGACACCGGCAGCCCGTCCAGGAACGCGGCCGTCCCACTCGGCGCGACCACCTTCCCGGCCCGCGCGGCCAGCAACGCCGCGAATGCTCCGTCGGCGATGCCGATCTGCGCCTCCACCCCGCACTCGACCGCGATCTGCTCGACGATGTGCTCTGCCGCGGCCTCCTCATGCCCATAGAACCGGGCCGGGCCGCGCGCCGCGAACGCGCACACCCCTGGGCGAAGCACCACCACCCCCGCGACCAACTGCTCGACCGCCATCACCACGGGCTCGAACGCCCGCGCGTCCCGCGCCGGGTCGTGCCCGATCACCACCAGCTCGGGACAGCGGGCCTGCGCATCACGCTTACGCAGGCCCCTTCGCACGCCCTCCGCTCGGGCCGCCGCCGAGCATACGACCACGCGGTTGGCATGAAGCACCGCAATCGGGTCAGACATGGACAGCCCATCGAGCAGCGCGGCCGCGATGATCGGCCAGTCCGGGCACCAGACCACCATCGTCCGCCTGTCGACACGCGCCACCCTCCCACAATAGAACACCTGTGCCAATTCCCAGACCCACGGGTCAGTCAACTGGAGCGCTCCTCGATCCCGTCCGCCGCCGACCCTGCCACGACCCGCCGCAGCTCAGCGCGTGTCGACACGTCGAGCCGGCGGAAGGCACCGGTGAGATGGAACTCCACCGTCTCTACGCCGACCACGAGGCGCCCAGCTATCCGCCGGTTGGACAGGCCCTGGCAGGCGAGCACCGCGGCCGCCACAGCCGGATCACCCCGCGAGCTGCCAGACCGTCCAAACCAGACACCGCGCCTGGCATGCCGGCGTGGGCGAGCTCCGCCAGTGCCTCGCCGCCACGCACCGCCAGCGCCTCGCCGCCACGCAGCAGCTCGGCCTGCCGCGGGTCGATCCACCGCAGCTGATGGGCCAGTTCGGTGTCGGTGTGGCGGATCCACCGCTGGTGGCGCTGAATGCCGTGGTTGTCAAGCCACGCGGGCCCGTGCCCGGCCACGAAGCTGCGCCCGCCCCAGAAGTTGCGTCCGTCGATGTCGGGCGCAGCGATGCTGATGCCGAACTGGTGCGGGTGCGAGTCGGGGGCCGCGTCCGTGACCACGCTGCCGCCCAGCGTACGCACCGGATGCAGGTAGGGCCGTGGCGACGTGGCAAGCGGCACGTCGGGCTGCCAGACATAGTGCGCGACTTCCCGCCCGTGCAGGCGCAGCACGGCCGTGCCCTGCACCTGCGGCGGCGGTGATCCGCGGGCGGCCATGACAACCTCGCTTCTCATCCTGGGACCTGTGCGCTCGCTGGATGACATTATCCTGGGAGCTGGCCCAATACGCCGGACGGGTTCGCGTCGCTGCCCGGCATGGGACGCGGCCCGACCACCGGTGGCGCGGGCGGGCAGACCGTGACGGTCACCAACCAGGCCGACCTCAACCGCTACGTGACGGCGGCGGAGCCCTACGTCATACGCGTTGCCGGCACCATCACGATCAGCCCAAAGGGGATGGAGCTGCGGGTCAACTCCAACAAGACCATCGGCGTGGGTGTCAATGATCCGGATCTGGGTGAAGGTGCTCCAGATCCCGCGGCCCATCCTCTACACCGGCATCCTGGTCTTCGCGACCCTTGGCGTGTACGCGGTTTCCGGCAACATCGAAGATGTCCTCATCGCCTTCGCGATCGGTGTCGTGGCAATGTTCATGCGCCACCTCGACTTCCCGATCGCCCCGGTCATCCTTGGCGTGATCCTCGGGCCGATGATGGAAACACAGTTCCGCCGGGCCCTGCTGCTGGCCGACAACGACCTGTCCATCTTCGTCCGCCGCCCGCTCACCCTGACCCTGCCCATCCTCGCCGTCGTCCTCGCACTGGCACTACCGTTTGTGCCCAGGCTGTTCGGCCGTAAGGAGAAACTGGCGCTCGCCGAAGACGACTGAACCTTCACACGATGATCACCAAAGCGGTTCTGATGCCGGATACGTTTGCCGGCATGAGAACCGCCGCGGTGGTCGCCAACGTCGTCTGCCTCTGCATCGCGTACGGCATCCGGGTTTTCGACGATGGCGCACTCGCGGCCTGGTCCGGCACCGCCCTGTACACCTCCGTCGTGTACGGCGTCATCGTGTTCGCCCGGCCCACGATCCGGCCGTTGGCCGCTTTTGCAGGCGCCACAGGATTCAGCTGGTTCATGGAACTGTCCCAGCTGACCCCGGTTCCCGGCTACCTGTCGGCACGAAGCATCCTCGCGCGGCAGGTATTTGGCGCCCAATTCGACCCGAACGACCTGCCCTGGTACCCAGCCGGGGCGCTCCTGATGATGGCGGCCCACACGGTCTACCGCCGGGTCAGGCAAACCGGCTCAGCGCGAACAGAATCGTCAGATACAGCAACGGACCCAGCGACCCCATCGTCTGGATGAGGACGGGCCAAGACCCTCGCTCGCCCCGCACCATCCCGTCCATCCAAGAAAACGCCCTATTCGAACTCCACGATGGGATTGAGGCAGGAGCCACAGTTGGGGTCTGACCCGGTGCCGGTCGAGCGCATGTAGGGCACGTTCACTCTTGGATCGGGTTCCAGCGCGGGCACCCGATCGCCAAGGCCCGCGCCGACCTGACCGGCCTGCTGTACGCCGACGGCATCCACGACAGCCTCTACCGATCCGGCGGCGCCACGCTCCTGGCAGAGCCGGCGCTCGCGCCGGTCGTGCCGATCCGGCCCGGCCTGCCAGCCGCCGAGCCGTTCGGCAAAGCCGCCTGATCAGCAAAACGCGGTGCCACCCCCACCGGGTGGCACCGCATTACCATGTCCCGGTCAGAAGGTGTGGAAGCCGTTCTCCAGCTCGTACACCACGTCGTTCTCCTTGGCGCGCATGGCGGCGATCACCCTGCGGGCCAGCAACTCCGACATCCGCTCGTTGATCTGCGCCTCATCGCACCAGGCCCAGCTGCGCAGCTCGTCGGGCGGCAGATGGATGTCGGCGGTGTCGCGCTCGGTCAGCGTCCCGCCGTCGTAGACGAACATCAGCCCCTCGGTGCGACCCGGCCGCGGCGGCACCCAGTCCATCACCAGTAGCCTGCCCGGGACGATCGTCTTGCCGAGCTCCTCTTTCACCTACCGGGCGGTGGCCTGCCGCGGGGACTCATTCTCATCGACGCACCCGCCGATGATTTTCCCAGCAGTCCCTGTAGACCGACTCGGGACGCTCGCTCGGCCGGCGCCCTCCTTCTCCACGGCGACGTAGCCAGCCCGCTCCTTCCAGCTTGCGCAGATGGGCCGCGAGGTTGCCATCGGGCTTAAAACTGCAGGCGCAGCACCGCACTGCCCGCCGGGGCCGCGTTGGTCTCGCGCACCGAGGCAAGCTCCGTAGTGGACAGTGCGCGTCGCCAGACGCGCACCTCATCGAGCGAGCCCGCGAACCGGTCGGTGCCGTCCAGCTTCTGCCCGATCGCGAAGCCCCGGATCCCTCCGCCGTGCCCGGCAGTCACCGATCCGGTGGGCGCGATAGCCGTGACAGGAACCCCGCCGTCCACGGACAACTGCACCTGGCCAGAAACCCGTTGCAGCACAACATGATGCCACTGATGATCGGCATACGCGGTCGCCGTGGTGAGCAACGCCGAGCCGGAATCGGTCTCCACCCACGCATGGATCGAACCGTCGGCGGGCTGGGCTCGAAGCCACACTTGCGCGCCTCCTGCGGCTCCCACCGCGTACCCCCAAAGAATGGTTTGACGATTCTGGCTCGCGCCATAACGGAACCACGCCGCGATGGTGAAGTCGCCACTGCCCAGATTGAGCGAGCTTGAGTACGGCACTTCACCGAAGGAGGCCCCGTCAAGCACGAGCGCCTGGCCGAACCGTCCGGCCTGCAACGAACCACCCCGGCGCAGCGCGTGATTGCCCGCGCCCGAACTGTCCGATATGGACGGGCCCTGCGTGGTGAAGGGCAGGCGCAGCACCGCGCCCGCGATGTCGATCCGGTTGTCCAGCCAGATGTCGCGCACCTCGGCCGCGGTCAGCGCGCGGTTGTACATGCGCAGCTCGTCGAGCTGTCCGTCCAGGCGCTGCGTGCCGTCCAGCCGTGCCCCGGCATAGACCCGGAACGGCCGGATCGGGCTGACCGTGCCCGCCGGTGCGGCCGCCGACGCGACCTGTGTACCGTCCACAAACAACCGTAGCGTGCCGCCGGACCGTTGCAGCGCAACATGATGCCACGCGTTGTTGTCATAGGCCGATGTCGAAACGACCTGAGCACTACCGTTGGCCGTCTCCATGAAGCCTCTGATGCGATTGGCGCCCGGCTCGGCGCGCAGCCAAAACTGAGACAGCCCCGCGCCCTGCTGATAGGCCCACAGCAGCGCCTGATCGGTTTGCGTTGCGCCATAACGGATCCACGTCATCGCCGTGAAGTCGCCACCGCCGAACGCGAGCGACTCGGCGTAGCGCAACTGCACGTGGTCGTCGGTGCCGTCCAGGTCGACGGCCTGATCGAACCGTCCGTGCACCAGACCCGCCCCACCCCGTAGATAGGCGTCATTGTCCAACCCGGACAGATCCGGTGTGGCCGGACCGACCGGCCCGTCCGGCAGGCCCAGCGCGGCCTCAGTGAAGTGCGCGAATCGTACCTGATCCCGGGCATCCGTCGCACCACCCTCATAGATGAGCCCGATTTCGCCGTTTGCCAACATTTGCATATCCGAGTACCCGGAAAAGGTGTCAGTGGTCACGTCGGCTCCCTCGGCGGCACTCTGCCACGTGCGCCCCTCGTCATACGACGACCGGATCACCATGTCCCGCCGCAACGTCGGATGCGACGGCGACGTGAACAGCACACGATTGTACTTGTCGCCGTTGGCCGTTGACCGCACCACGAGCGTCGACCCCTGCACCGCGTCGGCGACCAACCCCGGCACGTTGGCAAACGGCGCGGCGAACGTGAGCCCGCCGTCGAAGCTCTGCGCGAACGCCCGGTTGATGCCTGTCGACGACTCCGAGTTGTCCCGCGCGGCCGCGTAAATCGACCCGTCGTTGCGCTCGAACAGGTTCAGCTCCTCCGGAATGATCGTGTCGTCGGGCCGGATCTCCCGCGCGCCGACATGCCACGTCTCGCCCCCGTCATCGGTGTAGACCAGTTGCGCACCATGGCGACCGGTGTTGGTGGAAAAGCTCGTGCCGACAACGACCCGCCCGGCGTGCGGCCCGCGCTTGAGTTGTATCCCGTGCCCGGGACCCGTGGCATACCAACGCCAATCCGGCCGGTCGATCACGCTCTCCAGGCTGCGCGCGGGGCCGAACGACCTCCCGTCATCGGTGCTTGTCTGCACATAGGGCGTGCGGATGCCGTTGTTTTCGGCCGGGTTGAAGGTGCTCAGCAGGATGATGTTGCCGGACTCCTCGTCCTGCACGGGAACGGGATTGCCCCGCGTGGCCGGTGCCGCCGGGTTGGCATCGGTGCCCTCCAGCACCACGGTCGGCGGCTGATCCAGCGGCGGCGTCCACGTGCGACCGTTGTCTATGGACCGACGCATCACCAGGTCGATGTGCCCGGAGTCGTTGCACCACGTGGCCCCGCTGATACGTTTCTCCGCGAACGCGAGCAGCGTGCCTTCCTTGGTGCGCAGCAAAGCGGGGATGCGATAACAGACGGCGCCGAACTCGCCCCGGTTGAACAAAGTGGTGTATGGCAGTGCGCCTGCGCTGGGGACGGCCTGCGTCACGACGGCCACGGCCGTGGCGGCAACCAGCGTGACGCAAGCAAGCATAATCCTCATGAACAAAGCCTCCGAAGACATAGGACGTCCTATGTGGTGGCCCGAGCCTAGGCGTCGCGCCGGCCGTTGGCATCCAACCCAGGTATGACCTTCGATCGTGGCCGAAGAGGACGATGCTTAGACTGTCCCGGTTCGCCGGGAGGAGACGGGTCCGCGGAAGCGGGCCAGGGGAGGGCAGGGCAAGGCAAGGCACCCGCCCAGTGGTCGCCGGCGGCCTGAACCGGCCTAACTCTGCGGCGCCTTCGACTGGGGCAGCTTCCTGCCCCGCTTGAGGGACGGGGCCGACGGCGGGGGCACGACCGGGCCGATGTCGCCGTCGGGTGCCTCGTCCAGATCGACGATCACCGGGGCGTGGTCGCTGGGGCCGGTGCCCTTGCGCGCGTGCCGGTCCACCCATGCCGCCTTGACCCGGCCGGCCACCGGGACCGAGGCCAGTACCAAATCGATTCTCATTCCAAGGTCTTGATGGAACATGCCGGCGCGGTAGTCCCAGTAGGTGAACACCCGCTTGTCCGGCCAGCGGTCGCGGACGACATCGTGCAGCCCGGCCGCCCGCAGCTCGGCGAGCGCGGCCCGCTCGGGCGGCGTGACGTGGGTCTGGCCGATGTAGGCGTCGGGGTCGAACACGTCGGCGTCGGTGGGGGCGATGTTCATGTCGCCGCACACGACCACGTCATCGGGGCCCGCCACGACCATCTCGTGCAGCGCGGCCAGCCAGGCAAGCTTGTACTGATAGTGGTCGGAGTCGGGGGTGCGGCCGTTCGGGACGTACACCGAGTACACCCGGATCCCACCACACGTGGCCGAAATCGCCCGCGCCTCGGGGTGCGGGAAGCCCGGCCCATCCGGAATTCCCACCACCACCTCATCGAGCCCCACGCGGGACAGGAGCGCCACCCCGTTCCACCGCGCCTCACCATGCACGGCCACCTCGTAACCGCGGCGGTCGAGCTCGGCGCCGAGCAGCTCTGTGAACGCGGTGTCGGCCAGTTTGGTCTCCTGCAGGCACACCACATCGGGCTGCCGCTCGTCCAGCCACGGCAGGAACCGGGGCACGCGCTGCTTGACCGAATTCACATTCCACGTCGCCACCCGCACTGCACCACGATATCCGTTATGAGACCAAGCTGAGCTTGGGACGGGCTGGAGCCGTCGCAAGGTCGTCGGGTGCGTGCGGCAGCCACAGCGTGGCCCGGCGTGGACGCGACGCGGCACCCTTGCCCCGCGCGACGACCGTCAGCTCGCGAGTGCGCAGCCGCCCGCGCCCCCACCCGAGCCCGTGCCACACCGACCCTTCCGTGCGCAGGGTGATGTCGGCGCCGTCCCACGCCAACGGTCCAAAGGGGACCAGCACCGAGCCGTGCTGCCGGGCGCGCGAGGCGAGCTGGGCGCGCACACCGGCCGCGGGCACCACCCCGGTCGGCGCGGCGACCACGATGTCGAACCCGTCCAGCAGCGTGGCGACCACGCGGTCGAACGAGACCCCCGGACGTGGGATGAGCGCCATGCGGTCCAGCGCGATGCCCATCTCGTGCGCGGCGAGCGCGCCCAGGTCGGGCACGCCCGCGATGGCCACCCACGATCCGGCCTGCGACGCGGCGGCCAGCAGGGCGAGCATGAGCGAAGTCGAGCCGGGCGAGGAGCCGGGCATCACGGCGACGGTGGAGCCGCGCCGCAGCCCGCCGTCGGGGAACAACTCGCGCAGCGGGGGCGTGACGGGCAGCATGCGGTCATCGCCACGCCCGGCGACCTGCGGGCTGAGCTCACTGGCCCGCTTGACGAGCGCACTGAGCTCAACCCGCCCTTCCGCCACCCTTAGAACACTAGTTCTAACCAGTCCCGGCTCGCCATCGACCCCCTGGTCAGAGCCCTATCGATCACCAAATCCGGAATTTCGCTTCAGATCACCGGGCCACGATCGCAATCAGTGATCAACAGACACCTAGCCGTGATAGGTCTTCCCGTAGTACTCGGCCACGTCCGAGCGATGCCCCTCGATCGCGCCGGGGTCGTACTCCGGCGAATCCTTGATCTGGTCCTTGGTGCGGTCGACGTAGACCTTCCGCTCCAAATGATCAATATGATTGACGGTACCGGCCGGGAGCAGCACCTTGCGGCCGAAGATCCACGGACCGGTGTCCACCACCAGGTAAGCCGCGTCGACCTCGTAGCTGGCCTCGTCGATGGTGCCGATCGAGCCGTCGGCCGCCTCCACCCCGTAGCCGTCGAGCAGCACCCGGCCCGGGTCCTGCTCGCCACCGTCCTCAGCGGAGGGCATCCACTGCGGATCCCGCCATATCCATGGGTTGAACACAATCGGATGCATACACGTGGATTACCCGTGCTGCATGCGCGGGAAACGGCCCCGAGGCCGGCGCGGCCGAGGCGAGAAGCCCGCGCCGCGGCCCGAGCACAGCCCTGCCCACGCCCTCGCGCTTCGGTGTCCCAAACAGTTTTTGGCACAGAAGTACCTCATCCAATGAGAACCAACACCTGTCAAGGAGGAATCGTGGAACGCCGGCCGCCGGGCAGGATCGGCGGCGCAATGATGTCGGTCCGTCGCGCTGTGTAACGTTTCCTTTAAGTACACCGATTCCTCCCCTCCAGGGTCGCGTTATGCCCGTCTGTCCGGTAAGGATGGTGAGAAGTTTTCACCGATGGTCTTCACCGGAAGGCTTAGACGCCAGATGCTGAGGATTCACTTCACCAGCGCCGACCTGATGCGCACGCGGATCGCGAGCTCGCCCGATCCCATGTGGGAGCTCACGCTCAGCCTGCACCAGCTGCGCAGCCCGAGTTCGCCGGTGTTCCGGGAGTGGCGCCAGGCCACGCTCAAGCGCCTGCAGGCCGCGGGCGCCACCGACTGCCTGGCGCTGCTGCTGCAGCTGGTGCCGCAGACCGGATACTTCCCCGACTTCCTGACCCCGGCCGAGACCGGCAAGGGGTTGCAGGCGCAGATCGAGGCCATCATGTCCACGCCGATCGAGCGCCTGTCGTCCGACCTCGGGATCCTCGCCGAGGACAACCGGCTGCCCGCGTGGGTGGGCCAATTGGCCCGTGGCGACGTGGGCATGCTGTCACGCCTGGCCGAGGCCATCCGCGCGTACTATGCGGCCGCCATCGAGCCCTATCTCACGCAGATCCGCGCGAGTGTCCACATCGACCGGTCAAGGCGGACCCGCAGCCTCGCCGATGGGGGCTACGAGCGCCTGCTCTCCGAGATGCAACCCACCCTGCGCTGGCACGACTCGGTGATCGAGGCGCGCTATCCGGGCGAGCAGGTGTGCCATCTGGAGGGACGGGGTCTGCTGCTCACGCCATCGTTCTTCTGCTGGGGCCAGCCAATCACGCTGCGCGACACCACGCTACCGCCGGTGCTCGTGTGCCCGGTCGACGGTGACGCCCGCTTCATGGCTTTGAGCCTGACCAACCGCCCGCAAAGCGAAGGGCACAGCGACGCGCTGGCCGCGCTGATGGGGCGCACCCGCGCGGCCGTGCTCGAAACCATCGGCGACGGCTGCACCACCGGCGAGATCGCCCGGCGGCTCGACGTTTCCCTGCCCACCGCAAGCGAACACACCTCGGTCCTGCGCCACGCCGGGCTTGTCGCAAGCGTGCGCGACGGCAACTCGACCCTTCACGTGCTGACTCCACTTGCGACGGCCCTCCTCAGTGGAATCTGAGTTGTGCGTATCTGACATCATCGGTGTCGTGACCAGCTCGGATCTTGCGAGGAGGATAAAGGCCGTCAGCACTTTGCGCGGCGAGTTCGTGCTGCGCTCTGGGCGCACGGCACACGAGTACTTCGACAAGTATCAGTTCGAGGCCGACCCGGCGCTGCTCGACGAGGTCGCGGGCCGGATGGCGGCGCTGGTCCCGCCGGGCACGCAGGTGCTCGCGGGCCTCGAACTCGGTGGCATCGCCATTGTCACGGCACTGGGCCGCCACACCGGGCTGCCCTGCGCGTTCGTGCGCAAGGAGGCCAAGGCCTACGGCACGGCACGGCTCGCCGAAGGCGCGGCGATCGCGGGCCGGCGGGTGCTCATCGTCGAGGACGTGGTCACCACGGGCGGCACGATTCTGATGGCCTCCAAGCACTTGCGGGTCCTCGGCGCGCAGATCGACCACGCGGTGTGTGTCATCGACCGGCTGGAGGGCGGGGGCAAAGCCCTTGCGGCGCAAGGCATCACCATCCACTCCTTGCTCACCCGCGCCGATCTGGACGGCGCGTGAGGCTGACCGTGCTCGGTGCGAGTGGGGCCTTCCCCACCGCCGAGCATGCCTGCAGCGGGTTCCTGCTGTCGTACGGTGGAAGGAACGTGGTGGTCGACCTCGGTTATGGCACGTTTCAGCGGCTGCTCCAGCATGTGCCGGTTGAATCGGTCGATGCCGTGGTCATCACCCATCGCCATCCGGACCACTGCGCCGACCTGAACCCGCTGCTTCGGGCGCGGGCGATGAGCCCGCAGCGGCCGTCCAGGTTGGACATCCACGCCCCGGCCGGCGCGCTTGACGCGGTACTCGCACTCGACCGCTCGGGGATGCTCGATGATGCCTACCGGCTGCACGAGATGGGCGACCGTTTCGAGATCGGGCCGTTCGACGTCGCGATCCGGTGGCTGCCGCACTGGGTGCCCAACCCTGGTGTGCGCATCTCGGCCGGCGGGCACACCGTGGCATACACCGGCGACACGGGGCCGAGCCCGCTCATCGCCGAACTCGCCCGCGACGCTGATCTGCTGGTCGCCGAGGCTTCCTTTGCCTATCTGGTACCGGATGAGGCCGCCGAGTTCGCGTCGAGCGCGCTGCAGGCGGGACAGGACGCGGCCCGCGCCGGGGTGGGCAAGCTCCTGCTCACGCACCTGTGGCCCGGCTCCGATCCGGCCACGTTCGCCGCGGCGGCCCGCGAGAATTTCTCCGGCGAAATCGGCGTCGCCACGGAACCGAGCGCCGCCGTGGTGACTCTCGGAGCGCATGAGTGAAGTTGTGTGCCCGAGGCGGGCACTGCTGGCGGGGGCGGGGCTGACGATGCTGTTGGCCGCGTGCGGCGAGAATCCACCGCCCACCGCACCATCGCCGAGCCAGAACACGGGCTCGGGCAACGGCGACGGTTCACTGGTCAAGGCCGCGGACGTGCCGGTCGGCGGCGGCGTGGTAACGGCGGACAACGTGCTGGTGTTGCAGCTGACCGCGGGCACGTTCACCGCGTTCAGCGCGGTCTGCCCGCATCAGAACTTCCGCCTGAGCCCGCCCGACCCGCAGGGTCTGATCACGTGCGTGGCGCACCAGTCGCACTTCAAGGCCGCCGATGGTTCGCGCGTGGACGGGCCGGCGCCCAGCGGCCTGAGTCCGATCGCTGTGCAGGTCGTAGACGGGCGAGTGCGCCGCGTGGGCTAGCCTCACCTTGTGAACTGGCTTGACGCAGTCGGCTGGGCCGGGTCGGCGCTGCTGATCTGGTCCCTGCTGCAAACGCGGATCCTGCGCCTGCGGCTGTTCAACCTGGTCGGCTGTCTCGCGCTGATCGGGTACAACGCAGCGATCAGGGTCTGGCCCATGGTGGGCCTGAACGTGGTACTGGCAATCATCAATAGTGTTTATCTGATTCGCCTGCAGCGCATGCGGCACGATCCGCAGGCCTACACGGTCGTGGAGGTGAAGGCCGACGACGCCTTCCTGCACCATCTGCTGGCCGTGCACGCCGAGGACATCACCCGGTTCAACCCGGGCTTCCGCCCGCATGCGGAGCAGCTGGCGTTCGTCGTGATGCGCCACGACGAAGTCGTGGGCATCGTCCTGGTCCGCGACGCGGGCGGCGGCGTGGCGCAGATCGACCTGGACTATGTCATCGGGCGGTACCGCGACTTCACCCCCGGCGAGTTCGTCTACAAGCGCAGCAATCTGTTCACCGACCACGGCTTCCGCAAGGTGGTCACACCGCCGACGATGGTGGCACCCTACTACGAAAATATCGGGTTCAAACGCGAAGGCGGCTCCTATTCGCTGACTTTCTAGCGCTTCCAGCCCCCGATGTATGGGTAAATTGGACCGATGGGAGGTGGACCGCGAATCGCGGCGGTGCGCACGGCGCTACCCCCGCATGTCCACACGCAGGACGAAATCATCGCCGAGCTGCAGCGTTACGGCCGCGCGTTCTCCAGGTTCGCCAAATCCAGCGGGGTCCACACCCGGCACCTGGCCCTGCCGATCGACCGCTACGAGCAGCTGGACGGGTTCACCGACTTCAACAACGCCTACATCGAGGTCGCGATGCAGCTCGGTGAGCAGGCTCTGCTGGAGGCGTGCGACCAGGCGGGCATCACGCCGCAGCAGATCGACCTGATCGCGTCGACGACCGTGACCGGGCTGGCCGTGCCCTCGCTTGAGGCACGCCTGGCCGCGAAGCTGGGCATGCGGCCCGATGTCAAGCGGATGCCGCTGTTCGGGCTGGGGTGTGTGGCGGGAGCGGCCGGTGTGGCCCGCATCGCCGACTACCTGCGCGGCCATCCCGACCATGTCGCGGTCCTGCTCGCAGTCGAGCTGTGCACGCTGGCCCTGCAGCGCGGCGACACCAGCGCCGCAAACCTCGTCGCCACAAGCCTTTTCGGCGATGGCGCGGCGGCGGTCGTGATGACCGGCGACGGGCGCGGGCCGGAGGTCGTGGCCAGCCGCAGCCGGATGTATCCGGACAGCCTGGGCGTCATGGGCTGGGACATAGGCTCCGACGGATTCCGCATCGTGCTGTCCACCGAGGTGGCACCGATCGCGGAGCGTTATCTCGGCGATGACGTGCGCGGGTTCCTCAAGGACCAGGCGGTCGATCAGATCGCCGCGTGGGTGTGCCACCCCGGCGGGCCGAAGGTCATCGAAGCCATCGAACGGGCGCTGTCCCTGCCTGCCGAGGCCTTGGACAAAACCCGGTTCTCATTGGGTACCAGGGGAAATCTCTCATCGGTCTCCGTCCTCGACGTCTTGTCGGCCCACCTGGGCGACCCGCCCGCGGCCGGAGAGCACGGGCTGATGGTGGCGATGGGGCCGGGTTTCTGCTCCGAGCTCGTGCTCCTACGCTGGTGACCATGTTCTATCTGTTGATCCTGGCGGTCGGGGCGGAACGGCTCGTCGAGCTGGTGGTGTCCAAGCGCCATGCCGCGTGGGCAAAGGCCAACGGCGGCAAGGAATACGGGCGCTCGCACTATCCGTTCATGGTGGCGATCCACACCGGACTGCTGGTCGGGTGCGTGGTCGAGGTGTGGGCGCTGGAGCGGCCGTTCCTCCCGTGGCTCGGGTGGACGATGTTCGCGCTCGTGCTGGCCAGCCAGGCGTTGCGCTGGTGGTGTGTCGCGACGCTGGGCAAGCGGTGGAACACGCTGGTCATCGTGGTCCCCGGGCTGCCGCTGGTGCGCAGCGGGCCCTATCGATGGTTGCGGCATCCGAATTATGTGGCAGTGGTGGTGGAGGGGATCGCGCTTCCGTTGGTACACAGCGCATGGATCACCGCGGTGGCGTTCACCGTGCTCAATGCGATCGTGCTGACGATCCGGATCCGGGTGGAGAACGCGGCCCTTGCCACGGTTTGACGTCGACGTGCTCGTGGTGGGCGGGGGCCCGGCGGGGCTCGCGGCCGCCCGGTTCGCCGCGCTGAGCGGGCTTTCTGCGATGGTGGCCGAGCCGCGCCAAGCGCCCGTGGACAAGGCGTGCGGCGAGGGCATCATGCCTGGCGGGCTCGCTTCACTGCGCACGCTGGGTCTTTCGCTGGATGGCGTGCCGTTTCATGGAATAGCCTATGTGGACGGTTCTTCTTCTGTCGTCGCGCGTTTTGCCAACGGTCCAGGGCTCGGGGTGCGACGGACGGCACTGCACTGTTCGCTATCGGCCGGTGTCGAGTGCGTGCCGGTGCGGGTGACCTCCCTTGAGCAGGGGCCCGATTGGGTGCGCGCGGGCGGCATCACGGCGCGCTGGCTGATCGCGGCAGACGGTCTACATTCGACAGTCCGGCGATGCGTTGGCGTGCAGTCGTTTGCGGGCACACCGCGCCGATATGGCTTGCGCGCACACTGGAACGCGCGCCCGTGGTCCGAGTTCGTGGAGGTGTGGTGGTCACGACTCGGCGAGGCATACGTGACGCCGGTAGCCCCAGACGTGGTGGGCGTCGCGATCCTATCGGCCTCGCGAGCGTGGCTCGACGCGTTTCCCGGGCTTGAAGACCGCCTCGGCAAGCGGATCGGCTCAGTGCGCGGGGCCGGACCGTTGCGGCAGGTCGTGTCGCGCCGGGTCGCGGGGCGCGTGCTGTTCGTCGGCGACTCGGCAGGCTACGAGGACGCGCTCACTGGCGAGGGAATCAGCCTGGCGGTGAAGCAGGCCCGCGCCGCCATCGCGTCCATTGCGGACGGCGATCCGGCGCGCTACGAACGGGACTGGCAGCGCATCACCCGCGAATACCGCATGCTCACCCGCGGCCTGGTCGTCGCGACCCGATTTCCGGTCGCGCGCAAGGCAATCGTGCCCCTCAGCGCACGGCTCCCATCGGTCTTCACCGCGATCGTCAATCGCCTGGCGGCCTAAGCAGCCGGCCTGTTCCAGAGCTCCACGCCGGCTAGCGGCACGGCGGCGGCTTCGGGCAGCGCGATCCCGGACAGGCGGGACATCTTCGACTGGCTCGCCCTTATCCCGCCATTGGCCCGCGCTGTCAGCCGTGGGCCTTGCCGCGCCCTCCGGGGCCGGTCATCTTGCGCGGCTTGACCGCGATCTCGATGGGCGTCCCCTGGAACCCGAACTCCTCGCGCAGCTTCCGCTCGATGAACCGGACATAGCCCGCGTCGAGCGGGCCGGTGGTGAAAAGCACGAACTTCGGCGGGCAGTTGCCCGGCTGGGTGGCAAACATGATCCGGGGAGCCCGGCCGCCGCGCACCGGGTGGGGCGTGGCCTGCACGAGCGCGGTGAGCCACTGGTTGAGCCGTCCGGTGGCGATGCGCTTCTCCCAACTGGCGAGCGCGATGCGCAGCGCGGGCGCGAGCTTTTCGACCGCTCTGCCGGTGAGCGCCGAGATGTTGACCCGCAACGCCCACGGGATCCGCTTGAGCTCCCGCTCGATCTCCTTCTCCAGGTAGTACCGCCGGTCGTCGTCGACCATGTCCCACTTGTTGAACGCGAGCACGACCCCGCGCCCGGCCTCCGCCACCATGGTGAGCAGGCGCTGATCCTGCTCGGTGATCGGCTCGCTGGCGTCGAGCAGCACGACGGTCACCTCGGCCGCCTCGATCGCGGCCGCGGTGCGCAGCGACGCGTAGTATTCGGTGCCGCTGGCGTGACTGACCCGCTTGCGCAGGCCCGCCGTGTCGACGAACTGCCACACCTCTTTGTCGATGGTCACCAGCGAGTCGACCGGGTCGACCGTCGTGCCGGCGACCGAGTCCACGACCGAGCGCTCCTCCCGGGCCAGCTTGTTGAGCAGGCTCGACTTGCCCACGTTGGGCCGGCCGACGAGCGCCACCCGGCGCGGGCCGCGCGGGCGGCCCTCCCGCACGCGCGGGGCCTCCTTGGGAAAAGCGTCGAACACGGCGTCGAGCAGATCGCCCGCGCCCCGGCCGTGCAGGGCCGACACCGGGTAGGGCTGGCCCAGGCCCAGCGACCACAGCGACATGGCCTCGATCTCGCGCGCCTGGTTGTCCACCTTGTTGGCGACCAGCAGCACGGGCTTTTTGCTGCGGCGCAACATCTTTACGGCCTTCTCGTCGTCGTCGGTCGCGCCGATCATCGCGTCGACCACGAACAGCACGACGTCGGCCGTGGCCACGGCGGCCTCGGCCTGGCGCGCGATCGCCGCGGCGCGATCGCGAGCGTCGGGCTCCCACCCGCCCGTGTCGACGACCGTGAACTCTCGCCCGGACCACGTCGCGTCGTAGGCCACGCGGTCACGGGTCACGCCGGGCACATCCTCGACGACGGCCTGCCGGCGCCCGATGATCCGGTTGACCAGCGTCGACTTGCCCACGTTGGGCCGGCCGACCACGGCCACGACAGGCGTCGGGACCTCGACCTCCTCGTCGCCGACCGGCGTCTCCTCGGGCAGCTCCGCGAGGTCGACCTCAGTGTCCCTCATGCATCGACCTTCTCACGCAGATGGGCGACAACCTGGTCGATGTCCATTTCAGTGGAGTCGAGCACGATCGCGTCGGGCGCCTGGCGCAGCGGATCGGTCGCCCGGGTCGAGTCGAGCAGATCGCGGCGGGCCAGGTCGGCCTGCGTGGCGGCGTGATCGGCCGCGATCTCGGCGCTGCGGCGGCGGGCGCGCTCGGCGGCCGAGGCGGTCAAATACACCTTGAGGTCGGCGTCGGGCGCCACGACGGTGCCGATGTCGCGCCCCTCGACCACGATCCGCTCGGCACCCGCGATGACCTCGCGCTGGCGCTCGACCAGAAGCTTGCGCACGGCAGGCACGGCAGAAACGGCCGAGACGGCGCCCGTGACCTCGTGGCCCCGGATCTCGCGCGTGACGTCGTGGTCGTTCACGCTCACGGTTTGCCGGGCGGGATCGGTGCCCACAACGATCTCGGTATCGACCACCACCTTGACCACGCCCTCGGGATCATTGACATCGACCCCGGCGTGCAGCACGGCCCACGTCGCAGCGCGGTACATGGCGCCGGTGTCCAGGTAGCTGGCGCCCAAGGCCTGGGCCAGCCGCCGCGACACCGTCGACTTGCCCGAACCAGACGGCCCGTCCACCGCCACCACACACCGCCGCAAACTCATACCCCTATTCTGCCCGGTCACGATCGTCAGGAAACGAGCGCCCCTGGCTCGCCCATGCTGGTCTCGTGATGACGACACGCACTACCCAACACCGCCGGGGCCGGTTTGAATCCCGTCCGGACCGCAGTGCTGTCTTCGCGCCGATCTGAGCGCCCCGCACGGCCCCACCTCGGGCATCGTCGAACTCCCTCGCCGCCTGTTCTGCTAGCCCAAACGCCACGTCAACCTGGACAAGCCGGCGCTGCCGGCCTGGATGTACGAGACCGTGCTCCGCGAAGCCGTTTCAGTGACCGAGTTGACAAAGTGGCTGGATGGCCCGACACTGATCCGGTTGTGGCCGGAATTGTTGGTGCCCAAAGGAGTTCGTGCCGCGCGGGAAACCGACACCCCAGCTGATCCACTCCAGACAGAGGTAGCCTGGATCGCTCTCGCGGCCGCCAAACAGCACGGCTTCGCCCTCCGCGGTGGGCACGCGCTGATCGCCCACGGCATAGTCCGACGGTCCACCGAGGATGCCGACTTGTTCACCGACTCAGATGACGGTGTGCGTGCCGCAACCCGACTCGTGGCCGACGCTCTCGGTGACGCGGACCTCGAAGCCGAACTTCTGCCCGACGGCTTCGACGACGAGACGGTTGAGTTTGTCGTGGCCCGCGACGATCAGTCAGTGCGCGTGACGCTGGCACACTTCAACCGCCTTGTGCGCTGGGATCGGCTCACCGGGTGAGCATGTGTGCCTGCCGCATGCGGCCGTCGTCGGTGAACTGCCCGAAGAAGCACACCTCGATGGCGAACTCCTTCCCGCGCTGCTGCACGTGGAGCGTGTAGCGGGCGGCGACGCGATCGCCGTCGGCGATGGCGTCATGGACCTCGATGCGACTGCTGGGCCGGTTCTTGCGTACCGGCCGGGTGTGCGCGATGAGCTTGTCGCGATCGATCCGGTGCCCGTCGGCGACCTGGATGATGTCCGCGGTGTGGTAACGATCGACGATCAGCGCGGGATCGTCGTCGCCGCGCAACAGGTCGGCAGTGAACGAGGTGAAGAAGTCGGCGATGAACTGCTTGGGATCGGTATCGCTCAATCGAGGCATGGCGCTGGCGCTCCTGGAGGGGAGAATCTCTTACACTCTGTAAGATATACGCGACGACACAACTTTGACAAGGCGTAAAAATGACTTCGTCCCAGCCCCGCAATCGCCGTGCCGATGCCCAGCGCAGCAGGACGGCCATCATGAATGCCGCGGTCCGGGTGCTCAACACCGATCCCGACGCCGGGCTGGAAAAGATCGCCGTGGCCGCAGGCGTGACCCGCCAAACGGTCTATGCCCACTTCCCTTCCCGAGAGCATGTGCTTCTGGCAATCCTCGGCCAAGTCACCCAGGAAACCGTGGCCGCGATGGACGCCGCGGCGCCCGAAACCGGACCAGCCGCGGACGCGCTGCTGCGCCTGCTCGACGCCGCCACGCAGACAGTCGAGCGTTATTCCGCACCGCTGCTGCAAAAGATCAGCTTATTGCCGCTCAGCCCACAGGCCGACCACGAGCAGCACACCCCCATCGCCGCCCGCATCGAGCGGGTGATCCGGCGCGGCCGGAAATCCGGAGAGTTCGATGCGGCACTTCCCACCGGCTGGCTCGTCGCGGCCACCATCAAGCTCGCGCACACCGCGAGCGAGGAGGAGCAGGCGGGCCGTTTGTCCAAAAACGACGCACAGGACTCGCTCCACACCAGCCTGCTGCGCATGCTCGGTGCACGCGCCAAATAGCACCCCGACCTGGGTCATACCTCGTGGCCGTGATGGGGTTCACCTGCGCGGCTTCCTGCCGTCCACCTGATCAGAGCAGCCGGCGGCGTGCGACCGTGTAGCGCTCCAGCACCTGCGGATCCGGGGTGACGCCGATGCCGGTGCCGGTGGGCACAGCGACACACCCATCCGCGTCCAACACGAACGGCTCCGTCAAATCCTCGGCGTAGTAACGATTCGAGGCCGATGTGTCGCCCGGCAGCACAAACCCCGGCAGTGCCGCGAGCGCCAGATTGGCCGCCCTGCCCACACCTGTTTCGAGCATGCCGCCGCACCACACCGGCACACCCGCCGCAGCCGCCACGTCGTGGATGCGCCGCGCCTCAAGGTATCCGCCGACCCGCGACGGCTTGATATTGATGATGGAACATGCCCCCATCGCGATCGCCGCGGCAGCGTCCCGGGCGGAACCGATGGACTCGTCCAAACACACCGGTGTATCGATCAAGCCCGCGAGGCGCGCGTGCCCGCTCAGATCATCCGTGTCCAGCGGCTGCTCGATGAGCAGCAGCCCGAACTCGTCCAGCCGCCGCAGGTGCCGAGCATCCGTCAGCGAATATGCCGTGTTCGCGTCGACCTGCAGCGGCACGTCGTCACCGAACGCCTCCCGCACGGCGCGCACCGGCAACACGTCCCACCCGGGCTCGATTTTCAGCTTGATGCGCACATATCCCGCCTCCAGATAGGCGCCCACCTGCTCCAGCAACTGCGGGATCGTGTCCATGATGCCGACCGACACGCCCGCCGGAACGCGATCCACGACCGACCCCAGATAGGTGCGCAACGGCATGCCATACGAGCGCAGCTCCGCGTCCAGGATCGCGGTCTCCAGCACGGCCTTGGCCATGCGATGCCCCTTCACCCCACGCACCGCGGGCCCCACCCGCGCGGCCGTCACCTCCCGGTCCAGCCGCGGAATCAGGTGTTCGGCCAGCACGATCTCCGTGCCGGCCGAGAACTCCGACGAGTAGGCCGGATCCGGATCGCCACCGTACTCGCCCCACCCTTGCCCACCATCCGAAGTCAGCACGCGCAGCAGGAACGTGTCCCGTACCAAATCAATCCCAAAAGAGGTCCGGAACGCACCCACCAAAGGCATCCGGATGTGTATCAGCTCGATCCGCTCGATCCTCACGTGGACTTCTCCAATCGGTACCACCCGTCACGCGTCATCCCCGTTGCCACAAAACCGTTCGCGAACGCGGGCACCATGACCTCGCGCACCGCGACACGCCACCTGCCGGCCGAAGCGGGATCGGTGCGCCGCAATTCGACGATGTCGCGCGGCACCTGACACCACACCCCCTCGCCGCTTTTGACGAATTCGGGGCGCGGCGAGTCCGTGTCCAACCGCCACTGCACCGTCAGCCGGTCGGTCTCATCCATGCCCTGCACCCCGTCGTCCATCGGCCCGTAGAAATCAACGGAATACGCAACCGCCGTCGCGCCCAGCTTCATCAGATTGAACCGCGCATTGCGCCCGACCAACGGGTCGAACGTCCACCGCATCACCGTCGCGCCATGCCCGAGCGCCCACCGCCGCTGCGCCTGCTTGAGCGCATATCCGATCCCACGATCCGGCGCCCGCACCCCCGCCACCAACGAGTAGACGGTGTTGGCCGGTCCGAACACCGCCACCGATGCACCCGCAAGCGAGCCTGCCTCGTAGGCCGCGTGCACCGCGCCGCCCGCATGCGCCAGCGAACGCAGCAGATCGGGTGCGAAGATCCAGCGCCCGTCCGGCGCGCGCCAGATCTCGTTGAACAGCCGCGCCACCTCCCGCAGCCGATCCGGCTCGTGCACCAGCAGGATCCCTTGCTCCATCGTGCCAAGATAACGGCCGTGGACCTGTTCAACGCCCTCTATTCCGACGATGGCCGGCGCGACCCGTATCCCGTCTATGCCGCGTTGCGCCGGATCGGCCCGGTGGTCGAGGTGATGGACGGGTTCCTCATCGCCACGTCCTACGCCGCCGTCGACGAGGTGTTGCGCGACGCCAACTTCGGCGTCGAGCGGGCCCCGCTGATCGCGGACCAGACGTCCCTGCTCACCATGAACCCGCCCGATCACACCCGGGTGCGCCGCCTCATGTCCGGCGCCTTCACCCCGCGCCGCGTGCACGGCCTGCGCGACGCGATCGCTGACCAGGCCACGGCCCTGATCGACGCCATGCGCGGCGACGGAGGCGGCCGCGCCGACCTGATGGCCGACTTCGCCTACCGGCTGCCGGTCAACGTGATCTGCGAGCTGCTCGGGGTACCGGAGAAGGACCGCACCTGGTTCAGATCCGTCGCCGCCGACAGCACGGTCGTGCTGGAGGGCACAGCCACCCTGGAGGAGCTCGACGCGGCCCGCAGCGCGGGCGAGTTGCTGCGCGCCTACTTCAAGCACCTGGTCAAGGCGCGCCGGCCCGGCCTGATCGCCGACCTGGCCGAGGCGGACGGGCTCACCGAGGGCGAACTGCTCGGCAACCTGTCCCTGCTCCTGATCGCCGGATTCGAGACGACCAGCAACCTGATCGGCAACGGCGTCATGACCCTGCTCGAACACCCGTTCTCGAAATCCATCGACGATCCGGTCGCCTACGTCGAGGAGTTCCTGCGCTACGACTCACCCGTGCAGTTGACCTCCCGCATCGCCCTCGCCCCGACCGTCTTGAGTGGACGGAGCGTCCAGGCCGGCACCTACGTGCTGGCGCTCATCGGCTCGGCCAATCGCGACGAGGCCCGCTTCGACAACGCCGACCGGTTCGACCCGGCGCGGCCCAACAACGTGCCCATCTCGTTCGGCGCGGGCGCGCACTTCTGCCTGGGCGCGGCGCTGGCCCGGCTGGAGGCGCAGATCGCCTTCCCGCTTCTGCTGCAAGGACTTCCAGGCCTGCGCCTCGACGGCACTCCCGTCCGGCGGGAGCGTCTGGTCCTGCGCGGCTACGAATCGCTCCCGATAGCCTGGAACTGACCGAACCCGGTCACCGTGATCACGGCCTCGCCCGCCTCGTCGGACGCTTCGAGGTCAACCGTCGCCGTGATGTGCCAGTCGTGATTGGACTCCGGATCGGCGATGATCTGCCGCACCCGCCACTGCGCCGCACCCTCCTCGACCACGAAGAAGCGCGGCCCGCGCGCCTGCGGGCCGGTCGGGATCTCGTCGTGCTCGGCGAAGTATTCGTCCAAGGCGGAACGCCAATCCACGCCCTCGTCGAGTTGGTCATATCGCCGCAGTGCAGCCAGCTCAACCCGCCGGAACAACGCGTTGCGCACCTGCACCCGAAACGCCCGCACATTGCGCGTCACCGCCGGCGGGGCCGCCTCCTGGACCGGTTCACCGGGGTTCTGCAGCCGCTCCCACTCATCGAGCAGGCTCGAATCGACCTGCCTGACCAACTCGCCCAGCCATTCGATCAGATCATTGAGCTCTTCGGTTTTTGCATCATCCGGTACGGTCTGACGCAGCGCGCGATACGCGTCGGCCAAGTAGCGCAGCACGAGCCCTTCCGAGCGCGCCAGCCCATAGAAGCCAACATATTCGACGAACGTCATGCCCTTCTCGAACAGGTCGCGCACCACCGACTTCGGCGACAGGCGCGAGTCGGCCACCCACGGATGCCCCTTGCGATACGACTCGAACGCCACATCCAGCAACTGCTCCAGCGGTTTGGGGTAGGTGATGCCCTCCAGCAGCACCATCCGCTCCTCATATTCGATGCCGTCGGCCTTCATCTGCGCGACCGCCTCCGCCTTGGCCCGGTCCTGCTGGGCATACAGCACCTGGCGCGGATCCTCCAGAGTGGACTCGATGATGGACACGACGTCCAGCGCATACCCCGGTTCGTCCGGCGAGAGCAGCTCGATCGCCGCCACGGCGAACGGCGACAGCGGCTGGTTGAGCGCGAACCCCAGCTGCAGTTCGTCCACCACGCGGATCTTGCCGTCCTCCTGCGCCACGATCCCGGCCGCGCGCAGCCCGCGATAGATGGCGATCGCCCGCCGGATGTGGGCCCTTCGCGAGGCCGCAGGCTCGTGATTGTCGGTCAGCAGCTTGCGCATGTTGCCGAACACGTCGCCGCCGCGCTCGATGACGTTGAGCACCATCGCGTGCGACACGTGGAAGCTGGACGTCAGCGGCTCCGGCTCGGCCGCGACCAGCCGCTCGAACGTGGGCTGCCCCCACCCCACGAAACCCTCGGGCGGCTTCTTGCGCACGAGCTTGCGCAGCTTCTTCGGGTCGCTCGCGGCCTTGGCCACCGCCTTCTCATTTTCGATCACGTGATCGGGCGCCTGGACGATGACCCTGCCGAGCGTGTCGTAACCGGCGCGGCCCGCCCGTCCCGCTATCTGATGGAACTCGCGCGCCTTGAGCAAACGCATTTTCGTACCATCAAATTTATTTAAACCTGTGAATAGTACGGTGCGGATCGGCAGGTTGATCCCCACGCCCAGGGTGTCCGTCCCGCAGACCACCTTCAGCAGCCCGGCCTGCGCGAGCAACTCGACCAGGCGCCTGTATTTGGGCAGCATGCCCGCGTGGTGCACGCCGATGCCGTGGCGCACGAGCCGCGACAGCGTCTTGCCGAATCCCGCGGTGAACCGGAAGTTGCCGATCAGCTCGGCGATCGCGTCTTTCTCCGCCCGCGTGCACATGTTGATGCTCATCAGCGCGCTGGCCTGCTCCAGCGCGGCCGCCTGGGTGAAGTGCACGATGTAGACGGGAGCCTGGTGCGTGCTGAGCAGTTCCTCGATGGTCTCGTGCAGCGGCGTCAGGACATAGCTGTGCAGCAGCGGCACGGGCCGCTCGGTCGACGTGATGACGGCGGTCGATCGGCCGGTGCGCCGGGTCAGGTCCTCCTTGAACCGCGTGACATCGCCCAGCGTGGCCGACATGAGCACGAACTGCGCATTGGACAACTCCAGCAGCGGGATCTGCCACGCCCACCCACGATCCGGCTCGGCGTAGAAGTGGAACTCGTCCATGATGACCGTGCCCACGTCGGCCCCCGGGCCGTCGCGCAGCGCGAGGTTGGCCAGGATCTCGGCGGTGCAGCAGATGATCGGGGCGTCCGGGTTGACCGCCGCGTCGCCGGTCATCATTCCGACATTTTCCGGGCCGAAGATCGCGCACAGGGCGAAGAACTTCTCCGACACGAGCGCCTTGATCGGCGCGGTGTAGAAGCTACGGCTGCCGTGCGAAAGGGCCGCGAAGTGCGCCCCGACCGCGACCATGCTCTTGCCCGAGCCGGTCGGCGTGCTCAGGATCAGGTTCGCGCCGGTGACGATCTCGAACAGCGCCTCCTGCTGAGCCGTGTACAGAGACAGACCCTGATCCCCCGCCCAGGTCTCGAAGGCGTCGAGGATGGCTTCATCGGTCGGCTCAGGCAGGGAGGTCAGCGTCATAATCCCGCAATAGTGCCATGTCATTGGGGTGAGGCGAACCGTATGGGGCGAACATCGATCCCGTCATATACGCTGCGTGAGTAACGGACAAGATTGTGCGGTGGAGGCGGTCATGCTGGAAGACCCGTCGCCGGTCGTGGTTGACCTGGGAGGATTGCGCGAGATCGGCGAATGGCTGCGGCGCGAGGCGCAGCATTTGACGCAGGATCCCGCCCGTGAAGTCCACTTCGGACAATACTCCCCGTGCGGGGAGACCAACGCCGCGCGTTGGGCGGTGCTGACCGTGCTCGACGGGCACGCCGACCGGGCAGATCACCATAGACGTGACATCACGGCCATCGCGTCCGCTCTTAATGACGTGGTGACGCGATACGAGGCGGTCGACAGCGCGAGCGCAGGCAACCTGCGGAAGCTGGGCCGATGATCTGGAGCACGGCCTGGGAGGCCTACGACGTTCCCCGGCTTTGGGATGCGGTGCGCGGCGAGAGTGCGCCGATGGGCTGGGAGCAGGTGTTCGGTCTGCAGCGCCGGGCCGACCTGATGGGTGCGCACGCCGACGGGCTGCGCGCACGGCGTGAGCTGCTGGCCGAGGCGTGGCAGGGCCCGTCGGCCGGACCGATGCTCGGGCGCTGGGACGCGCTCATCGCCACGGCCGACGCGGAGGCGTCCACGCTGACGCTGGCCGCCCGCGGCCTGCACGGCATCATGAGCGCGCTGAGCGGGGCCAAAAAGCGCATCGAGCCGCTGCAGCGGCAGTGGAACGACATCACCAGCGACTGGATCCCCGAATACTGGGAGGAGGTCGCGGCCGAGCTCAACGACGACGCCCGCACGGCCATGCTCGTGGCCGCGGCCGAGATACGCGATCATCGCAGCCGCCTCGGGGTCGAGCCCACACCCGACGGGGCCACTTCGCCACCGCCCGCGCTGCCCGGATACCGGCCCGCGTCGGGTGCCCTGGCCGGTGCTCCGGCGCCCGTCCCGGCCCTGGCCGGACAGCCCGTGTCGATGCTGCCCATCCCGCCCGGCAACCCATATGCGCCGCAAGGCGGGGCCTACCTGCTGCCGGGGCCGGGCGTGGGGCCGCACGGGATGGTGGTGCAGATGGCCGGTGGGCCGCCGCCCGCCAGCACGCGGCGCCGGTCCAGCTGGGAGATCGCGGTCGGCGTGCCGCCGGTGATCCAGCCGGTCACCAACGCGCCCGGCAAACCCACGGCCGAGGCGATCGCACAGTTCGACGACTGGTTTAAAACATTCGCCACGCCTTGGCGCGCTCGCTAGTCTGCGCCACGTGACCTCGACCCCGCTGATCCGGCGGCACCTCACGCCCGCCGAAACCGGCCCGGCGTTGCGGGCACTGTACGATTGGACCCCGGGCGACTCGCCCCGTGACGGCCTTCACCCGGGCGACCTGGGGTGGTATTTGCGGTTTGACGATGCCGTCGTCTACTCCTGGCAGTTTGGTGAAGCACCGGCGGCGGTGGGCTTTCTCGACGGCCCCGTGCTGCGGGTCGCCACCGCGCCCGGCGCCGACCTGGCGGCGCTCGCTGCCGACGCGCTGCAGCTGCTGGAGCCGGGCAACGACTGGTGCGACGGCCTGCTCATTCCCGGATGGGCACGGGAGTCGGAAGACCCCTGGGTCGTCATGGCATGGACGCCGCGGCCGGTGTCGAGCCGCGCGTTGCCAGTGCTCGCCGCCGACATCGCCGACCGGGTGATCGTGCAGCGGTCGGCGTTCGACGGATCCACGTTCACCGTGGAACGCTGGCACAACATGCGGCAGTCGCCCGCGGGTGGGCAGTGCGCGGACGTTCTCGTGCGCACGCCCGCAGGCGAGCCGGCCGCCGCCGCGACCGGATGGTTCGCGGGCGTGGGCCGGTGCGGGCTGCTCGAACCGGTTGGCACGCATCGGGATCATCGCGGGCACGGCTATGGGCGTGACGCGGTGCTGGGTGCGTGCGCGGCGCTTGCCTCGCAAGGTGCGAGCGCCGTCGCGGTCGCGACACCGTCCACAAACGACGCCGCGGTGGCGCTCTATCGCTCCGCCGGGTTCACCGTCGTGCGCGAGACTCGCGCCTGGGCTCGCGCTCAACCAGCTTGAACAGCGCGCCGATCTCGCCCGGGTTGAGCCGGCGGTGCCGGCCAACGCGCAGGTCGCCCAGCTTGATCGGGCCGATGGACGTGCGCACCAGGCGCTGCACCGGGAAGCCGAGCGCGTCGAACATGCGGCGCACGATGCGGTTGCGTCCCTCGTGCAGCACGAGCTCGATCAGGGCAAACTTGTCGATGGCCTGCACGAGCTTGAACGAGTCGACCCGCGCGATGCCATCCTCAAGCTCGACACCGGACTGCAGCGCCCGGCCCACCGCACGCGGCAGCGGCCCCTGCACCTCGACCATGTAGGTCTTGGGCACCTCATAGGACGGATGCGTCAGCTTGTGCGCGAGCGTGCCGTCGTTGGTGAGCAGCATCAGCCCCTCGGTGTCGGCGTCGAGCCGGCCCACGTGGTAGACACGCACCCCCAGGTCGCCGATGTAGTCCGCGATCGCCTCGCGGCCCAGCTCGTCGGCCATCGTCGACACGACCCCGCGCGGCTTGTTGATCGCCAGGTACACCAGCCGGGTGTCGGTCACCACGCGCTGCCCATCGACGTGGATCACCGCCGTTTCGGCGTCCACCTTGTCGCCCAGGGTCGCGCGCTTGCCGTCCACGGTCACCCGGCCACGCCCGATCAGGTCCTCGCATGCGCGCCGGGACCCGATGCCCGCGGCCGCGAGCACCTTTTGCAGCCTTTCCTCAGCCACCTGCGGCCACCTCGTCCAGATTGTCGGGCAGGAACGGCGCCAGCGGCGGCAATTGCTCCACCGAATCGAGCCCCAGCTTTTCCAAGAACAGATTTGTCGTACGGTACAGATGCGCGCCGGAGTCGGGGTCGGTGCCGCACTCCTCGATCATGCCGCGGGTGATCAGCGTGCGGATCACACCGTCGCAGTTGACTCCGCGGATCGCCGACACGCGCGACCGGGACACGGGCTGCTTGTATGCGATCACGGCGAGGGTCTCCAACGACGCCTGCGTGAGCCGCATCTGCTGCCCGTCGAGCACAAACTTCTCCACATAGGACGAATAGTCGGCCCGCGTGTAGAACCGCCAGCCACCCGCCGCACGCCTCAGGTCGAACCCGCGGCCGTCGCGCGTGTAGGCCGCGGACAGATCGATCAGTGCGTTGGCGATCATCTCCGCCGGCACGTCGAGCACACCCGCGAGGGTAATCTCGCTCACCGGCTCGTCCACCACCATCAGGATGGCCTCAAGCGCGGGCACCAGCTCGCTCTCGTCCAGTTGACGGGGCGGCATTTCGTCCACATCGGACACCCGTTGCGCGGGTAGAGCCACCGCACCGCCGGGCGCATCAACCCCGGCTGCCACGCCAGGTCCGGCCACCTCGGGGGCACCCGCCTTGCTCCGCGGCCGCACCCGCGCCCGCGCAGGCGGCGGCACCGGCACAACCTCTGCCACATCCGCACCCGCAGCAGCGTCCACACCAGACTGCACGACGCCGGGCAGGTCCACGACCACGCCCGCATCGTCCGCCTGCTTCGCGCCCCCGGTGTCCAGCCACCGCGCACCCGCCAGCCCGACCCACTGCCGCGGCAGATCCGCATCAACGCGTGTCTCGGCCGCCGACTCCCCCGCCGACTCGGCCACGTCCGACTCAGCCACGTCCGACTCAGCCACGTCCGCATCAGCCGTCGTCGCCGCAGCGTCGCCCTCAGCCTCCGTCCCGACCAAGCCCGCTGGCTCCTCAGCGGCTGCCATGGCCTCGCCAACCCCGCCGCCTCCGGCCGTGGGCGACTCAACCTCGGGCGTCACGTCGCGCTCAGGCCCATCCGATTCGGCTGCGCCGCCCGGTTCGTGGCTCGCACCCGGCTCGGCCGCGTCAACCTCGTCGCCCATGCTGCCGTGGGAGGACGCCCCGGATGCGGGTCGCTGCCATGGCGGCACCCAGGTCGCGGCGTTGGCCGCCAGATCGTCACTCATCGCTCTCGGTCCCCCCGGCCGCAGCCTCGGCCGTATCTTCGCGCATCTCTTCCTGCTCATACTCGTCGAAGTGGAGGGCGGTCGGCGTACTGTCCCCACCAGTCCACCGGACGTTCAACTCGCCCAGCGCCTGCATCTGATCGAATCCGACCAGCCCTTCACGATAGAGCTCCAGCAACGCGAGGAATCGGGCGACCACCTCCAACGTGTTCACACAGTCGCTTGTCAGCACCCGGAAGCTCGCCGCTCCCAGCTCGATCAACTTCAGCCGCAGGATCTCGGCGTGCTCCCGCACGCTCACCCGCACCTGGTGGATGTGCGCGATCGACACGGCCGGCGGGGGCGCCTTAGGTGTGAACGCCTTGGCCGCCAACTTGGCCAGCCGCTCGGGCCCGATCCCCAGCACGAGCTCCGGCAAGGCCTCCGCGAACCGGGCCTCCAACGCGACCAACCTGGGCCAGCGCCGTTCCCCGACCTCCGACAGCGCGGCGATATGCGCCGCTGCCTGCTTGAATGCCCGATATTGCAGCAGCCGGGCAAACAGCAGGTCACGCGCCTCCAGCAGCGCCAGGTCTTCCTCGTTTTCGACGTCCGCCGCGGGCAGCAGCCGCGCCGCCTTCAGGTCCAGCAGCGTGGCCGCGATGACCAAGAATTCGCTCGCCTCGTCCAGGTCCCACTGGTCGCCCATGGACCGGATGTGCGCGATGAAGTCGTCGGTCACCTGGTGCAGCGCGACCTCGGTCACATCCAGCTTGTGCTTGCCAATCAGCTGCAACAGCAGGTCGAACGGGCCCTCGAAGTTGGTCAGCCGCACGGTGAAGCGCGCCGAACCGGACGGTTCAGCGGGCAGGACTTCCGCGGAGCTCACCGACAAAGATTAGCGGGCCGCCTGGGCCGCGATCACTTCGCGGGCCAGCTGACGGTAATTGCGCGCCCCGGACGAGGCCGGATCCAGCGAGGTGATCGGCGCGCCCGCGACAGTCGACTCCGGGAACTTCACCGTCTTGGTGATCACCGTTTGGTACACCTTGTCGCCGAAAGCCTCCACGACCCGCTGCAGCACCTGCCGGCAGTGCGTGGTCCGGCTGTCATACATCGTGGCCAGGATGCCTTCCAACTCCAGGTCGAAGTTGAGCCGCTCACGCACCTTGTCGATCGTGTCCAGCAGCAGCGCCACGCCGCGCAGGCTGAAGAACTCGCACTCCAGCGGCACGAGCACGCCATGGCTCACGGTCAGCGCGTTGATCGCCAGCAAGCCCAGCGACGGCTGGCAGTCGATCAGGATGAAGTCGTATTCCTTGCGCACGTTGCGCAGCACCCGCGCCAGCGCCATCTCCCGCGCGACCTCGTTGACCAGCTGGATCTCGGCCGCCGACAGGTCGATGTTGGCCGGCAGCAGGTGCAGGTTGGCCACGTCGGTCTTGATCAGCACGTCCTCGGCCACTACGTCGTCCTGCATGAGCAGGTTGTAGACCGAGAGATCAAGGTTGTGCGGATTGACCCCGAGCCCGACCGAAAGCGCGCCCTGCGGGTCGAAGTCGACCAGCAGCACCTTGCGCCCATATTCGGCCAGTGCCGCGCCGAGATTGATGGTCGTGGTCGTCTTGCCGACCCCGCCCTTCTGGTTCGCCATGGAGATGATCCGGGCAGGGCCATGCCGGTCGGTCGGCATCGGCTCAGGGATTTCCTTGCGCGCCGTGTAGGCGGAGGGATCCGCCGGCCCGAGGTCAGCGCTCAGGTCCATGCTGGAGGTCTCCGCCCGAAGCGTCGAGGTCCATGCCTCTGCCCGCTCGCTGCCTGCCATCCTGTTTCGCCCTTCCGCCCTATCACGAAGGACTGTACGTCACCGCGTGTCCGCCACGCAGACAGACACGCGGTGACAAGGCATCAAGCGAGCACCTGTTCCAAAGTCAAATAGGGAAGGTGGTGCGCCTCGGCCACCGGCCCGTAGGTCAGATAGCCGTCAAAGGTGTTGAGCCCCAACGCAAGCGCGCGGTCTTTGCGCAGCGCGTCGCGCCATCCGTGGTTGGCCAGTTGGATGGCGTACGGCAGGGTGACATTTGTGAGCGCGAAAGTCGACGTGTGCGGCACGGCGCCGGGCATGTTGGCCACGCAGTAGAAGACCGACTCGTGGACCTGGTACACCGGGTCGGCGTGCGTGGTCGGGTGCGAGTCCTCGAAGCACCCGCCCTGGTCGATCGAGATGTCGACCAGCACGCTGCCGCGCTTCATCCGGCGGACCATGTCATTGGTCACCAGTGTCGGCGCCTTCGCGCCGGGCACGAGCACCGCACCGATGACCAGGTCGGCCTCAAGCACGGCGTGCTCCAGCTCATAGGCGTTCGACATGACCGTCCGAACGCGACCGTGGAACAGCTGGTCGGCCTGCCGCAGCCGGTTGATGTTCAGGTCCAGCAGCACGACCTCGAACCCGAGCCCGTTGGCGATCGTGGCCGCGTTCATGCCCGAGACACCCGCGCCGATCACGACGGCCTTCGCGGGCCGCACGCCCGGCACTCCGCCCGGCAGCAGGCCGCGCCCACCGTTGAAGCGCATCAGGTGATATGCCCCGACCTGCGGCGCGAGCCGCCCGGCCACCTCGCTCATCGGCGCGAGCAGGGGCAGCGACCGATCGGCGGTCTCCACGGTCTCGTAGGCGATGCCTGTCACCTTCTGCGTGAGCAGCGCGTCCGTGCACTGCTTCGACGCCGCCAGATGCAGGTAGGTGAACAGCACCTGCCCGGGCCGCATCCGGTCGTATTCCTCGGCGATCGGTTCCTTGACCTTCAAAACCATTTCCGCGGTACCCCAAACGTCCTCGGGCGTGTCGAGGATGCGCGCGCCTGCGGCCCGATACTCGTCATCGGTGATTGTCGAGCCGAGGCCGGCGCCGCTCTCGACGTACACCTCGTGGCCATTGCGGACGAACTCGTTGACGCCCGCCGGGGTGATCGCCACGCGATACTCGTGGTTCTTGACCTCGCGGGGGATTCCGACCTTCACAGTGCCCTCCTGTGCCTGCGACGGTGTGAGCGGCCCCGTTGCCGCTCTTCGCGGAACACCGTCCGGGCGGTGAGTCTAGGTCTGGTATACCCCGGTTGCTCCCGGCAACCTGTCAGCCACTGTAGATCAACTCTGACACAATGCCAGGGAATTGACCGGCTTCCCTAGACTGGCGCGCATGCCGCGGCGTACGGGGATCGCCTGCCTCCTCCTGATCGTTGGTCTCTGCCTGACGGCGTCAGGGCCCATTGAACGGCCGTGGGTGGCTTCCCTCCGGCTCGCCGCACCTTCGAAGCTCGCCGACCAGCCTGTGCACATTCGTGTCGCCGGGCTGCCCAAGGGCGAACCGATCACCGTGACCACGGAGGCCGTGGACGCCGCGGCGGCGCGGTGGCGCGGCGAGGCGCGATTCCGGGCCGATGCGTCCGGCGTGGTGGATCTCGACCGGGATGCCCCGGTTACGGGCACCTATTCGGGCGCGGACGGCATGGGCCTGTTCTGGTCGATGGTGCCAGCCAACGGCGACGACCCCGACAAACATGTGTTTTTCCGGACGGCTGCCGAGCCCGGCGGCTTCTTCGAGATCCGGCTGGCCGTGCGCGCCCGCGGCCGCGAGATCGCCCACTCCGTACGGCGTCGTGAATGGACGATCCCGGGAGTAACACATCGCAAGCTCACCCTCGCGGCCGACGGTGTCATCGGCGATCTGTTTCTTCCCCCACCCGAAGGGGCCAAGAGCGTGGCCGTCCTTGTCTTCGGCGGCTCTGAAGGCGGCAACTTCCTGCGGCACGATGCCGCACTGTTCGCGTCGCATGGCTTTCCCGCGCTGTCGCTGGCCTACTTTGCCGACACCGGCCTGCCCAGCACGCTGCGCGACATCCCGCTGGAGTACTTCGCCGCCGCGCTCAACCAGCTGCGCACCCTGTCTGGACCTGGCGTGAGGCGCCTCGTGGTCATGGGCTACTCACGCGGCGCCGAGGTGGCCCTTCTGCTGGCGGAGCATTTTCCGCAACTGGTCGACGGTGCGGTCCTCTACTCGCCGAACCAATACATATGGGGTTCTTATCCACCCGGCGGGGCCGCGTGGACCCGCGACGGCCGGCCACTTGCTGGCCGAGGCCCGATCCCGGTCGACCATGTGACCGCACGGGTGCTGGCCATCGCCGGCGAAGACGACAACCTTTGGCCCGCGGCCATCTCCGCGCGCAGCATCGCCTCCAGCGTGCGTGGCGCCGTACCGCCGTTGATCTATCCGGAGGCCGGTCACGCCGTCGGCACGTTTCCCTACCAGCCCACGGGGATCCGGTTCAACCACCCGCTCACCGGCGTCCGCATCGAGCTGGGCGGCAGCCGTCAGGCCGACGCCGCGGCCCGGCGTGACGGCTGGCCCAGGGTGCTCGCCTTCCTGAATCTCGGCAGCGGGTGAGCTCGGACGCTTCGCGATCGACCTCACCCGCGCCAAAAGCACGGCTTCGCCTGAACGGAGTCAACCCACTGGAGCGGCAGAAATCGTCAAGCCAGGCGCACCGCGGCGGCGAGGAGCCCGGCGACGCTCGCGGCGTTGGTGATCTCGCCCTTGAACACCATGTCCACGGCCTCGCGCAGCGGGAACCGGCGGACCTGCATGTCGGCCTCCTCCGCGACACGCACGTGCCGGTGGTCGTCGTGCACGTCTGCCAGCTCTCGTGCCAGGTAGATCCGGATCGACTCGTTGGTGAAGCCCGGCGACAGGTGCAGGTCGAGCAGGTGTTCCAGGCTGCCCGCGACCAGGTCGGTCTCCTCGTTGAGCTCCCGCCGGGCGGTGTCGGCCGGGTCCTCGCCGTCGACGTCGAGCAACCCGGCCGGCAGCTCCCACAAGTAGTCGCGCACCGCGTGCCGGTATTGCCGCACGAGCACCACCCGGCCCTCGCCATCGATCGGCACGACGCCCACGGCATGCAGCTTGGTCACCACATCGCGGGGATGCACCTGCCCATCGGGCATCCGCACCATGTCGGCAACCACGCTGAAGATGCGCCCGTGGTACTTCTCGACACTCTCGACCACCTCGTACAAAGTTTTAACTCCGTTCAGGCGAAGCCGTGCTCTTGGCGCGGTAGGGCTCGGCCGCGAAGCGGTCCGAGCCCTACCGCGGCCCGGAAAGAGAGTTCACACTCCCGCGGACACGCCCGGCAATTGGTCCGCCTGAGCGTATGCGATGGACGCTCCGACCAGACCGGAGAACAGCGGGTGCGGCCGCGTCGGGCGGCTCTTGAGCTCCGGGTGTGCCTGCGTGGCCACGAAATATGGATGCAGCTCCCGATCCATCTCGACGAATTCGACGAGCTTTCCATCCGGACTGGTACCCGACACAAGCAGCCCCGAGCGGGAAAGAGCGTCCCGATAGGCGTTGTTGACCTCGTATCGATGCCGGTGCCGCTCCGTGACCTCGACCGTGCCGTAAAGCTCCGCCACGATCGAGCCCGGCGTGAGCTTGGCCACATAGGACCCCAGCCGCATGGTCCCGCCCATGTCGCCCTTGCCCGCCACGATGTCCTCCTGGTCGGCCATGGTCGAGATGATCGGGTCGGGTGTGCGCTCGTCGAACTCCGACGACGACGCCCGCGCGATCCCAGCCACATCGCGCGCCACCTCGATCGCCATGCACTGCAGGCCCAGGCACAGGCCCAACGTCGGGATCTTGTTCTCCCGCGCGTACCGCACCGCGCCGATCTTGCCCTCGATCCCCCGCACACCGAACCCGCCCGGGATCACCACACCGTCCACTTGCGACAGCGCCTTGGCCGCGCCCTCGGGCGTCTCGCAGTCGTCGCTGGCCACCCAGCGCAGGTTGACCTTGGCCCGATGATGGAAGCCCGCCGCCCGGATGGCCTCCGACACCGACAGGTATGCGTCGGGCAGGTCGATGTATTTGCCGACGAGCGCGATCGTCACCTCGTGGATCGGGTGGTGCACGCGCTCCAGCAGGTCGTCCCACGCGGTCCAGTCGACGTCGCGGAACGAGAGCCCGAGCCTCCGTACCACATAGGCGTCGAGGCCTTCCCGATGCAGCACCTTCGGGATGTCGTAGATGCTCGGCGCGTCCGGCGCGGAGACCACCGCCTCCTGGTCGACGTCGCAGTACAGCGCGAGTTTGCGTTTCATGTTGGCCGGGATGTCGCGGTCGGACCGGCACACCAGCGCGTCGGGCTGGATGCCGATGTTGCGCAGCGCGGCCACGGAGTGCTGCGTCGGCTTGGTCTTGAGCTCCCCCGACGGCGCAAGATAGGGCACGAGCGACACGTGCAGGTAGAAGCAGTTGTCCCGGCCGATGTCGTGCCGGATCTGGCGGATGGCCTCCAGGAACGGCAGCGACTCGATGTCGCCCACCGTGCCGCCCACCTCGGTGATCACGACATCGGGCGTGCGCCCGTGGTCGTCAGGCGAGGCCATGGCCCGGATCCGCGACTTGATCTCGTTGGTGATGTGCGGGATGACCTGGACGGTGTCGCCCAGGTATTCACCGCGCCGCTCCTTGGCGATCACGGCGGAGTAGATCTGCCCCGTGGTGACGTTGGCCTTGGCGGAGAGGTCGCGGTCGAGGAAACGTTCGTAATGCCCGATGTCCAGATCGGTCTCGGCGCCGTCGTCGGTGACGAAGACCTCGCCGTGCTGGAACGGGTTCATGGTGCCCGGGTCGACGTTGAGGTACGGGTCGAGCTTCTGCATGACGACGCGCAGACCGCGCGCGGTGAGCAGATTGCCGAGGCTGGAGGCGGTCAGGCCTTTCCCAAGGGAGGAGGCCACACCCCCCGTCACGAAGATGTGCTTAGTCACTGATGATGTCATCGTCCGCGCCACGGGATTTCACACTAACATCGCGTGCGCTTGTTCCCGCAAGACCGGGTGTTCGATCGGCAGCGTGTTCGAGCACGCGCAGCGCCGTGAGAGTGAGCAGCGGCACAGCCGTGGCGGCTGCGGCGCCCGCGACGTTGAGCGCGGCCCCGCCGAGCACGCCCGCGATCAGGGTGGCCACGGCCATGCCGGTCGCTGTGGCCCGCACGGCCGGGTAGATCCCGAATAGCCTCTTCAGCCCGCCCCACGGGCGCATGAGCACCGCCCAGACGAAGACGGCGGCCGCGATGGCGAGGATGGTCAGCGCGCTGGAGACGAACGTGCTCACGTTGTTCAACGCCACCCGATGCAGGGTGAGTGAAGCCGTACCCTCTGAAAATTGGTTTAAAAGACGGCCCAGGCTGCCTTGATGTTCCACGGGGCGGCCGATGTCGACCAGTGCGAAGCCCAGCGTGACAACGAGGCCGGCCAGGACCGCCCAGGCCAGACGGGTGAAGGTGAGCCAGCCACCGGCGGCGAGCGCGGCGGCGAGGCAGACCCCGGCGGTCAGCGCGACCGCTCCCCCGGCGTCGGCGCCCAGGTTGGGGCTGCCCATGAGCACGATCGCGACCGCGCCGATGCCGACGATCGATATTGTGCGGTACCGCTGCGGCGTCACGTGAGCCAGCCAGCCCGCCGCCATGAGCGCGCCCGCAATGAAGACGCCCATGACAACGATGCCCACACCGGCGAACCGGCCGCCCTGCAGCGCCGAATACCCCACCACGCCGTTGAGCTGCAGCCGCGACCCCGTCACGAGGTCGAGGCAGATCACCGCCGCGGCGATCGACGACACCACGCCGAGCGGGGTCAGCGTCTGCGTGATGCGTGGCAGCCGGGTCACGCCGAACGTCAGCAGCGCGGTCAGGGCGAGCGTGATCCCGATGAAGATCGGGCCCGCAAGCCCCGACCGCCACCACGGAAACGCGTCCGCCATGATCGCTGACGGCAGCACCAGACCGGCGCCGATCAGCACGGTCTCTGCCCCGCGCGGCGACCGCTTGCGCTGCAACAGCCGAAGCATGGCCACGAACAACGCGATCTGCAGCGCGGCGAGCCCGGTGAAGAACCAGCGCGACACGCCGAGCGCGGCCGAGGCGCGCCGGTCGGCGTCGGCCAGCGCTGCCAAAGCCGCCGTGAGATCGTCCGGGCGGCCCGGGGCCGACGCGGCGGGCGCACCGGCGAAGATGCGCTCCGGCGGCTCGCGGCCCAGTACACGCAGGGCGGTCGGAGCCAGATCCACCA
>NZ_QJUG01000439.1 GCF_003426775.1 Allorhizocola rhizosphaerae | reverse complement strand
AGACAGTCGTTTGCTCAGGCTCTTCGCCCACTCCAGTTCGGTGCGTGCGTGTCCCGCCCACAGTTCGGCCTGATCGCGGACGTGCTCGGGGGCGTCCCGATTGGGGTACTCCCGCCACTTGGCCTGCACTACGAGCTCCGCTTGCGCGCCCGCCAGGGTGGTGTCAACTCCCACCAACACTAGGGTGCCCTCCTGGTCCGGGTGGTGTCAGCACTGACCTACAAGCGGTGCTGGTGGAGACCTCCAAAGCCACCCTTGGCGCCCGGCTTCGGTCGCCGCGTCGTAGGCCGCCACCATCGCCAGCTTGTACTCAGGCGTAAACGCCCGCCGCTTCGGCCGAGCAGCCCGCGGCCCATCCACCGCATCCATATCAGCAGTACTCAACGTCAGGATTCTCTTGATCCAGTCGCGCCCCACGAAGGTCAGAACACTATCCCTCGGGTGTCTTATAAGATCCTGACAGAGGGGTTTCTCCCGGGTCGCTGTACCCGACCTTTGTTTGAGCGTGGCTCGTCTGTCCACAATGGCATCCATGGCCTCTGTCGAAGAGCTTCTATCGGCCGTTAGCGGCATCATCGGTGCGATCAGCGGCATAGTTGGTTCAATCGTCGCGCTGCTGTCGTGCTGGGCCAACCGGCGGCGACGCGACAAGCCGGGCGGAATGCGGCCGAGCTATGCCGATCGCCAACAGTGGCGCGTCCGGCGATGGGCCGGCATCGCCGTGGCCTGCCTCGGTGGCGCCCTGGCCGGAGCGGTGATGTTCTGGGACTTGCATTCGGTCGTGGCCGCGTCGTTCGCCGCTGGTCTGGCGGTCGGGTCCGTGCCCGTGCTCGTGATGTCCGGACGTGCCCGGCGAACGATATCGCTTGTGGCCGTCGATCATATTGCAGACGTCAGCGAGCATCTCGACCTGGCTGGCCATGCGTACGAGCCGGATCTGGTGTGTGACCGCGAAGAGGCCAGCGTCAGCCTCGAGCGGGGCGCTTATCACCTCAAGGTGCGACGATGGTTGGTCAACCAGGCCAAAGAGCCGATCGCGCAGGTGCTCATGACCTAAGGGTCGATCGCTATCCGGCGCAGCCTGCCAAATCCCGTAGCTTTCATCGGCAGAACCCGCTTTCGATAGATGAGTTGAAGCTATCCGCGTCACTGGATGGGCGTCCAATCCTGTGGAAGGTCATTACGGATGACAGCGCGCTGAAGGAAATCTCGCTGCGGTTCGAGGACAACGAAGAGCGGCTGCCACTGTATCCGGGCGAGCGAGCCTTGCTGGAATACGGGTACTTCGTGGGTGTGGACAAGTGGGGTCCATGGTTCGAGCGATCCGTACAGTGTCCCACTCGCAGGTTGCTGGTGGAGATTCGGCTTCCCGCCCGGCTGGCCCATAAGGTATGGGGGACGGTGCGCGATACCTTGGCCGAGCCCGAGAAGGCGATTGACATCACCCGCACGGTCGACGGGGAGTTCGCCGTGTTCAGTTGGAAGGCCGCCGACCCGCGCCTGTTCGCAGTCGTCCGAATGAGATGGGAGCTGACCTACGCGAGCGGGCGGCAGGCGCCCAGCGGAAGCGAGCCGCCGTGACCAGGGTTCCGGTACGAGAATGGGGCGCAGCGCCGCTGGCACGAAACCGCCGCTCAGGGTTGGGTCAGTGACAAGACCGAAGAACGCGCCGGAGATAACACGCGGCGCGAAGCGCCGCCTGCGCCAACCGTCCGGTGACCGTTCCGATTCGGACACCGTCAGGGCCGTCCGATGAACGGGCCTGCATAAGACGGTCAGCCGCGACATCGCGACACTCGCATGTGGACTTTTGGTCGTCCGACGCCCGATCCCCTACGTACAACCGGCTTCGTTAGATCAACGCGCGGATCGCGGCTTCCGGACGCCTTGATCCGTATCGTGAGCGGTACGGCAACATCGCTGTCAGCGCCTCATACGCCTATGACGGCGGGCGTGCCGGCAACCAGTCCTCCACATGGCGATGCCGGCCGAGGCCGATCGCGTCGAATTCGTCATAATGGCCGTCGACGGAAACACCCAAGCGGCGAAGCGCCTGCGAGATCGGTGACCAGCCCGGAGCGGGCAAAGGCTCATCCTCGGTCAATACCAGTGGACCCAAGACTAGGATCCCGCCATGCCATACCGCCGCAAACTGCGAGCCGACACCTCCGAAGTAGTCCAACTCGACATATGCCACCGGGTCAATCGCTGACCAGGCGGCCAGGACCACCTCGAAGTGGGGTGGGAACCTGTGAGCCGGCGCGAACCGCGGGTCTCCTGTCGTCGACGCCTGAATACTGACCCCCTGACGGCGGGTCAAGGATGACCCCTCCGAGTATCAGGAGGGTGTTGAACGTGGAGGACTGGGCGGAGATCCGCCGGTTGTACCGGGCCGAGCAGATGCCGATCAAGGCGATTGCC
>NZ_QJUG01000438.1 GCF_003426775.1 Allorhizocola rhizosphaerae | reverse complement strand
CTACGGCGTGACCATCGTGGCGGTCAAACCGCAGAATGGCACGTTCACCTACGCCGACCGGGAAACCATCCTCCAATACGGAGACATCATCATGATCGCCGGTCCGGAGGAGAAGGTGGAGCGGTTCGCCACGCTTGACTAGCGCTGCCTGTCGCCCCACTCATGCGCCAGGATCGACATCACGTGGCTGCCGACCCGCTCGTTGTCCCAGAGCAGGGCCTGGCGCCGGGGTGCCCTCAAGGCGGAAGCCACCTTCTCATAGACGTGCCGGGCACGCGGGTTGAAATCGAAGACCTCCAGCTCGACCCGGTTCAAGCCGACGGTGGTGAACGCGTGGTCCAAGATGAGGCGGGTAGCCTTGGTGCCCAGCCCTCGCCTGTATGCCCGCGGCCCGATCAGCGAGATCCGGAACGAACAGCAACGATTGTCGGGGTCGAGGTTGTTCAGGACGGCCTCGCCCACGTATTCGCCGGTCGCACGCTCGACAATGGCGAGATCGAGCCGGTCGTGATGCTCGGCCCGGGTGGAGTACCACCGGCGCAGCTTCTCCGGATCGGCGAGGCGATCGGCGGCGTGGATGCCGGTGAGGAGAGCCGTTGACAAGTATCGGTGAGAATGCCGTCGCACGGAGCGCGCCGACGCCACCCGACCCGGTCGAGTTTCAGAAGGCGACGTTGTTCACGGCTGCTACGGACCTGCTCCAACGGGTCCCGGCCCGCGGCGCGGGTATGCGGGGCCGCGTATCGCATGCTGGCAGATCTGCCCGAGACAACCTACGTGGACAACGCCACGGGCCCGTTGGGACGCAGAGCGAGCGCGGTAGAGCTCAGCTTCGCCCCGCACTATCGGCCCCCACAGCGTTTCCGGCTGCTCATCGATCTGGCTACCGGAATGACCGTGGCGATCGAGTACCTCGACCGGCAAACCGAAGCACTGCATGGCTACATGGCTGGATCTGCACCAACCACCAAAACACCTCCGTCGCCCAGATCGACGCCGTCACCCTGTCGGCCACGCGGCGGCGGATGCTGCCCTACGGCGAGGACCGCGGCGGCCAACCCACCGGCTGGATGGGCACGAAAGGCTACGTCGGCGGTACCAAAGACCCCACCGGTTACACCCACCTCGGCGCCCGCGAATACGACCCCACACTCGGCCGCTTCATCTCCATCGACCCCATCATGGACCTCACCGACCCACAACAATGGCACGCCTACACCTACGCCAACAACAGCCCGGTCACATACAGCGATCCTTCCGGTCTTTACTTCATCGAGGACTCTGAAGGCTTAGGTCAAAGCGGCTTCGTTACTACATCCGGCAGCGGCGGCCGCACCATTAAGGTGACAGGGAAACGATATAGCCGAGCCGCCACGCTTACCCTTGGTGGAGAACGCCCCAATCCTGAAACAGTCCAGCAGCACGTGAACACATACTGCGGAACCGGCGGTGGCCACTGCGGCAGGTTCGAGGATTTGGACACCGGCACGCAGGCAACGATTCTCGCCGGGGTCTGGTGTAACAACAACCCTCAAGCCTGCGGCGCTTGGAACGAGGAGCAGCTGGCGGCCAGCCAAGCCATCGTCGAAGAGCTGCTCGGTATCGCGGATGCCAAGTCCTGCCTGGAAGGTAATGGCTTCGGTTGCGTTATGACGGTGCTGGGCCTGCTGCCCATCAAAAAGCTCATGGCGCTGAAGGCTCTCGGTGACATCGCTGATACGATCAAAGTTTCCGGCGACGTTCCCTGGGCGGCGTTCTGTAGCTTTTCAGGCGACACCCGCGTGCAGATGGCGGACGGAACCACGAAACAAATCCGCGAACTCAGCGTCGGCGACCAGGTTCTGGCAGCAGATCCGAAGGAAAGCCAGCAAGGGGCACGTCAGGTCACCCATGTCTGGGTGCATGACGATAAACTCGTCGAACTTCACACATCCGACGGCACCATCCTGACTACCGAAGACCACCCATTCTGGAACGCCACCGACCAGCAATGGCAGCGAGCAGACGCACTCGACCCCGGCGACACACTGCTTGCGGCGGACGGCGGACATCCAACCGTCACAGAACTATCCCGCCGTAGCAAACACACTGCAGCTGCCTACAACCTCACCGTCGCGGACTTCCATACCTACTACGTGATGGCCGGTAACACGCCCGTCCTTGTCCACAACAGTGGCGGGTGTCCTCACCTCAATATGAATGGGGTGCCGGATGACCTCCACCCCTATATCGAAAACGTCGTTCGGCAGATGGACATAGACGGGACTCTCCCACCCGGTGTGAGACTGTGTAACGAACGGTGTTTCCGGCACCGACACGCTGAGTGAGGACTCGGCGGGAAAGGTGCCGTGATGACCACCACCACGACGCTGCGTGAAGCCACACTGGATGTTGTGGCATCGAAGAAGCGACCTGTGTCCAGCC
>NZ_QJUG01000437.1 GCF_003426775.1 Allorhizocola rhizosphaerae | reverse complement strand
GCGCGGCCGCCGCCATGACCGCCGCCGCGGCCAGCTGGGCCACCCGCTCGGCCTCGCGCTGCACCCGCGCCCGCACCTGCACGGCGTGCCGCTCGGCCTGCTCGGCCGCAGCCTTGGCCTGCTCCAGCCGGTTGAGCTGGGTGGCGAGCTCCTCGTTGGCGTCGCCGATGCGCTGCTGCAGCCCCTGCAGCTCCCGCTCGGCCACCGCCGTCTCCTGCCGGAGCGTCGTGAGCTTCTGCTGCGCCTTGTCCACATTGGACTGCAGGGTCTCTGCCACCTGCCGCCGCGCCTGAATCTGCTGCTGGACGGTCGCGAGCTCCTTGTCGGCGATCGCCCGCTGCTGGGCGAGCTCATGCTGGGTCTGCGTGCGCAGCGAATCGGTCTCCTGCGCCGCCTGCGTGCGGGCCGCGTCGATGAGTGCCTCGGCGTCAACGCGGGCCTGCTCGGCGCGCCTCGCGCACTCCTCGGCGACCCGGGCGGCCTCCTGCTCGGCGCGCTCGCGGGCCGACTCGCCCTCGGCCACCAGCTTGTCGGCCTGCTCGCGCGCCTCGACGAGGGTCTTGTCCGCGCGGGAGTGATGCTGCGCGGCGCGCTCCATCGCGGTCGTGGTGATCGCCTCGGCCTGCTTCTCGGCCAGCGCGAGGATCTGGTCGACCATCGGCCCGAGGTGGCGGAAGGACGCCCGCTCGATCTGCGCCGGGCGCTGCTGCAGCTCGGTGAGCTCGGCGTGCATCTTGTGCAGCTGCGCCGTCAGCTCCTGCAGCTGGCCCAGGTTGCGCTTGCGCTCGGCGACCAGCTGCGAGATCTCGGCGTCGACCTGCTCGACGTATTGGTCGACCTGGCGTTTGTCGTAGCCGCGCATGGCGACCACGAAGCCTGGCTTGGCGATCACATCATCGTGCGTCACCACCGCGGGCTGCTGCTTGGTTTGAGACATCGGGCATCCTCCTCCAACGCAACCCCGTGGACAGGCCGCGTCATAGAATATGGCCCAGCAAAAAGGCGCGTCAAAGGGTGAGCAGCATCCGGGTGTTGCCCAGGGTGTTCGGCTTCACCCGTTCGAGGCCGAGAAACTCGGCGACACCCTCGTCATAGGAACGCAGCAGCTGCTCATACACGACCGGAGGCACGGGCGCCCCGTCGATCTCCTTGAAGCCGAACGACCCGAAAAACTTCGATTCGAACGTGAGCACGAAAACGCGTTTCACGCCAAGGTTTCTCGCGTCGTCGAGCAGCGCGGCGACGATCCGGTGCCCGATGCCCTGACCGACGCACCTGCGGTCCACGGCCACCGTGCGGATCTCGGCGAGATCCTCCCACAGCACGTGCAGCGCGCCGCAGCCGACCACCGTGCCGTCCTCGGCGACCGCGACCCAGAACTCCTGCACGTCCTCGTAGATCGCCACCGTCGCCTTGCTGAGCAGGCGCCGCTCCCCGCTGTATTCGTCGATCAGCCGCCGGATGCCCTTGACGTCGGTCGTGCGCGCCTTCCGGACGACGATCTCAGACACAGGGCCCCTCGGTCCACCACGGGTCGAGCAGCCGGGCGACCTCGTCGCCCAGCGGGTTGACCCCGGGACCGGCCGCGAGCGCGTGTCCTAACAGGACGTGCAGGCACTTGACCCGATTGGGCATGCCGCCCGCCGAAATGCCGGCTATCTCCTCCACGTGCCCAATGCTCTCACGCCGCTCCAGATAGGCCTCATGCGCGCGCTCATATGCCGCGCGCAGCTCGTCGTCGAGAGCCAGTCGGGCGGCCATCTCCTTCATCACGCCCGCCGACTCCAGCCGACTGCAGGCCGCGACGGCACGCGGGCACGTCAGGTAGTACAGGGTCGGGAACGGCGTGCCATCGGCCAGTCGCGGATTGGTCTCCACGACATCGGGCAGCCCGCACGGGCACCGATGCGCGATCGCCCGCGTGCCCCGTGTCGGCCGGCCGAGCTGCTTGCTTACCACCTCAAGGTCTTCCGGCGTGGGCTCCTCGGGCCTATCCATTGGCCGCGTCCACACTGAACCACAGCGTCTCGTACCACGTTTCGGGCTTGGGCTTGGCAGGCGGCTTGCCCGTGTCGATGGTGTCGCCCCAGATCGGGATCAGCGGGGTCTCGCCCCGCTGTACCATGTACAGCCGCTTGCGCACCTGGATTTCCAGGTACCGGTCGTCGTGCCACTTGGCCTCTTCGACCTCAAGGGCCGCGATGTGCTTGCGCTGCTCCGCCTGCGCCCTGCGCAGCGCGTCGATCTCGGAGACCTGGGTGAGGTAAACGCGCACGGGATAGGCATAGCCCAGCGCCAGCGCGGCGAGGATGAGCAGCAGCGCGATCGCCCGCCCGCCCAGTCCGCCCTCGCTGGGCGCGTGGGTCCGCTTGGCCGCGCCCTTGGCCGCCGGGCGGCGCACGGCGGCGGGCCGGTTCCCGGAGCGGGCGG
>NZ_QJUG01000436.1 GCF_003426775.1 Allorhizocola rhizosphaerae | reverse complement strand
GCCGTGAACAACACCAACCCATCCGGCTCCATCCCCCCATGCGAGATGGGCTGAAACGCATACGCCCCCGCGATGCCTTCGACCGCACCCCCCTCCAGTCGCCCCCGAAGCCGTTGCGGGTCAAGGCTTTTGCCCCGCCGTGCCGCAACCGCGAGCAGGTTGAGCGCGTCCGCCGAGTACGGCGCGAACCCGCCGAATGCGCCGTATTCCTGGATGTAGCGGTACACGAAGTCGCGCGCCGCCAGCCCCGATGTCGTGGTCGCCATCATGGGCGCGCCCCCGAGCACGGTCGGGTGCACGATGAACGCGCCGTCCACTGTGGACCCATTTGGCCCGCGCAGAGTTTCGCCCGCTCCCGCCCCCGGGTCGAGGAAGATTTTGCCCGTGTATCCACCCCCGCGCAGTGCCGCCACCGCAGCCGCGCTGACAGGCGCCAACGCCCACACCACAACGGCTTTGGCCTTGCTGGCCACGATCTGCTTGACCGCATCCGTGTAGGCCCGCCCACCGGCGGGCAACCGTGCGCTCGCGGCCAATGCGAGCCCGGCCGACGCGAACGCCCGCGGCAATGCCCGCGCCCCGGCCTCACCGTGCCCATCCGCGCTGGCGAGCAGCGCGGCCCCGCCGAACTGGCGCTGCTGCAGCTCCCGCGCCAGCACCTCGGCCACGTCTGTCGCGTTTGGACCAAGCTTGTAGACGAATTTGCGCTGCGGCAGTGGGATGGTCATCTCGTCGCCGCTGTTGAGGCAGAGCAGCGGCACCTTGCGCTGCTCGGCGACGGTGATCATGCTCATCGCCGTCTCGACGGTGGTGCCGCCGATGATCGCGCTGACCCGGTCGTGCGTGATGAGCTGTTCGCTGGCCTCGGCGGCCCGTGCCGGGTCGCCGCCGTTGTCCTTGACGACCAGGCGCATGGCCAGCCGCGTGTCGCCGAACGCGAATCCTGACGTGTTGAGCGCCTGCGCACCGACCTGCAGCGCCTGCTCCTGCAGCTTGCCGAGGGTGGAGCCGGTGCCGGTGAGTTCGAGGTTGGCACCGACGACCATCTCGCCGGTGATCGCGGGCGCCGGGGCGAGGGCCGGGCGGACGTCACGCGCGCAGGCGGCGAGGAGTCCGGAGGCGGCGAGCCCGAGCCCACCCGCGAGCGCGCTCCTTCGAGAGATGACGCCGGCCAATGCACCCACTCCTTCAGTCAGTCGGTCACTCACCGCACACTGGTGCACGGTGAATGCTGCTGCTCAAAGGGCGACAGCGTCAAGCCATCTCACTATGGGTAACAACACAGATCAGCGGTAGTTGGCCGCGCGGTGATGGTAGTCGCTGCGCTCGTCGCGCAGCTCGTGGTCGCGGCTGAAGTCCCAGCCCGTTGCCGACTCGCGGCCTGGCCGCCCGCCGACCGCGTAGCCGCTGGCCTCCTGCGTGCCCTTGCGCCAGCCCCGGAAGTAGCTGCTGGTGTGGGCCGCGATCTCGTCGGCGTCGCGGACGATGCGCAGCGGGCGCTCCGAGGTCAGCGGGGAACCGGGGACGAGGTTGGCGGCGGGCACGCGCTGCGGGAGCCCGGCGAGGGATTCGCCGGCGACGGTCGGGCGCAGCGATGCCTCCTCGGCGGCCCGCCAGCCGGTGTCCATGGCCGAGTTCCACGTGGATTCGCCCTCGTCCTCGCCGCCGGAGAACCAGGCGGACGAGACCGAGGCGAAGATGAGCAGATCGGTGTCGTCTTCGGTGGCGGGTGGCGCGGCCACCCGCTCGGTGCGGCGCGGCTTCGGTATCCGCGGCGAGCGCCCGCCCTCCAGCGAGGACTCCGGCGACGGCTCCAACGAGGAGTCGAAGGAGGAGCGCATTGCCGAGGGCACCGACGTCGGTGACGACAGCGGCGACGGCCCGGTCAGCGGGTCGTCGATCAGGCGCAGCGGCGCTGCGGGGGAGGCCGGCGCGGCCGAGGTCGGCTCGACCACGCGCAGCGACGGCAGCACCAGATCGTCGGATTGCCACGGCGGGGGGACCCGCTTGGGCGCGGTCGGCGCATCGTCTTCGCTTGCCGGGTTGAGCGGCCAGTCGGAGCGTGACGGCAGCGGATCGCTGTGCTGCTGCGGCGCGGCCGAAACCGGCGTGGTCTGGGGTGGCGGGGTCCGGCCGAGGCCACGGGAGGCCCGCTGGCTGTTGATGGCCGCGTTGGTGAGCGTCGGCACGAACGGGGTCAGCGGATCACTGACCGGTGCGGGCGCGACCGGCGAGGGTGAAACCGGTGCGACGGCGACCGGCGCCGGCACAGCGACCGGAGGCACCGGTGCGGGCGAAACGGGCGGGGGTGAAAGCGGCGCGGGCGAAACGGGCGCGGCGGCGACCGGGGCCGGCACAGCGACGGGGGAGACCGGTGCGGGTGAAATGGGCGCTGCCGGGGCCGGCCGCTGCGCGGGAACCGGGAGCATCGGGCTGCCCGTGACCGGCGTCGGCTCGAAGCCGGGCGGGGTGGGAGGCGGTG
>NZ_QJUG01000435.1 GCF_003426775.1 Allorhizocola rhizosphaerae | reverse complement strand
ATCTTCCCGCATGCCAGTGCGTCAAGATCTCCGTAATGTCCACCACGGTAAAACTTCTCCTCGCCATCGGCTCCCTCGTCCCTGAACAGACGAGGGAGAACTCTGCTTGATCGCGAGGACCACCCCGGCACCGGCCCGCTCACATTCCCCATGGGGAATTACGTGAGCGGGACCGCCACAGGCTGGGGAATTACGTCAGCGCGAACCCGCCCAACCGGGGGAATTTCATGATCGCCGACAGCGGGTGCTATTGTGGGACAACGATTCCGCAGTCGGTCAGAGGCGTGGCGGGCGGCCACAGCTGACCGAGGCGATGAACGCCTTCCGCGGCAGCCTTGTGAAGGCATCCGGGTAATCCAGGGCCGGCCAAGGGATCCGGAGGCCAAAGGGTTGGTGGAACGGGCCAACGGTTATCTGGAGACCTCGTTCCTACCCGGCCGCGTGTTCGCTTCACCGGCCGATTTCAACGCCCAACTGAGCACCTGGCTGACGCGGGCCAACCAACGCCAGCACCGGGCGCTGGGCTTGTCGGCTGGTTGACCGGTGGCTTGCTGATCGGGCGGCGATGCTCGACCTGCCACCTGTGGCCCCAGTGGTTGGTTGGCGGTTGACGACGCGGCTGGCCCGCGACCACTACCTGCGTCTGGACGCCAACGACCACTCGGTGCACCCGTCGGTGATCGGCCGTAAGGTCGACGTGGCCGCCAGCCTGGACCGGGTGACGGTCACCGCGGCTGGCGCTGCGGTCGCCGACCACGACCGGTGATGGGCAGCGCATCAGGGTTCCGGGAAGTCCGCAGCTCGCGGATTGAGATCCCTGTTCTCGGTTTTGGGTGGCTACCCGATCATCAAGCGATGTCCACAAGACTGAACACGCTGTCGCGGAACCGTTCGACATCGGTGCCTGCCGGGACCAGGAGCGCGGCCACCCTGTCGTTGGCCGCCTGTACGACCCCCCACAGAAGGTGTGTGGTCGTGATCTCAGCAGCACGCTTGGCGTCCGCCACGGTCCCGGCTAGTTGGACAGCTATCTTGGTCAGGGCTGCAAACTCCATGTGCCCTCCGGCCTCAGCCCGGCTTGGCGTGTCGGCGAGTGGCCTGATCGCGCCGACGGTCAGCCCCGCGCTCGCGAGGCATGCAGCCGCATCGCCGCTCGGGTCTGTCTCCATGATGGCGAGGAGGAGATGTTCGATCTCGACCGCCTCCGCACCTGCGGCCTTGGCGGTCGCGTGAGCCTGGGAGACGACCTCGCGGGTCTCCTGTGCGAACGTCGGCATCGCCACCAACTTCCTTGCGAAGGTGCCGGTGTCGCTGCTCAAGACACCGGCAACCGGTCCTTCGAACTAACAGGCTACAGTCTTCTCGGGACTCCAGCCTTCGGCCGAGTCCCAGAACTCGTGAAACTGCTCCGCAGTGTAGTGAATACGGTATCTCCAGCTCCAGCTTCCGGGGCCACCAACGCAGGTCCCGACAACTTGGAAGTTGCCCACGGGATTCGTCGAATACGAACAGATGTTGGGGCCTACGGAAACCCAGGCGTCGATGGCCCATACCTCATCTGACCGCATGCCTCCTTGATGTCGGGGCGGTCAGTGCAGCTCCAGTAGATCATTCCCGCAACGGTGTCTCCACCAGCCCAAGCGGGTGCTGTCGCGAAGTGCAGACAAGTGATTATGTGCTCGGGTGAGATGTGCCCGTCGCCTTCGGTCGGGGCGCTGGGCGCCGCCGCGAGCACCGGTCTAGACAGCGCGGTCATTGTGAACGCCACCATGGCGATGGCGAGAAGCCTTGCCAGGTATCGGCTTGGCGCATGAGAAAACGTTAGCATAGATGCTCCTCTCTGAGATCGCCCTTGGGACCAGGAGCAGCACGCCGGCCCCCGTCTTCGGCGGTATCACCGCCTTTGGCAAGAGGGTGCCGGAACACGGTTGCACAGAACCTGCACACACATGCATCGACGTAACCCGCTGTTGACAAGCGCCCTCACCCGCAGGACGATGGCAAAAGTCATGACTCACCAGCGGGGAGGTGTGTAATGCTGCAATTTGGCGTGCTCGGTCCAGTTGTCGTGCGGCGCAATGAAGATCCGGTGAACCTGCGGACCGCCATGCTTCATAGATTGATGTCGGTAATGTTGTGTTCTTCCATGCGACCCATGTCGGCAGACTCACTGGTCGAAGCGATGTGGGGCGAAGCGGCGCCCGCGACAGCCAAAAAGACATTACAGATCTACATCCACCGGCTGCGCCGTGCTCTTGGCGATGATCGCCGGATAGTGCGCCACCCGACCGGATATGCGTTGACCGTCCTGGATGGTGAGCTCGATTCTCATAACTTCACGGATCTAGTGTGCCGTCTCAGTTTTGAATAGACAGTTGTGTAGTATTCGATGTCATGACTGCTGCTGCCGATCCGTTACCGGTATCCGATGGTGAGCGGGAAGTGCTGGATTCCCTTGCCCGGTCGCAGACCGCGCCGTTTCGGATG
>NZ_QJUG01000434.1 GCF_003426775.1 Allorhizocola rhizosphaerae | reverse complement strand
CGGGGGCTATTGAGACCACATTTGAGACCAGATGCCAATGCCGGGTGTTCCGCAACTGCGGGCGCCCGGCATTTTTGCTGTTGAGAGCGGTGGCGGCGGGATTTGAACCCGCGGAGGGGTTGCCCCCTCACACGCTTTCGAGGCGTGCTCCTTAGGCCACTCGGACACACCACCGTCGAAGAGGGTACACGATTGGTCAGCACGCGCCGAAACCCGTATCGAACAGGCGGCGTAGATAGTCGACGTAACCGGCGATCGCCTTCTGCACGGTGCGACCATCGTGCAGGAAAAGGTAGCCGTGCTCGCCGGAGGTGACGAGCAGCCCGTCGAACTGATAGCTGCCCTCCGGCGCATTGAGCTCCTGTGCGCTCGGGTAGATCTTTTTTACTTCATTCAAGGGGGTACCGGTCGAGACTCCGTGCGGCGTGCGGAGCGGCCGTTCGAACCAGAGCAGCACGAGCCGGCCCTCGTCCGTGAAGACGAGGCTGCCCTGCGGATACTGGGCCAGCTGAGTGTTGCACCCGGGGAGGCCGTGATTGAGGTGGCGTTCCAGTTCCGCGCGCGCCGCGCCGATGGGCACGTCGGCCAGTCCGTCCGCGTGTACGACCGGGATCCGTTCCTCGGTGGGCGGTGACGCCGTCGGGCCAAGGTGAGTTTGCGCACAGGCCGAAAGCATGAGCACGGTGACGACGCCGAGCATCACGCCCGCGGCCAGCCTCGTATCAACCACCCGCCCGCCTCGGCCGACGCCACGCCGCTTGGCCTCCTCGCGCGTGCCGCCGGGCAGAAAAGCTCGCAGCATCGGTGCCTCCCCCGTTAAGAGAACACAAAAACCCCACCCTTGGGGGGATGGGGTTGCGGGCCCCCGTGCACCCGGTAGAGCCTGCTTATCCTTGCTGCCTTCCGGCCCTGGGGAGGTTCACAGGGTGCCGCCGCACGGGGGCTACGCAACTGTACCTGGTTGTGCGAAGACCCTGTGCGGCCGCTATCCTTCTCGACGGAGGATTCGCCTAGAGGCCTAGGGCGCACGCTTGGAAAGCGTGTTGGGATAAAACCCTCACGAGTTCGAATCTCGTATCCTCCGCTCACTGAAGCCCTGGTCAACCGACCAGGGCTGAAGCATTTCCAGCCCGGATCGCCGGTCCGTCAGCTCCCCTAAGAGGGGATGGGCCGGCGATCCTGGTTGCGTCGCGTGTGGGGAGAACGGTTAATCCCGGTCGCCTTTGCAAAGCGGCCCTAACCGGGAGGAAGTAGGGGCCACATCGCATGGTGCGTCGCCGGGACGGCGAAAGCGGGCCCTAACCGGGAGGAAGTAGGTCTACTTCCGGGTTAGAGCTTGCGGCGGCCCTCGAAGGCGCGGCCGAGGGTGATTTCGTCGGCGTATTCGAGGTCGCCACCCACGGGCAGGCCGCTGGCGAGCCGGGACACGGTGATGCCCATGGGCTTGACCATAAGCGCCAGATAGGTGGCCGTGGCCTCGCCCTCGGTGTTGGGGTCGGTGGCGAGGATGAGCTCGCTCACGTCACCCGAGCTCAGCCGGGCCATGAGCTCCCGGATGCGCAGCTGGTCTGGGCCGATCCCTTCGAGCGGGTTGATGGCCCCGCCGAGCACGTGGTATCTCCCACGGAATTCGTTGGTGCGCTCGATCGCGATCACGTCTTTGGGCTCCTCGACCACGCACAGGGCGTCGTCGCGCCGGCGCGGGTCGCGGCAGATGCGGCACTGCTCGGCCTCGGCCACGTTGTAGCAGGTCGAGCAGAAGCGCACCTCCTCCTTGACCCGGGTCAGCGCGGCGGCGAGCCGCTTGATGTCGGTCGTGTCGGCGGACAGCACGTGAAAGGCCAGGCGCTGCGCGCTCTTGGGCCCGATGCCGGGCAGCCGGCCGAGCTCGTCGATCAGATCCTGGATGGCTCCCTCGTACACAATCGCCTCAGAACGGCAGGCCCATGCCGCCGAGGCCGGACGACAGCGGGCCCATCTTCTGCTCGGTGAGCTTGCGGATCTCCTCGTTGGTGTTGGTGATCGCGGCCAGCACGAGGTCTTCGAGGGTCTCGACGTCGTCGGGATCGACCGCCTTGGGGTCGATGGCGACCCGGCGGAACTCGCCCGTGCCCGAGGCGGTGATGGTCACCAGGCCGCCCCCGGCCGTGCCGGTCACCTCGGTCTCGGCGAGCGCCGCCTGGGCCTCGGCGAGTTGCTGCTGCATCTGCTGTGCCTGTTTCATCAACTTCTGCAAGTTGGGCTGTCCACCCGGACGCATCGCATGCTCCCTGAAGTCAGCGGCCGTTGTCGGCGATCTTTTCGAGGTTGAAGCTCTGGCGAAGGGACTCCAGTGCCTGCTCCTCGCTGGTTTGCTTCACGGCAAGTGAATCAGTGTCGGGGTCGGGCTCGTCACCCGGGTCGAACCCCTCATAGACCGGGCCGTCGAACTCGGGGTCGGGCGGGGCCTCGTCGTCGGGCGGTGGCTCCTCGTCGACGGTCACGCGCGGTTGCGTGGCCGGG
>NZ_QJUG01000433.1 GCF_003426775.1 Allorhizocola rhizosphaerae | reverse complement strand
GATGACGGTGAGAATGGTGTTTCCGGCGTCGGCACAGTTTTTCTCCGAGCCGCTGAAGTATCCGCGCTGGCCCGCCGCTACCAGGCCGATGATCAGCCAAATGACGGCGATGACTGCTCCGATGCGCATGGTGCCTCCTGGTAGGGGTTGATCTGCGGTGTGGTGGCCAGCCGGTCACGGTGGTCGAGCGACAGCAGCTTCATGGCTTGACCAGACCTGGGCTGAACGTGAGCGTGTCCCCACGGCGCCCTGACGGTGCGGGACCATGGCCCTGACGGTGCGGGACCATGGCCGGCGTCTCTACGGCTGAGCCTCTGCCTTTTGTCGAACATGTTGCGACAGCCGTCGTGGGCAGCACATCGCTATCTCATCGGCGGCGGTAGCGGGGAATGGCGGTGGCGACGCCGGCCAGATGTAAGGCCACACATAGCAACCCGGCGGTGGTCAGGGTGGCGGCGGTGATGACGGTGCCGAAGCTCGTGCTGGTCAACTGGAGCAAAAGCGCGAGCCCGAACAGTACTGCGGCGAGAATGGCGATCACTGGAGGTGCTCCTTCAGGGGCGAAATATCTCAGGGGCCAAGGGTCTGTTACCCGAGATCGGCTGTGTCCAATCTGGACCAGCGCGCGGCGATCCAGATTTGGGTTGTGCCAATCGACTCCGAAGTGGGCGCGAAAGATGCCGACCGCGGTGCGTTCATCCGGCCCAGGACCCGGCTACCAACATGACCATGCCCGCGATCCGGTAAAGGTGATAGCGGCCACGCAGGATCAGCACACGGGCGGAACGAACCTGCCAGGCCGCTGGGTGGATTGCCGCGCACTTTTGGCCATCGGTGCGGCACAGGCCGCGCCGTCCCGGCGACGCACCATGCGATGTGGCCTGTGCACGATCTGTTCGCGCGCGTCAGTCCAAGCTGGCTGGTTGGGTGACCTCGACAGAGTGGTTCGCACAGTGTGCACAGGTTGGCATGGTGTGCGGTGCCTGAAGACTGGAGTGTGGGGCAAACCGGCGGTATGGGTATTGGAGTTGGCATATTTCTTCTCGCGTTGGGTGCGATCCTGACGTTCGCGGTCGACTGGACGGTCGGCGGGCTGGACCTCAAAGCGGTCGGCTGGGTGCTCATGGCCGCCGGCGTGGCCGGGCTGGCCCTGTTCTTCTACTTCTGGAACCGCCGCCGCGCCCCCACGGCACCACGCGCGCCACGCGACGTTTCCCGCGCGTACGACGATTCCCCACGACCACCATCGACACGGTGACGTTGCCAGTCAACAGCTTCGGACAACATACGGTCACCGGTGAGCGTGGAATATGTTGCCGCAACGGCAATACAGCTCGCGATGCAGGCAAGTACTGAAGGTCTGGTGCGTTGCCCGGTCGATGACGCGGCCGGGCAACGCGGCTGTTACGCGTGGGCGATGATGCCGACGCGCAGCGTGGCGAGGGAGCGGGCGATCAGCCGAGAGACGTGCATTTGGGAGATGCCAAGCTGCTCGGCGATCTCACGCTGGCACAGCCCGTGGCCAAACCGCAGCCGCAGAATGTTTTGCTCGCGGCTGGGAAGCAGGTCCAGGCACTGGCTGAGCAGGTGCCGGTCGGTGACCGACTCCAGCCGTGCGTCCAAGTCGCCCAGGAGCTCGCCGAGTTCGGTGTCCTCGCCCACAGCTGCCGGTGTGTTCAGCGAGCGGGTGGTGTAGGCCAGGCGGCTGTGGACGCCGTCGCGGGTGTCTTGTTCGGACAGATGTAAGTGGACGGCCAGATCGGTGATGGTGGGGACGCGGCCCAGTGTTTGGGTCAGGCCGGGGATGGCCTGGCTGGTTTGCAGGTGAAGTTCCTGCATGCGGCGGGTGATGTGCAGGCTCCATCCGTTGTCGCGGAAGTGTTTCTTCAGGCTGCCGACGATGCACGGGTAGGCGTAGTTCGGGAAGTCCACACCACGGGCTGAGTTGAACCTCGTGGCCGCTTTGACCAGTGCGAGCATGGCGACCTGGGTCAGGTCGTCGAGTTCTTCGCCGCGGCCGGCGAAGCCACGTGCGATCCGGGCGGCCATTGGCATGTGCGCCGTGACCAGGGCAGCGCGTTGGTTCGCATCGTGGGCGATGGTGGGGCGTTGTTGTGCCTTGCCCACGCCGGGGGTCGGCACGGCAAGGGGTCGAAGGACGATAGTGCTGGTCGGACCCATGATCTTCTCCCTCAGTCGAGGGACACGGGCTCGATGGTGCCACCAGGGTCCGGAGCAGCGTGCCGTGTCCTATGCAGGATACGCCTTAATGTTGTTCAGCGGACCATGGGTTCAGTCGACTGTCGGGGAGTTGGTGAAGCTAGGGATTTGGATCAGCACTGATGATCACCGAGTCCGGTGGTGAGGGCCGGCGCTTTCCGAGGTGGCCGATGGCGGTGTTGAGCATGGCGACGATGGGCACGGCGATCAGCGCGCCGACGATTCCGGCCAGGACGATTCCGGCGGCGATCGCGACGATGACGGCCAGGGGGTGGATGGCCACGGCCC
>NZ_QJUG01000432.1 GCF_003426775.1 Allorhizocola rhizosphaerae | reverse complement strand
GCTGGCCCGCGCGGGCATCGTGCCATTGGACGCCGAGCAGGGCCTGCACCTGTTCGACACGGCGCTGGGCCGGGCGGAGCCGCTACTGGCGGCCGTCCGGCTGGATCTGCGCGCGCTGCACGGCCAGGATAGGGTCACGGTCCCGCCGCTGCTGCGCGGACTGGTCCGCACGGCCACGCGCCGGACGGCCTCCCACGGCGCAGACGCCGTGCCGCTGGCCGCACGTGTCGCGGCGCTGCCCGCGCACGAGGCGCTGCGACTGCTCACCGACCTGGTTCGCACCGAGGTCGCGGTCGTGCTGGGGCACCCCGGCCCGGAGGCGGTCGACCCGGAACGTGCCTTCAAGGAGATCGGCTTCGATTCGCTGGCCTCGGTTGATCTGCGCAACCGGCTCGCCGCCGCCACCGGGATGACCCTGCCCGCGGGGCTGGTGTTCGACCATCCAACGCCGACAGTGCTGGCCGCCTACCTCGTGGCTGAGCTCGCCCCGTCGGCCAGGACCGCCGCCGCCGATCCGCAGGAGGCAGCGGTGCGTGAGCTGCTGGCCACCGTGCCGATGACGCGGCTGCGCCAATCCGGGCTACTCGACCTGTTGTTGCGGCTCGGCGATCCGGTACCAGATGAATCAAATTCCATCGACGAGATGGACGTCGATAGCCTGCTGCGGCTGGCGACCGAGAGTGCGGCCGGCTGATGGCCGCCTCGATGGAACAGCTCGTCGAGGGATTGCGCGCCGCGCTGAAGGAAAACGAACGGCTCAGGCAGCAAAACCAGCAGCTGGTCCAGGCCGCGACGGAACCGGTCGCCATCGTCGGGATGGCTTGCCGTTTCCCGGGCGGCGTCGCCTCGCCGGAAGACCTGTGGCGCTTGGTCGCTGACGGCAAGGATGCCATTGGCGGGTTCCCCGAGGACCGCGGCTGGCCTGAAGACTTGTACCATCCCGATCCTGGCCGCCCCGGTCACACGTACGCGAACACCGGCGGATTCCTTGACGCGGCAGACACTTTCGACGCTGCCTTCTTCGGCATCTCGCCGCGCGAGGCGCTGGCCATGGACCCGCAGCAGCGGCTACTGCTGGAACTCACGTGGGAGGTGCTGGAACGGGCCGGACTCGACCCGTCGGCGCTGCGCGGCTCGGACGTGGGCGTGTTCGTCGGCGGCAACGGGCAGGACTATCCGCTCCTGCTGATGCAGGACCCGGAACCGTTGGAGGGCTTCATCAGCACCGGCAACGCGGCCAGCGTCGCGTCCGGGCGGATCTCGTATACGTTCGGCTTCACCGGTCCGGCGATCACTTTGGACACGGCGTGCTCGTCGTCGTTGGTGGCGTTGCATTTGGCCGCGCAGGCCCTCCGTGCGGGGGAGTGCTCGCTGGCCTTGGCGGGCGGCGTCACGGTCATGTCCACGCCGTTTGGGTTCGTGGAGTTCGCACGGCAGCGTGGGCTGGCGCCCGATGGTCGGTGCAAGGCTTTCTCCGCTGGGGCCGACGGCACCGGCTGGGCCGAGGGCATCGGAATGCTGCTGATCGAGCGGCTGTCCGATGCCCGTCGCCAGGGGCATGAGATTTTGGCGGTACTGCGCGGGTCTGCAGTGAATCAGGATGGGGCGTCGAACGGTTTGACGGCGCCGAACGGTCCGGCGCAGCAGCGGGTGATCCGTCAGGCGCTGGCGTCAGCCGGTTTGTCACCGTCCGATGTGGACCTGGTGGAGGCGCACGGTACCGGGACGGTGCTCGGCGATCCGATCGAAGCCGACGCACTGATCGCGACGTATGGCGGGGACCGCGACGAACCGCTGTGGCTGGGGTCCATCAAGTCCAACCTCGGTCACACTCAGGCCGCCGCGGGCGTCGCCGGTGTGATCAAGGTGGTGCAGGCGCTGGCAAACGAATCGCTGCCGCGCACCCTGCACGTGGACGCCCCCACCCCGCACGTGGATTGGGCTCGCGGTGGCGTGCGGCTGCTCACCGAGTCCAGGCCGTGGCCCCGCGGCGACCGGCCGCGCAGGGCCGGGGTGTCCGCGTTCGGCATCAGCGGCACCAACGCCCACGTCATCCTCGAGGAAGCCCTCACACCGGCGGCCAGGCCCATACACCCGGCGCCTTCGGTCGTGCCGTGGGTGCTGTCGGCGCGTACCGCTGAAGCGCTGCGGGCACAGGCCGAGCGCCTGCATGCGGCGGTCGCCGCCGGTGCCGACCCGGTCGCGGTCGGCTGGTCGCTGGCTCACACCCGGGCACGGCTCGACCACCGCGCGGTCGCATACGGCAGAGACCACCGCGCCCTGCTTGAAGCTCTCGCGCTGCTCGCCCGCGGCGACACCGGCGTAGGGGCTACCGCGGGGCACCGCAGCGCGGGCCGGGTCGCCGTGCTGTTCACCGGTCAGGGTGCGCAGCGGGCGGGGATGGGTCTTGAGCTGGCGCGGGTGTTTCCGGTGTTTCGGGAGGCCTTCGATGAAGTCTGTGCGGTGTTGGATCCGGCGTTGCGGGAGGTGATCGCGTCCGGGGTGGGGTTGGAGCAGACGGGGTTTACTCAGCCGGCGTTGTTTGCGGTGGAGACGGCGTTGTTCC
>NZ_QJUG01000431.1 GCF_003426775.1 Allorhizocola rhizosphaerae | reverse complement strand
CCCGACCCGCCGACCTCACCCGGATACAACACTGGTCCGCCTGGCGCCGACACCACCAAGCCCGAGCACGCGCCAGCCACTACAAACGCCGGCACCAACTCGAATCAACCTGGTCAAGCCATAACCCGTGACTGCCGTATTAGGTGATCTACGATAATGATCGAGTTTGGCCTTCGAGAATATCAGCTGCATATATTGGCGACCATGCCTCTATCGCGGAGGGTGATGGACGCGCTTGACGAGTTGCGGGCGACGCCGGATGAAGCTAGAACGACGCTTAATAACGCCGAACGTGTCGGGTTGTTTCGGCCCGGACATCTGATCGAACTTGAGTTGTCAATATTGGGCGAGCCGAGTACTGAATTATCTCGACCGTTGCCCGGGGAACCGTTTTCCGAAAGCTTTGCCGGATCAAGAGCGTTCGCGTTTCAGCTACCTGTATTTGTTGGCCTTCATTACGTCATCAACGTGACTCCAACTGGCGTGGTGTGGGGCCAACATATGGCACGTCCAATGGATCAAAGTACCCCTATGATTGAGACATTTGACGATCTCCAGCCTTGGCGATTTGTCAAAGAAGAGGTCTTGGCTGCGCTGAGGACGCACGAATTAATTGACGAATTCTCGTTTAGCGAGACCTACTCGGGTGTAATGGACGAGCCGCGCTTCGCCCATGGCCGGTCTGTTGTAGTCCGCTTCGACTTCGGTCTTCTGCAGGAGGCGCAAGACGCGACGATTGCCGGGCGCTGACGGGCGTGAGTGCGGGGTGATTGATCCAAAGCCGTGGTAGTTCTGCCACTACATACGGTCACGTCCATGGTGATGGTGTACGACACGACGATCACCGGCTGATCCTGATGGGAGTTTAGGCGGCGGTCAGCTCGGGTTGAGGCTGCGCCACGGCTTCGGTGTGTTGTTGGTCTTCGATGGTCTCCTTGCGGGCCTTGGCGAGCAGTTCGATACCCATGTATCGCCGCTGCTCGGTCCACTCGTCGGTTTGCTCGGCCAAGACCGCACCGACGAGGCGGACGATCGCGCCACGGTTGGGGAAGATTCCGACGACGTCGGTGCGGCGGCGGATCTCCTTGTTGAGACGCTCCTGCGGGTTGTTGCTCCAAATCTGGCGCCAGATCTCGTGCAGGAAGCTGTTGAACGCCAACAGGTCTTCGCGTGCATCGTCCAGAGACGCTGCATCGGGATACTTGGCGCCGATGGTGTCCACCACCCTGGCGAACTGGGCGCGGACCTCGGCGGCGTCGGGCTGGTCGAAGATGGTGCGCACCATGGTGGCCACCCACGGCTGCGCAGACTTGGGCACCTTCGTCAAAAGGTTGCGCAGGTAGTGGGTGCGGCAGCGTTGCCACGCCGCACCGGGCAGCGTGGCGGCGATGGCGTTGACCAGGCCACGGTGGGCATCGGAGATGACCAGCTTGACGCCCTTGAGGCCACGGGCCGTGAGGCTGCGCAGGAAGGCCAGCCAGCCGGCGCCGTCCTCGTCGGAGACGACATCCAGGCCCAGCACTTCCCGGTAGCCCTCAACGTTGACCCCGACCGCGACCAGACAGGCGACGTTGACCGTGCGGCCGTTCTCGCGGACCTTCATCGTCAACGCGTCCAGCGACACGAACGTGTAGTGGCCCGAGTCCAGCGGCCGGCTGCGAAACGCCTCCACCTGCGCGTCCAGGTGCGAGGCCATCTCCGAAACCTGGCTCTTGGACAGCCGGGTCACGCCCAGCTGCTCGGCCAGCTTCTCCACCCACCGCGTCGAGACCCCGAGCAGATAGCTGGTGGCCACCACGGTGACCAGGGCCTGCTCGGCGCGGCGCCGGTGAGTCAGCAGCCAGTCCGGGAAATACGAGCCTTGCCGCAGCTTCGGGATCTGCAACTCGACGGTGCCGGCTCGGGTGTCCCATTCCCTTGTACGGTAACCGTTTCGGCGGTTGGTGCGCTCATCGGAGCGTTGGCCGTAGTCGGCCCCGCAGAGGGCGTCGGCGTCGGCGGACATCAGCGCGTTGGCGAACGCGGTGATCATTGTCCGCAACACGTCGGGGTGACCCTCGGCCACCTGTTGGCGCAGCACAGCGGCAACGTCCACACTGTTGGGTGCGGTCATCGGTTTCTCTCCTTCAAGATCTTGGTCGTTCTCGAAGGATCAATCCGATGACCGTCTATGTCGTTACGGGCAAGTCAACGACCCGACCCTGATACACCACTTCCGTGGACGCCACCCTACATTTATTTATATATATACAAGGCAGCTGGTGGGTTCAACGTGTCAGGTGAGCGCGCACCGTCGTAACCATCCTGGACCCATACCGACATCGCGGATCACCGCTCCTTCGGGATCACCGGCCTCCAACAACCGGCAATATGGACAAATCGCACGCCAAGCCGATTAGCCAGCAAAGTCTCCGAAGGGGGAACCTCAGCGATGGCCAAGACCCGGCCACCACATGAACTCGTCGGCATCCCACTGGGCCAGACAGGACTACGCGCCCGCTACGGCGTGACCATCGTGGCGGTCAAACCGCAGAATGGCACGTTCACCTACGCCGACCGGGAAACCATCCTCC
>NZ_QJUG01000430.1 GCF_003426775.1 Allorhizocola rhizosphaerae | reverse complement strand
GATGCGCCGGCGCTCCTCGGCCACGGCCTGCTCGGCGTGCGCGGCCCGGCCCTCCTCCGCCTCGGCGGCGCGGTCGCGCAGCACCTGCGCCGCCTCGCGCCGGGCCATGATGGTCCGCCCGATCAGGAAGATCACGACCATCGCCACGACGTTGATCAGTAGCCCGGACGACAGCGACATCAGCTGCTTGCCGTTCTCGTCACGCACGAACCCGTTCTCGACCACCGCGAGCAGAACCAGGTTGTTGACCGTCCAGAGCAGCAGGGTGCCCAGCACCGCGCGCCACCACCGCTGGTACGCCGCCAGCGTGTAGGCAAGCACCCACAGCGCCACACCCTGACTGGTCCAGAACGGCTCGTGCAGCAGGCCCAGCGCGAGAAACACGCCCGTGACGGCCACCGCCGGCCACAGCCAGATGCGCCGCACGATGATCGGGGCGAGCGTGATGGCCGCCCACAGCGGCCCGAACTCGTCGGTGTATGCGCCCCACTCGCCCGCGCCCATCTGCAGGAGCAGCACCTGCACCACCCACACCGCCCCGGCCAGCGCCGCGTCCGCGCGCACAGGCGTCCACCACGACGCGTGCAGCACGGCTCGAAGTCGGGCGGGGATGGCAGGCACGCCTGGAAGGTTACTGTAAGTCGTCCATGTGAATCACGCCCCCACCAACCCCTTTCCGGTCGATCATGAGGTCACGTCCATGTCCGACGGCGTGTCGTGACACCAACTTATGGTCAACACCGGCCGGGTCGATCATGAAGTTTCGGACGCGACACCGTCGAGAATGGACGTGAGTTCATGATCGACCGGAAAGGGGTTGGCGGAGGCGGCGGGTCTTACGGCTGGGCGACTTCTTGCTTGAGTTGGCGGCTGTCGATGGTGGCCGGGGTCAGTTGCTCCGGGAACGGCGGGAGGGTGCCGCCGAACTCGGGGCAGCGGGCCTGATGGCTGCACCAGTCGCACAGCCGGCTCGGCCGGGGGCGGAAATCGCGCGCCTCCGTCGCCGCCTCGATGGCCCGCCACAGCGCCACGAGCGTGCGCTCGAAGCGCGTCAGCTCCTCGGCGTCGGGCGCGTAGTCGCACACCTCGGCGTCCTTCAAATACAGCAGGCGCAGCACCCGCGGCACGACGCCGCGCGTGCGCCACAGCACCAGCGCGTAGAACTTCAGCTGGAACAGCGCCCGCGCCTCGAACGCCTCGCGCGGCGCGCCGCCGGTCTTGTAGTCGACCACGCGCAGGTCTCCGGCCGACGAAACGTCGAGGCGGTCAAGGTAACCCCGGATCAATAATTGGTCTTCGATGATTGCCTCGATCAATGCCTCCCGCTCGGCGGGCTCGAACCGGCGCGGATCCTCCACCGCGAAGTAACCCTGCAGCAGCTCGGTGGCCGACGCGAGGAAGTCGGGCGTGACCACGGCGGCGAGCTCGGGCTCCTCGGCGACCAGCCGCTCCCACTGCGGGCTCACCAGCGACTGCGCGGTCTGCAGCGTGCGCTGCTCGGACGGGTGGTCGAAGAGGTGCTCGAGCACGGCGTGCACCAGCGTGCCCCGGGCCTTCTCCGCGGTCGGCGGCTCGGGCAGCCGGTCGATGCTGCGAAACCGATAGAGCAGGGGACAGGTCTTGAAATCGGCCGCCCGCGAGGGCGAAAGCGAGGGAAGGGCCGGCCCCAACAGCTCATCGGTTGTCATGTGCAAGAGGTTAGGGCAGGGGTACGACAACCACCCCGTACCATGGGCGCGTATGGAGCTCGGTTCATGACAAACGGCAGCGATTACCGGCCCGGGGGATTCCAAGTTGGACGGGTTTTCGGATTTCCGTTGCGCCTGACCGGCTCTTGGGTCTTCCTGGCCGTGTTCATCATCATCGTGTACAGCGACGGCCTCGGCCGGTCCCTGGGCCTGGCCGGTGCGGCCCGATATCTCGCGGGCGCCGGATTCGTGGCGGGTCTGCTGCTCTCGGTCCTGCTGCACGAGCTCGGCCACGCGCTCACCGCGCGCCGCCACGGCGTGGGCGTGAGAGGGATCACGCTCGATCTGCTCGGCGGATTCACTGAGTTCGATCAAGATTCGCCCAACCCGCGGGTCGAACTGACCACCGCGCTGGCCGGCCCGGCCGTCTCGGCGCTGCTGGGCATCGGGTGCGGGCTGGCGGCGATCGTGCTGCCGGCTGGCTCGGTGGGCGAGGGGATCATGTTCCAGCTGGCCATCGCCAACATCATCGTGGCCGTCTACAACGCGCTGCCCGGCTGGCCGCTCGACGGTGGCCGGGCCTTGCGGGCCGCCGTGTGGGCCGTGCGCGGCGACCGCGACAAGGGCCTGCTCGTGGCCGGTTGGTCGGGGCGGGTGGTGGCCGTGGCCACCATTGCCGTCGCGCTGTGGCTGTACGTGTCCGGCCGGTACGAGCTGCTCTCGCTGATCATCGGCGCGTGGATCGCGTTCAGCATCTGGCGCGGCGCCACCATGGCCGTGCTGACCGCCCGCGTCCGGGCCAGATATCCGATGGTCGATCCGATCGCCCTGGCCAAACCCATTTTCTCGGTACCCGCCGGGACCTCGCTGGCCGAAGCGGCCCGCC
>NZ_QJUG01000043.1 GCF_003426775.1 Allorhizocola rhizosphaerae | reverse complement strand
CGAGCGAAGGCTGGAAGACATTGATCATCTCATCCATCATGCACCCCGCCGGCTCAGCTTCCGTTCGCGCGGCGCCGCGGGTGCGGTGGCCGGGCCTGGTGCCGCGGCGCCCGTCGGCGGCACGCGCCGCAGGGTCGCGAGGGCCACCATCGCGAGCACGGTAAAGGTGATCGCGCATATGGCGGCGGCGGTGTTCAGCCCGGCGGCAAAGGCGGAACGAGCCGAATCGAGCAATGCCGAGGCGAGCTCGGGCGGCAGATTTTGGGCGGTGGCAACCGCTCCCGCCATGGTCTCACCCGCCGCGGACCCGGCTGGCGTGCCGGCCGGCAGCGCCACCGCACCACGGTAAACGGCCACCCCGACACTGCCAAGGATGGCGATGCCGAGCGCGGTCCCGAGCTCGCCGCTGGTGGATTGCAACGACGCGGCCGAGCCGGCCTTCCCCGGCGGTGCCGCCGGGACCACCAGCTGGCCGACCAGCGGCCCGATCGGGCTCACTCCGATGTAGACGATGGTGAAGCCGAAAAGCAACGGCAGCAGTCCGGAGGCTGGGCTCACGCGGGTCAGCACGAGCATGCCCGCGGCGGCCACCAGCACGCCCGCCGCCAATATCTGTGCCGGCCGGATGCGCTGCGCCAGCCCTTGGCTCACAAAGATTCCCACGATCAGGGCGAGCGTGGGTACCAGCAACCACAGCCCGGTCTGCAACGGTGTCAACTCTTCCACCAGTTGCAGGTACTGGGCGACGTAGAATCCGCTGCCGCCCTGTACCGCGGCGACCAGCAGGGAAAGGACCAGCGCGCCGCTGACGGCGCGGATGCGAAACAGCCGAAGGTCCAACAGCGGATTGTCCAGCCTCCGCTGACGCAGCACGAACCACACGCCGATGGCCAACCCGGCCAGTGCGATCAGCACCGGAAGCGGCCGCCATCCGGAACGCGCCACCTCCTTGAAGCCATAGACGAACGGCAGCAGCGCCGCCAGCGACAGCACCACGCTGACCGGGTCGAGCCGGCCCGGCCCCGGGTGGCGCATGTCGGGCAGCAGCGCGGGACCGGTCACCAGAAGCAGCAGCATGATCGGCACCCCGACCAGGAAGGCCGAACCCCACCAGAACCACTGGAGCAGGACGCCGCCGAGGATCGGGCCCATCGCGACACCGGCGGTCAGTGCCGTGGCCCAGACGGCGATGGCCAGCCCACGCTGCCGCGGATGGCGGAACATGCCCATGATCAGAGCGAGCGTGGACGGCATGATGGTGGCGCCGGCGATGCCCATCAGCGCACGTGTCGCGATCAACAGCTCGGGCGACGGCGCATACGCGGCCGTGATCGAGAGCACCCCGAACGCCGCCGCCCCGACCAGCAGCACTCTCCGCCGGCCGAACCGGTCGCCCAGCGTGCCCATGGTGACCAGGAAGGCGGCGATGAGGAACCCGTACCCGTCCGTGATCCACAACTGCTGGGTGGCGGTGGCGCCGAGGTCGGCGGTGAGTGCCGGCAAGGCCAGGAACAGCACGCCAATATCGATCATCGTGAGCATCGTGGGCAGGGCCAGCACCGCCAGGCCCAGCCATTCCCGCCGTCCGGCCGGCGGCCCCAAGTCGTTGTCCATCATCATGTTTCCTCCTCACCCGAGCCTTGCAGCAACGCCGCCGACGGGCACCTTCTGCAGTGCGCGGTCGCCGGCCAACAGCGCATTGACGAAGGTGCGCGGATGCCCGCCGCCGATCACGATTTGCGTTGAGGCGCATCGGGAGCGGCGAAGGAGATTCCATGTCCACCAGCGGCCAGGTCACCATTGCGGACGCCGACTATCTACGGATCATCATTCACGGCACGACCGCGTTCGAACTGCTCCGCACGGCCCTGGAGTTCGACCTGTTCGAAAAGCTGGAAAGCGGCGGCCCCGCGACCGTCGAGCAGGTCGCGAGCGCCTTGCGGGTCGATGCGCAGCCCGCCCGGATCCTGCTGCTCGGGTTGGCATCCCTGCGGCTGCTGGAAATACAGGAGGGTGGCTATGTCAACAGCGACGTGGTCCGGCGCAAACTGTTGCGCTCCAGCCCGCGCTTCCTCGGCCCGCTCGTCGACATCCAGGACCGGATAATAAATGCGGGCATGGGCGACTTCGCCGAATCGATGCGGCGCAACACCAACGTGGGACTGCGCCGGCTCGGCGGTCCGGGCACGACCCTGTACGAACGGCTCACCGCGCATCCGCAACTCCAGCAAGTGTTCTACGCCAACATGAGTGACGCGTCCCGGCACGCTTTTGCCCAGATGCTCGACCGGTATGACTTCAGCCGGGTACGACATGTCATCGACATCGGCGGCGGCGACGGGACCAACAGCATCGAGCTCGCGCGGCGCTACCCGCACCTACAGGTGACCGTCTTCGACCACGAGGCAGTGACCCAACTCGCGGCCCAGCGCATCGATGACCCGGACCTGTGCAAGCGGATCCACTTCCGCCCCGGTGACCTGTTCACCGACTCGCTGCCCACAGGCGCGGATGCGATCCTCTACTTCCACATCTTTGAAATCTGGTCCCCGGAGCGCAACACCGAGCTGCTGCGCAAGTGCCATGCCGCGCTTGCCGACGGCGGGGTATGCCTGGTCTACAGCTTCGTCTCCGACGACGCGGGCACCGGCTCGCTGACCGCGGGGCTCGTCTCGCCGTACTTCCTGACCATCGCCTCGGGCGAGGGCATGGCCTACTCCCCCGCCGATGTGCGACGGGCGGTTCTCGACGCGGGATTCTCCCGGGTCGAATGCCATCAGGATCTGGGCTTCAGCCACGCGCTCGTCGTCGGCCACCGGTAGCGGCGAAGGAGGGCCGTCATGCTCGGCAACGCACCGGAACCGATCGCCATCGTCGGCATGGCATGCCGGTTCGCCGGAGACATCGACTCGCTGAACAGCTTCTGGCAGCTGCTGTGTGAGGGCCGGGACACCATCGGCGAGCTACCGCCAGGACGCTGGGATTGGTACGCCTCGCGCAGCCCGGCGGACGCCGCGGCGATGCGCGGGGTGACCCGGCGGGGCGCGTTCCTCAGCGACGTCAAGGGTTTTGACGCCGACTTCTTCGACATCACCCCGCGCGAGGCCGCGCTCATGGATCCGCAGCAACGGATCGTGCTTGAACTTGCGTGGGAGGCGTTGGAACACGCGGGAATCCCGCCGCATCACCTCGCCGGGTCGGATGCCGGGGTATTCATCGGCGTCGGCGCGGACGACTACGGCCGCCGGTTGCTCGAGGACCTGCCGCGCATCGAGGCCTGGACCGGGATCGGCGGCGCCTACTGCGCCGTGGCCAACCGGGTGTCCTATGTGCTCGATCTGCGCGGCCCGAGCATCGCCGTCGACACCGCCTGCTCCTCGTCGCTGGTGGCGATCCACCTGGCTGCCCAGGCGCTGCGCGCCGGTGAGTGCGCGGTGGCCCTGGCCGGTGGGGTGCTGGTGATGGCGGCGCCGGGACTGTCGCTGGTGCTCGACGCGGCGGGCGCCACGGCATCGGATGGGCGGAGCAAGTCCTTCGACGCCAAGGCGGACGGGTACGGGCGCGGTGAGGGCGGCGGGGTCGTCGTGCTCAAGCGGCTGGCCGATGCGCGACGCGCCGGGGACAGGATCCTGGCGGTGGTCCGGGGAAGCGCAGTACATCAGGACGGGCGCACCAACGGCATCATGGCGCCCAGCGGCCCGGCCCAGGCACACCTGATGCGGCGGGCCTATGCCGACGCCGGGATCGATCCGTCCACAGTGGACTATGTTGAGGCGCACGGCACGGGCACCCGGGCCGGTGATCCGCTGGAGGCGGGCGCGATCGCCGAGGTCCTCGGGCGCACTCGCCCGGCGGGACGGCCGCTGCTGATCGGCTCGGTCAAGCCAAACATCGGGCACCTGGAGGCCGGTGCGGGCGTGGCCGGCCTGATCAAGACCGTGCTGGCATTGCGGTACGGGCAGATCCCACCCAGCATCAACGTCACGACCCCGAATCCCGCCATCCCCTGGGATACCGCCGGTCTGCGCGTGGTCACCGAAACGACGCCGTGGCCCGATCACGGCGACGGGCCAAGACGCGCCGGGGTTTCAGGCTACGGCTACGGCGGCACGATAGCGCACGTCATCGTCGAACAGGCGGAGGAGGCCGCATCGGTGTCCAATCCCGACCGTCCCGGCCTGTACCCGTTGTCGGGAGCCGGCGACCGAGCCGTCATGCAGTTGGCCCAGCGCCTGGCCGACCGGCTCGCACGGGACGCCACGATAGGGCTGACCGACGTGGGGCACACGCTTGCGCGCCGCCGGACCCACCTGGCCAGCCGGGCCGCGGTTTACGCCGCCGACCGCACGCAGCTGATCGCCCGGCTGCGGGAGTACGCGGCGACCGGCACCACGGCTGCCACCGGCCGGGTGCTACCCGAGGCCGGCCTCGGTGTGGTCTGGGTCTTCTCGGGGCACGGCTCGCAATGGGCCGGAATGGCCCGGCAGCTGCTCACCGCCGATCCCGCCTTCGCCGCCGTCATCGACCGCCTGGAGCCGGTGTTCCTGGCAGAGCTGGGCTGGTCGCCGCGCCGTATGCTGGGTGCCGACGGGCCGCACCCGGTCGACGTCGTGCAACCGCTGATTTTCGCCGTCCAAATGGGACTCCATGCCGTCTGGCGGGCCGCTGGGCTGCGGCCCGCAGCCGTGATCGGCCACTCGGTGGGCGAGATCGCCGCGGCGGTCGCGGCCGGGATGCTCCGCTTCGACGACGGTGCCCGGTTGGTGTGCCGTCGCTCCGCTCTGCTGCGCCAAGTCGCCGGCAAGGGGGCCATGGTGATGGTGAACCTCGCCGCCGAGGAGGCCGAACGGCGGCTCGGCGGGCGCACCGACGTGACCGTGGCGGTGGCCGCCTCCCCGCGCTCCTCGGTGCTCTCCGGTGATGTGACAGCCGTACAGGAGCTCACCGAGCGCTGGCGGACGGACGGACTCACAGTCCGCCCGGTCGCCTCCGATGTGGCGTTCCACAGCCCGCACATGGATCCGATCACCGGCGCGCTCGCCGCCGCCGCGGCCGGCCTGTCGCCGAGCCCAGCGCGACTTCCCGTCTACAGCACCGTGTTGCGCGATCCTTGCTGCGAAACGCCGCGCGACGGCGCCTACTGGGCGGCCAACCTGCGCCGGCCGGTCCGGTTCGCCCAGGCCGTCACCGCGGCGGCCAAGGACGGATACCGGTTGTTCCTGGAGGTTTCCCCGCACCCTGTGGTGGAGCAGTCCCTCAACGAGACGCTGGAGTCCCTTGGCGTTGACGACGCCTACGTCACCCACTCGCTGCGCCGCCACCAGCCCGAGCGGGAGACGCTTTATCTCAACCTGGGCCGGTTGCACTGCCACGGCGCGGACGTGGACTGGTCGGCGATGTGGCCCGGCGGCGCGCTTGCGGATCTGCCCACGACGGTATGGCAACGTCAGCCCCATTGGGCGCCGGAGCCGGTGGCCCGCAACGCCATTGCGCCGCACGACCCGGCCGGCCACACCCTCCTGGGTGGATGGACCAGCGTGGCGGCCACCAGCCCCATCCAGGTCTGGCAGACCGTGCTGGACCGGCACTCCCGCCCCTATCCCGGCGACCATCAGATCCTCGGGACGGAGACCGTGCCCGCCGCCGTGGTGCTTAACACGCTGTTGGCGGCGGCTGCCGATTCCGGCATCACCGATGTTCTTCTTCGGGTACCCATCAGCGTCACCCACGCCCGTGAGGTGCAGGTGATCCGGCAAGGCGGCGCGCTGCGGCTGGCGTCGCGGATCACCGGTGAGCAGCCGGACGAGCAGGGCTGGGTCACCCATGCCACGGCGGCGGTGACACCGGACCGGTTCGTCTCCGGCCGTTGGGCGCAGGCCCCAGACGGTCGCGGTGAGCCGCTGCCGAACGAGTTCGTCGTAGACCGCCTGGCCGCGGTCGGGGTGGCAGGCATGGGTCTGGTTTGGACGGTCGAGCAGATCCGGCGCTGGGAAGGCTTGCTGCGACTGGTGATCCGGGTCGGCGATCAGCCGGTCAACTGGGCGCCGCTGCTCGACGCCGCGCTGTCGGCCGCCTCCGTGGCGCTGCCGGGGCGGGCGGCCCTGCGGATGCCGGCACACATCGGCCGCGTGACTCTGCGGCCGGACCCGCCCGTGCGGGCAATCGTTGACGTCCGGGTCACCGGCGACGACACGGTCGATCTCCTACTATCCGATATGGACGGTCATCGGCTGGGCCGGCTTGCCGGTGTCAGATACGCGGCCCTGGAGCCCGGTGCCGATGGCACGACAGGCCCGCGCAGCCTGGTGCACGGGATCGACTGGCGGCCGGTACGCGGTACCAGGGAAAGACATCCTTTCTCGGGCGTTGCATTGGTCGGACCCGCCGGGGCGCTGCGCGACAGCCTCGCCCAACGGCTGGGCCGCAAGAGCTTTCCGGTCCACACCTTCGCCACCCCGGAAGAGCTGCCGGAGCGCGGTTTCGGCAACGACACCGCGGTCCTGGTCGTCCCACCGTCCGAAGTGGACGGCGAGGGCGTCGCCGATACCGCCCTTGCCGGCGCATGGCTGCTCACACGCGCGGCGCAGTGGCTTGCCAACACCCGCGCGGCACCGTTGTGGTGCGTCACCCAGGGCGTGAGGGACGCGGCCGACCCGGCTGCCCTGGGGCAGGCCGCCCTCTGGGGACTGGGCCGGATCATCGGGGGCGAGCATCCCGAGTTCTGGGGTGGCACCGTCGACATTGGACCGTCCGGGCAGGACATCGACGGCCTCCTGGACGTCATCGGCACCGTTCGGGGCGAGGATGTCGTGTCGGTACGCGACGGCGCGCCGGCCGTGCCCAGGCTGACCCGGGTGGCCGGCGAGCCGGTGCGCCCGGCCATGGGTTGCCGCCCCGACGCCACCTACCTGATCACGGGCGGTCTGGGCGCGCTCGGGCTGGAGGTGGCGCATTGGCTGGCGGAGCGCGGAATGCGGCGGGTGGTGCTCGCCGGACGCCGGGGCCTGCCGCCACGTGATACGTGGGACTCGCTGACCGACCGCACGGTGCTGTCACAGGTCGCGGCGGTCAGATCGCTTGAGCGGCAAGGTGTCACCGTCGTCCCCGTCGCCGTGGACGTCACCGATCCCGATATGGTGGCCCGTCAGCTGTCCGTGGCAGCGCCCGGGCTTCCGCCGATCCGGGGTGTGGTCCACGCGGCCGGAGTGCTCGACAACCGGACGGTGCGCGCCCTGGACGAGGAGTCGCTACGCCGGGTGCTGCGGCCCAAGGTGGCCGGCGCGCTGGCGTTACACCGGCTGTTCCCGCCCGGCAGCGTGGATTTCTTCGTGCTGTTCTCCTCCTGCGGCCAGCTGCTCGGCCTGCCGGGTCAGGCAAGCTACGCCGCCGGCAACGCCTTTCTGGACGCGCTTGCCGCGCATCGCCGCCGGGCCGGCGACACCGGCACCATCAGCCTCGGCTGGACGTCATGGCGCGGGCTGGGCATGTCGACCTCATCGGAAGTGATCGACGCCGAGCTGGCTGCCCGTGGCGTCGCCGACATCGGCCGGGCGGAGGCGTTCCAGGCGTGGGAGTTCGCCGAGCGGCACGGCCTGCAGTACGCGGCGGTGCTGCGCACCCTGCCCCAGGAGCCGGGTGAGCGCCGGCTGCCGCTGCTGTCCGAGCTACCGGCCGGTGAGCGCCCCGCGACCTCCGAGGCCGTGGCGTGGGCGGATCTGACGGGAGCGGATTTATCCGCCTTCCTGGCCGAGGAGGTCGGCCGGAAGGTTGCCGCCGAGACCGGACTCACGGCGGGCGAGGTGGATCCGCGCCGGCCGCTGGTCGAGATCGGCGTCGACTCGGTGATGACGGTACGCATCCGGCGCGCGCTGGAACGGACGTTCCGGCAACAGATCCCGGCCACCCTGCTGTGGGATCGACCGACCGTCAATGCGATCGCCGGATGGTTGGGCGAACAGATCGAAGGGAGCACAAAGTGATCCGCGACGGGGTGGTGCCTTGGCCGGCCGACCTGGCGTACGCGTACCGCGTAGCGGGCTGCTGGCGCGGGCGGACGCTGGGTTCCTACCTGTGGGAGTGGGCCGAGCAGCGCGGGGACCGGATAGCGGTGGTCGACGGGGACCGCCGGCTGTCCTATCGCGACCTCGCGATCGCCGCGGACCGCTTGGCCGCCGAACTCGCCGGGCTGGGGCTGGGCCCGGGCGACACGGTGATCGTCCAGTTGCCGAACTGCTGGGAGTTCGTGGTCGCCACGTTCGCGTGTTTCCGGTCCGGCGTCGTACCCGTGATGATGCTGCCCGCACATCGCGAGTACGAGCTGTCGGCCGTCGGGGCGCATGTGGGGGCGAAAGCGGTGCTTGTTCCCGACCGCTGGCGCGGGTACGACCATCAGCGGCTCGCCCGTGACGTCGCCGATGGCCTGCCGGGCCCGGCACATGTGCTGGTCGTGGGCGACGAGGTGTATCCCGGCAGCGTTGACGTGCGGGCCGTGCTCCGCGATGCCGGCGAACGGGACGCCGCCGCGCGCCGGGACCGGTTCGACGCGTGCCATCCCGGCGCCGCCGACGTGGCGGTGTTCCTGCTCTCCGGGGGTACCACCGGCATACCGAAGGTGATCGCCCGAACCCACGACGACTACGCGTACAACATCCGCCGCGCCGTCGAAGCTTGCGGCTTCGGACCGGAGACGCGCTACCTGGCCGTCCTCCCCGCGGGGCACAACTTTCCGCTGGCCAACCCGGGCATCTTGGGCGCGCTGTATGCGGGCGGCCGGGTCGTCATGCTGCCCTCCCCGCGGCCCGATGCGGTGTTCGAGACGATCGAGGCCGAGAGAGTGACCGTCACCTCCGCGGTGCCCGCGGTGGCGCTGAAGTGGCTGGAAGCGGCCGGACGAAACCGGCACGACCTGACCACCCTGCAATATATCCACATTGGAGGGTCAATGCTGGCGCCCGAGGTCGCGGCCCGCATCGGGCCCGCACTGGGCTGCCGGATACAGCAGGTTTACGGCATGGCGGAGGGCCTTGTCTGCTACACGCCGCTCGACGCCCCCGACGCCATCGCCCACGCCACACAGGGAAGGCCGATCAGCCCCTACGACGAGCTGCGGGTGGTCGATCCCGACGGCCACGCGGTGGCCCCCGGCCAGGTCGGGGAACTGCTCACCCGTGGGCCGTATACGCCACGCGGTTACTTCCGCGCGCTCGTGCAAAACCAGGTGTCGTTCACCGCCGACGGCTGGTACCGCACCGGCGACCTCGTACGGATCACGCCCGACGGGTACGTCGTGGTGTGCGGCCGGGTCAAGGATCTGATCAACCGGGCCGGCGAGAAGATCTCGGCCGGCGAGATCGAGGCGCTCATGCAGGAACTACCCGGGATCGCTGAGGCGGCTGCGGTGGCGATCCCCGATCCCGAAGTGGGAGAACGGGTTTGCGCGTTCGTCCGGCCGCATCCCGGATCCCGGCCCACGCTGGACACGATCCGCGAGGCGCTCACCGCGCGAGGGCTGGCGGTGTTCAAGTTGCCCGAGCGGCTGGAGCTGGTGGACGAACTTCCGCACACCCCGATCGGCAAGCCGGACAAGAAGGCCCTCAGGGCGAGGGCAGCCGGCCGGTGAGCGCCGCGGCGAACTCGACCGGGTGGGTCACGTAACCGACGTGCCCACCCGGCAGGTGCCACATGGGCAGCCCGAGCCGTTCGGCCAGCGCGACGTTGGGGCGGTAGGGGAAGTGTTCCCGGGAGGTGTTGCCGCCGGCCAGGATCAGCCGGTCCGCCACCTCGGCCAGCTTGGCGAGGTCCGGACGGTAGGCCGGGTAGGTACGGATCTCGTGTTCGAACCAGAAAACCTGATTGCGCCGCAACCGATCCAGCATCTCCGCCAGCCGCGCGGGCGGCTGCTCGAACGCCTTGGGCGGCCGGGTGGACTCTTGCATGCCCATCCGGGAGCGGAACATCCGGCGAGCCTCGTCCGGGCCGCGGTCGCGGTAGACGATGTAGAGGTCCGCGTAGAAGTCGAGCCACCGCGTCGCGTCGGGCAGGACCGACGCCAGCGGCGGCTCGTGGCAGACGAGGGCTCGCACGTGCCGCGGATGGTGTTCCAGCAGGGCCAACGCGATGATCGCGCCGGAGCTGCTGCCGAAGACGTAGGCGTGGGTGCCGGCCAGCCGTTCCAGCAACCGGCGCGCGTCGGCGACGTCGTCGGCCAGCCGGCGGTGCGTCTCAACCCGGCTCAGCAGCGGGCTGCGGGAGAAGCCGCGCCGGTCGTAGGTGATAACCGTGTACCGGTCGGCGATCAGGTTGGCCAGCGGCTCGAACGGTGTCGCGTCGCCGTTGCCGGTGGGGATGATGAGCAGGGGCGGACCGGCGCCGCGGACCTCGTAGTGCAGTTCGGCGCCGGGCACGGCCAGCCGGCCGATTGTGGGCTCACGCATCGATCCTCCCTGCCGCCGGCGGTCGTTCAGTGGCGACGGTGCTCGGCCGTCAGCCGCTCCAACTGCGGGACGATCGCGGCCGGGCTCGGCATGGCCAGCCAGTCGTCGAACACCGCCTGAGCGCCCGCACGGTACCGTTCGTCGAACAGCACATCGGCGATCATCTTGCGGATTTCTCCGGCCGACTGGCGGTGGTGGTCCAGCCGCTCCCCGGCGCCCCGGCTGACCACGTATTCCGAAGTGGGGGTGGCCTCAAGCTTCTTGGCGGGCAGCTGCCACGTGGTGACGGTTTCAACGACCTCCTCGCTCACCCCGAACTCGAAGCCGATCCGGTAGGTGCCGTCCTGCATGGTGCGCGGATCGACCTCGACTGGGCGCAGCATGACCGACTCCCCGGTGTCACACACGATCTGCGGAATGTTGGCCGCGCAGGCGGCCGCGAACGTCCCGATGCCGCCGTGGTGGATGACCGCCGAACAGGTCGGCAAAAGCTGGGTCAGCGGCACGAAATCGATCACCCGCACGTTGTCCGGAAGGCGTTCGATCCCCTCCAGCTGCAGACCGTTCAACGTGGCGACAAGCTCGACGTCCATCTCCGCCACCGCTTCGATGATTTTGGGGGTACGGCCCCAGTCCCCCTTGATATAGCGGCGGGTCGACTCGCCCAGGGTCAGCGCCACTCGCGGCCGCCGCGGGCGTGAATGCAACCAGACGGGGAACTCCTCCACCCCGGCGAAGGGCACGTGGCGCATCGGCAGCCGGGTCCCGCTCACCGGTAGCGCCAACCCGTTCGGTATGGGGTCGAGCGACCACTGTCCATATAGCAACTCGCGGTCGACCTCGACGCCGTGCCGCTCGGCCAGCGGCCGCAGCAGGTCACCCTGCGGGCTATCGCTCAGGCCGGCGGCCCGCAGCTGCTCCCTGCGCTCCGCCAGCCGGTCGAAGCTCCACACCAGATAGTCGGGACCCAGCGCCAGCCGGGCGTGGGCGGCGCCACAGACCTTGGCAGCGACCGGGCTGCAGGCGAACGTGGGGTCCCACAGCATCAGGTCGGGCTGCCAAGCCTTCGCCAGCTCGACCAGCTCGTCGGCGTACGGCAGATCGGTGCGGATGTAGTCGGAGATGGGGTTGAGCAGGTACTGGTAATAGGCGATCCAGTGTTCCCGCTCGGCCTCGTCCAGGCCGAGCACCTCGGCGTAGCGCAGGACCTCCTCGGGGCGCGCCGGTGCCCGCGCGTCCGTCCTCGTGCGCGCCTCGGGCGCCTGTGGATCTCCCAGACCCACCGGGGTGAGCCCGGCGGCGGCGATGGAACCTGTGAAGCTCGCGTGCGTGGCGACCCGGACCTCGTGCCCGGCGCTTTGCAAAGCCCAGGCGCACGGCACCGCGGGCCAGAAATGGGCGTGCGACGGGTAGACGGTAAACAGAACGCGCATGGCTCTCCCTCGATTCGGGTACCCGCTTTTGCCCGCCCATCATCACGATTGCCGGTCGCCTGGCGCATCTTTCGAATTGCGGTTTCCGGGCCGCCGAATGCGCTCATTCAGCACTTGCGGAGAACCGCAGTTGCCAGCTGATTGTTAGCGTGATCGAGGCATTGAATTGTGTACCTGAATGGATCGGAGACCAATGGAAATGCGGAGTCGAAACAATCTGCTGGGCCTCGCCGCCGCCGCGCTTGCCACCGTCATGCTCGCCGGATGCGTGTCGGACTCCGAGCCGCCCGCGTCGGCGTCGCTTCAGAAGCCGGGTGAGGTGGGCACGGCGGACCTCAGATCGGTGTTGCTGACCAATGCCGAGCATCCCGAGGGTACCCAGATCGCCGTGACCATACCGATATGGGAGGCGTGGGCACGCTTCTTCCCGGGTACCGGAGAGCCGTCGGGCATCGTCGTCTATCCCAGGTGCGTCAGCTATTTCTCCGCCATCGGTGGCTTCGAGTCGCTGGAGGGCTGGTACCAGTACGGCTTGCGCCCCAACGGAGCCCTGTTCGTCCACTTCGTGGCCAAGGCTCCCCGCCCCCAGGCACTCACGATGATCCGCATGCGGGTGGCTGGATGTCCGGAAGGGTTCCAGACCATCCAGGGTTGGCCGCCCAGTGCCACGGGGGGCGGCGAGATCGTCACGAGCAAGCTGGCCTTCACCGAACGCAAGGTGTCGACGCTGCCCGAGGCCGACGCGTTCGGGATCACGCAGAGCATCACCTTCCACGAGCCGGGCAACAAGCTGGTCCAGACGATCCGGCAGGCATGGCAATGCACCGATGGGCCGTGCAACTCCTACGACGCGTTCGTCCTCAAGGACGGCCTGCTCGTGTGGGTGCACGAGGGTGGCGACGAGAAGCTGGCCGACCAGATGGCCAAGGCGCTGCATGACCGGCTGGGCAAGTCCATGATGGACGGCCAGCCGAAGTCCTGATCGGATGATGACGAACGAAAGCCGGCCACCGGCCGGTGCGCGGGTTTACGGACATCCGCGCACCGGCCGGTGGTAATTTGACGGCATGTCGGCGGAGAAGCACAGCGCTGAGGAGTTCGTGAAGCGCCTGGAGGCCATGACGTCACCGACCGAGCGGGCGACGATCCGGCGTTATTTCGAGTTTGGCAAGGACGGGGGCGGCGAGGCCGACTTCGCCATCGGCGGCTTTCGCATGGGGGACATATTCAACCTCGCCAAGGAGTTCGTCGACATGCCGCTCGACGACATCGACAAGCTGCTCGCCAGCCCGATTCACGAGCTGCGGGTGGGCGCCCTCAGCATCATGGGAAAGCAGTTCACCTGGAAGAAGACCACCGCGCAACGGCGCAAGGAGCTCTACGACCTCTACATGCGGCGCACCGATCGGGTCAACACCTGGGATCTGGTGGATCTGAGCGGGCATCACGTCGTCGGTGGCTACCTGCTCGACAAGCCTCGCGATCCGCTCTACAAGCTCGCTCGCTCCAAGCGTTGGTGGGAACGCCGCCTGGCGATGTTCGCCACCTTGCACTTCGTCCGCAAGGGCGACCTCGATGACACGTTCGAGCTGGCGGAGATCCTCGTCAACGACCAGCACGACCTGGTGCAGAAGGTGGTCGGCGGGATGCTGCGCGAGGCGGGCAAGACCGACCGCGGTCGTCTGAAGGCATTCCTGGACAAGCACGCCGGCACAATGCCGCGGGTGGCCCTGCGCTACGCCATCGAGCATCTGGAAGCCAAGCAGCGCAAGCACTATCTGGAGCTCAAGCAAGCCAGCGCGTGAGGGCCGGCGCAGAAGGGCCTGGCAAACCTCCGGTGGAAAGGGGTGCCAACGGGGGTTTGCCAGGCAGGTTTCGTCACAGCCGGGGGCGAGCCGGAGCCGGCATCCGCGAGCGTTCCCGCCACGAGCGGATCCACCAGTACCCGCCCCTGGCCAGGCAGACCAGGGTCACGGCGAAGAACAGCGTGTAGACCACGTTGGCGGACATGAGCACGCCGTAAACGGCGCCGACGGACGCGCCGAACAGGAACTGGTGCCGGGGCGCGGAAGGCGTCGTGCCCGGATCGGTGATCATGTAGTTGGTGAACAGGACGAACGCCACGCCGGTCACGGGTGCCAGGGCCGCCCACAGGGCCACGTCCGAGAACTCGTGACGCACGAGCGCCTGAAGGACGAACGCTCCGACCCAGCCCAGGATGAGCGGGATCTTTCGGGTGAGCATGGCGTTGAGCACCGTGCCCGCGGTCGCGATCAGCATCGGGATGGCGATGCGGATCGCATCCGGGACGTGCTCGGTGAAATGGTAAGGCGGTGCGATGTTCACCCACGAGAAGGCGACCAGCGTCACCGAGATGCCGAAGTTGGACGGGTTCATGAAGTGCCGCATCCGTCCCTTGATCGGGGCGCGGAGCACGGCCTTCTGCCCGATGGCGACGGCCACCGCGAAAGCGATCGGCCAGAACACGTCGTTGGCGTACAACAGCATGTTGGCCGCGAGCGCGGTGATGTGCGCCGGCAGCAGGAACTCGAAAAGGCCACGCACTCCCCGGCCTCGGTAGGCCGGGTCGCGACGCTGGGCCCAGGCCGTGATCCGCTCGATCGCCAGCTCCAGGGTGTACCCGAGGAGGAGCGCGAAGAACGGCCAGGCCCACGGTTGCTCGAAGCCCAGCACCGTATACCCCAACAGGTTGAAGACCGTCAGGGAGATGGCGAAGTTGCGCAGGGCCAGGTAGCGAGGGTCCTTGCCCGCGGCCGGTGGCGCAGCCGCACCGGGTGCGGGCGTGGCCAAGATTGGCGGCGGGGCCGGCAGCGCCCGGGGCGGTGCGAGGGGGGATTGTTCGACGCGGGTCAAGAGCGTCACACCTCCTGGACGTTGTCGGTGAGCATGAGGTCGTGCCATCCGGCCGGCAGGGTCAGCCGCTGCCGGTGCGGGTCGCCGTCGAGGTCGCGCCAGGACAGGTCCACCGTGACCGGGCCGCCGGCGTCGCCGAGTCCGAAGAAGACATCGAAGCTGCGCTTGCCCGAATGCCCGCTCCCACCGTCCAGTTGGGACACCTGCTGACGTCCGTCGGCCGCGGTGATGCGGACCTGGGCGCCATAGGCGGGCGAGCCGAGCGCCGCGTGCCCGGTCCCGTCGATCGCCGGCCGGAACAGGCGCAGGCCGAGGAACGCACCGTCACTGGCGCGCTCGTTGCGGTAATACACCGGCGCTCCCCATTGCCGCGCGACCGCGAAATCCTGTGCCCCATCGCCTTCGGTGTCACCTATGGCGATGCCCCGGGTCGGTGTGGTGTCGGTGATCCCCAGCTGCGGGCTCAGGTTGACGAAGCGTCCGTTATCCTCCCGTACCCAGAAAGCCAGCGGCTGATCACCGGCGACATCGTCGCCCGGGCGCATGTGCGGCCACATGTCCGGCTCGCTGAGCAGCAGATCGTTGCTGATGACGAACTCCTGGAGCCACGGCCAGCGATTGACCTGTCCATCGATGAACCCGCAGGCCTGCACCACCGACAGCCGCCCGCTGTTGTCGAAGTCGGCCAGCTTCACGTCCCACGCCCAGCCGGCCCAGGCCAGGTTGGTCTCCGACGCCACGTTGTCGTAGGGCGCGATGCCTTGGCGCATCAGCTTTCCGGCCTCCGCGGCGCCGGCGGCCGTGTTGCGCCAGACGTGGTTGCTCTCCTCCAGGCCCCAGGAGGTGGTGATGTTGCTGACGAACATGTCGAAGCGGCCGGAGCCGAACAGATCGGCGAAGTCGACGCCCATCCCCTTGAACGAGTCCCAGCCCAGCACCAGCGACTTGGGGGTAAACGGCCCGCGCCGCCCCTCGGCCAGCCGGAACTGGATGTTGCCCGGTCGGGAGACATTGTGGAAGAAGCGGTCGTTGCCAAAGTCATTGGCCACGTAGAGCTCCGGCAACAGGTCGCCGTCGAGGTCGGCCGACGCGGCGGCGAGGGTCCAGCCGGTGGCCACGTCAGGTTCGAACGCCGATTGTTCCTGGAACATCGCCGACGGCGCAGGCCCCCGGACGGCGCCGACCCACCGCAGCATGTGCGCGCCGCCCGCGTTGCGCGCGGTCGACATCGAGTGGTTCATCTGGACGTTGGCCAGCCCGTTCGGATCGAGCACCTGGCTGTCCGGGAAGTAGTTGAACACCCCGATGTCGGGATGGCCGTCACCGTCGAAGTCCGCGATGGCCACCGCGTTGGTGTTCCACAGCGGCCCCTGGTAGGCGCCACCCGGATGCTCCGATTGCTGCACCACTTCGATTGCCCGGTAGCTCGACCGGCTCAACGGTGACGTGCCGGGCAGCTTCATGAACAGCACCGGTGTCCGCCCCCAGTAGTAGACCAGCAGGTCCATACCGCCATCGCCGTTGAAGTCGCCGGGCGCGCAACCCATCGGCGCGATCGCTGAGTTCACCGGCAGTGGCGCGGGGTCCAGCACGAAGGGCTGGTAGGAATTTTGGCTACCCGGCACCGGCGTGACGACCACGCTGTCGCTGCGCGGATCGACCAAACAAAGATCATTGGGTACCCGTCCGCCGTCGAGGTCGTTGACCGCGATGCCGGCGCCGACCGACGAGATCCACGAGCGGATGTTTTCGTATGCCGGGTTCACCTGACGGACGGTTCGCTGGGCGAGGCCGGGTGGCAACGCTATCTCCCGCTCCGTGAAGCGGAAGCGTGCCGCGTAGATGGCCTGGTCGGCGGCCGATGCCACGGGCAGCCGCGCCACAAGGTACAGCGAGAAAACCAATACCAGGACAAATAACGATGGAATCAGCCGGCGTAGCCGGCCGGCGGGATGCGGTGACAACGGTCCTCCAACAGTGTTGTGGTGGTCGATGTCATCGTCTCTGGATCCGCAGGTGAGAGTCTTCTTTGTCCGTGCGAGGTCGTCAATGCCGCGCGGCCGGCGCGCGAGCGGCGCTCACCCGCGCAGGTCGAGATGATGCTCCAGCGCCATGCGCCGCAACGCGATAAACGCGATCTCCAGCAGCACCGCGGTCACGACCGCCGAACTGGGATCGTTGCCCTGACCCTGCTCGGGCAGCAGCGCCAGGTCGGTGGCGATGAGCTGCTCGACCGCCTGCGCGTAAGGCGCCAGCAGCTCCACATCGGAGCGGCCACCGGTACGGGCGAGCGCGGCCAGCACCGAAGCCAGGATCTCCTTGCCGGGGCAACGCTCGGGCACCTTCCAGCCGAGGCCCTTTATGAAGGCATCTACGTCCGCGGCGTGGGCCTCGGCGCCGGAATGCTCGACCCGGCCGGTCGACAGCGTTGAATGCACCACGCCATACAACTGCCGCATCGACAATTTATTGTTGTCAATCGCACTGAGCAGCTTTCGGACCGAGGAAAGGTCCATCTGGGCGATCACCGTAAAGACACGGATGAGCCTGATCCGCCGTAAGTGGGAATCGTTGTATATCGCTTGGTTACGAGCGGTCGACTTCCCCGGGGCCAGCAGTCCTTCGCGTAGGTAGAACTTAATCGTTGGCACCGGAACCCCGCTGCTCCGGCTGAGATCCGAGATTCGCACACGCTACCTTTCGCCCTAACTTGACCCGTGAATGTCGAATGCGCCCGGATGCCCACCCGTCGAATCGGCACCACCAGGCAACTGACGAGCACCAAGTTTCATTCGGCTTCACCTGACCGGAGGGTAATGACTGGGCACGGACACCACCAGTGAACCTAAATATTTCTCAATGTCAACGGGTCATGATCCGTTGGTCGAAAACCCGACGAACCCAGGGAACACCAAGGCCCGGCGGGAACGGGACGGGGCACGCGAAAGGTCGTGCCCGCAGCCTTGCTCCCGTCCCGCCGGGAGCGGACGACCAGGACCTCGTGGGTCCGGCGCTGCGTTCGTTTTGCGGCACCGGTCCGGTGCCGGGCAGCGTGGTCGCCGCTGGGGGGCCGGCGCTCGGGGCGGCACCGGCATGAGGCGTCAGTCGCGGGGGCTGTTCTGGTACGCGGCCAGCTGCCACGAGCCGTCGCGGCGCACGATCACCCAGGTGGCCCGGATCGCTCGGGCAGCCGCAACCTCCTGTTCGTCCGGGGCCAGGACGCCGCCCGTGGTGGTGATCACCACCACGTCCTCGCCGAGCACCATGGTGTCGATGGGCTGCCCGGTCACCCGCGTCCCGCGGTAGGGGCCGGCGAAGCCGTTGGCCATGAACTGGCGGATTTCCGTGCGACCCTTCCGGTACACACCCGGCAAGACCATGCTGCCGTCCTCGGTGAACGCGCCCGCGAAGGCGTCGGCATCGGCCTCGGCCCAGGCTTTGACGATGCGCTGCGAGACGGCGGCCGGATCAGCCGCGCCGACAACTGTCGGCTCAGGACTGGTCATGTCACACCCATTTCAGTCAATGTTCACAGGTAGAGCGTGTTGGGTTCCAGGCCGCACAGGACACGACCGTAAAGCTCGGCGTTGGTGTCCGGATGCAGCAACGCGTGCTGCGTCACGACTTGCACGTCCCTGGCGATCCGTTGGATCGGCACCTCCTGATAAATGGAGGAGCCACCGCTGGCCGCGTTGAGGGTGCCGACGGCCTCCAGCGCCCGCCCGCACACCGCGCCCAGGTCGGCCCGGGCCCGCACGCGTTCGGCAACCGTCCACTCGGACCCATCGGCTGTCTTGCCATCCACCAGCGCGGCCAGCCGGTGGGCGTGGAACTCGGCTTCGTCCACCCGGATCGCGGCTTCCGCCAGCCGCAGGTGGGTGAGCGGCGCATGCTGCTGGCTCTCGTACGAGGTATAAGTGATCTTCCGGCCGGGCAGCCGCTCCAGGAAAGCCTCCTGCGCCGCCTGGGCCAAGCCCAGGACCGTGCCGACCGACGACGCCGACGCCACCGGCAGCAGTGGGGCGCGATAGATCGCCGACTCGGCATTGCGAGCCGACGCCGTCTGCCCCTGCAGCACCGCGCCCAGCGGAAGCACCCGGGCCTGCGGCACGAAAACATCCCGCGCCACGGTGCTGACACTTCCGGTGCCGCGCATCCCGTAGGTGTGCCAGTCGTCGACGATCTGCAGGTCGGACATGGGTACCAGGGCCATGACCGGCATGGGCTCGCTGTCCGGTGCCACCAGGACGGCGATGACCTCCTGCCAGTGGGCGTGAAGGGCACCGGTGATGAAACCCCACTTGCCGTTGATGACCACGCCGCCCTGGGCCGGCGCGGCCGTGGCCGTCGGGCTCAGGGTCCCGCAGATGCGGACATCGGGGGTGGCGAAGACCTCGTCCTGGACCTCGTCGGGGAACATGCACGCCATCCAGGTCGGGATCCAGTACACGGCGGCGGCCCACGAGGTCGAGCCGTCCGCGCGGCTGAGCGCGGCGGAAACGTCGACCAGGGTGCGCGTGTCACATTCGTACCCGCCATAGCGCCGGGGCGCCCGCAACCGGAACACGCCCGCCGCCGCCAGCGCCTCGACCGACTCCTCATGCAGGCGCCGGTTCTCCTCCGACCAGGCCGCGTTCTTGCGCAGCACCGGAATCAGGTCGGTGACCCGGCGGACGATCTCCGACCGGCTCGGGACATCGGTAGACAACACCTATCTCATCCTCCTCGAACACTCGCCTCGCTCACGCGGTGGCTTCGGTACCCAGCCAGGAGGGCCCAGGGGCCGGGCGGCGCAGGGCGTGCCGCAACACGCGCCACGCCATCGCCGGGCGCATGAGCGCCTGCGGCGGATCCATCAACCCGGCCACGCGCATGAACCCGTCGGTGACTTTGGCGTCCTTCGACGCCGCGTACTGCAACCGCGCCATGTAGGCGTTGCCCACCAGCACCTTGAGGGTCCGGCGGCCTTCGACCCCGGGAAAGTCGAGGTCGCCGCCGGCCGAGATGTCCCATGGCGTGTCGATGACCCGGGCCACGTCGCTCATGAACGGCCCGGACTCGACGGCGGCCCCGAGCCGCAGGTGCCGGCGCAGCGTCATGGCCTCGACCGCCGCCACGCTCATCCCCTGGCCGTAGACCGGGTTGAAGCTGCAGTACGCGTCACCCATCACGAGCAGTCCAGCGGGGAAGCCGGCCAGCCGCTCGTAGCGACGGCGCACGCTCGCCGGGAAGCGGAAAGACACCGGATCGTCAAGCGGCTCAGCGTCCTTGACCCCTTCATAGACATCGGGTACCGGAAGCGTCCGCACGAATTCCAGGAAGGCCCCGGGTTCGGTCGGCGGGTAGTCCCCGAGGACGCCGGTCAGCGACAGGATGCAGATGTCGCGGCCGACCTGGCCGAAGAAGGCGCCGCGAGGGTGCGCGGGCGAGGCGACCGGGTTGATCGACTGCACGCCGCCGAACATCTCCGGTCTCGTGCGGTAATGCCGGGTGGTGTAGGCCAGGCCGACCTTGACCCGTTCCTCGGCCGGACGCGCGTAGCCCAGCTCGGCCAGCCAAGCCGGGGTACGCGAACCACGCCCCGCCGCGTCGACGACGACATCCGCTTCCAGCTCCCGGTAGGTCTCGGGATCCGCGCCCTGCTGCAGCTTCACCCCGGTGACGCGGCCACGGTCCTTTGTGGACAGCAGCCCCAGCACATCCCAGCCCTGCCAGAACACCACCTGGGGAAGGGCCGCGACCCGGGCGCGCACATGCTCCTCCAGGACCGGCCGAGGCGCGGTCACCGAGATCAGGCCGGTACGGGCCGGCTTCAGCTTGCGCCCGTTGAAATACCACCGCATCTCGCCGAGATCCCCGGTCGGTATGCCGGCCTCGATCAGCTCGTCGGTGATACCCGGAAACAACTCCTCGACGATGAGGTGCCCGCGTGCGTGCAGACCGTGGGCATGCCGGGTGTGCGGCGCGCCGCGGCGCGCCTCGCGCACGCCGAGGACGACGTCGCGATCCACGACCACCACTTCGCGGTATGACTCGGCGAGGACGCGGGCGGCGAAAACGCCGGCGATGCTCCCACCGATGACGACGGCACGGTTACCGACCTGACTCATGCATAGCAGCGTCACATCGGGCCGATCACGGCCGCATCTTCCCGAATGCGGTATCCATCGACGAACCTTGTTGGCCTCGCAGCCCGCCCCGCATGCTGGGTTGGTGGACGGACACGCAACCATGCCGCTTACCGGGCAGGAATATGTTGACAGCCTGCGGGACGGCCGAGAGATCTACATCTATGGCGAGCGAGTCAAGGATGTCACCGGCCACCCGGCGTTCCACAACCCGATCCGTATGACGGCACGGCTTTACGATGCGCTTCACTCCCCCGAACACCGCGACACGCTGCTCGCGCCCACGGACGCGGCGGGCAGCAACGGGGTCACGCATCGGTTTTTCACCACCCCACACCATGCCGGCGACCTTGTCGCCGATCAGCGCGCGATCGCGGCCTGGGCCCGGCTGACCTACGGCTGGATGGGCCGCAGCCCGGACTACAAGGCCGCGTTCCTTGGCACCCTGGGAGCCAACGCCGAGTTCTACCGCCCGTTCGAGGACAACGCCCGCCGCTGGTACCGGCTGGCCCAGGAACGGGTGCTGTACTGGAGCCACGCCATCGTGCATCCACCGGTCGACCGGTCCCGCCCCCCGGACGAGGTCAACGACGTGTTCGTCCACGTGGAGAAGGAGACCGACGCCGGCCTGATCGTCAGCGGCGCCAAGGTGGTGGCGACCGGTGCCGCGCTCACCCACTACACGTTCATCGCCCACTACGGGCTTGCGGTCAAGAAGCGCGAGTTCGCCCTCGTCGCGACGATACCCGTCGACACCCCCGGTCTGAAGCTCATCTGCCGGCCGTCCTACGCCGCGGCCGCGGCCGCCGTCGGCACCCCGTTCGACTACCCGCTGTCCTCCCGGCTGGACGAGAACGACACCGTCATGGTGCTCGACCGCGTGCTCATCCCGTGGGACAACGTGTTCATCTACGGCGACATCGGCAAGGTCCAGCTCTTCACCGGACGGTCGGGCTTTGTGGAGCGGTTCGCCTTTCACGGTTGTACGCGGCTTGCGGTCAAACTCGACTTCCTCGCCGGATTGCTCGCCAAGGCTCTGGACATCACGGGCGCCGGCGACTTTCGGGGGGTACAGGCCCGGCTCGGCGAGGTGCTGGCCTGGCGCAACCTGTTCTGGGCGATCTCGGATGCCGCCGCCCGCAACCCGGTGCCGTGGCGCGGCGGCGCCGTGCTGCCCAATCCGCAATACGGCCTGGCCTACCGGTGGTTCATGCAGATCGGGTACCCCCGTGTCCGGGAGATAGTGTTGCAGGATGTCGCGAGTGGACTGATATACGTCAACTCCGGCGCCGAGGACTTCGCCAACCCTGAGCTCCGCCCATACCTCGACAAGTATCTACGCGGATCCAACGGGGTCGACGCCGTCGGCCGAAGCAAGGTGATGAAGCTGCTGTGGGACGCGGTGGGCTCCGAGTTCGGCGGCCGGCACGAGCTCTACGAACGCAACTACTCCGGCAACCATGAAAGCACCCGCGTCGAGCTGCTGTCGGCCCAGATCGCCGGCGGCCAGCTCGACCAGTGCCGCGCCTTCGTCGACGAATGCCTGGCGGAGTACGACCTGGACGGCTGGACCACCGGCGACCTGTCGTCCTTCACACAGCTGCGTCGCCGGCCGTGACGGCCGGCGACGCATCCGGACAAGCTATCCGGCCAAGCGGGCGGCCACGCGGGAGGTCCGCAACACGCGCCAGACCATACCCGGACGCAACAGCGACTCCAGCGGATCCACCAGACCCGCCGCGCGCATGAACGCCTCGGTGATGCTCGCGTCGAGCGTGGCCGCCTGGGTCACCTTCATCATGTACCGCTGCAGCAGCTTCATCGCCGGTGGCCGGTGTCCCTCGACGCCGGGAAAGGTCAGGTTGATGGCGGTCGTCATGTCCCAGGCCGGTTTGATGATGGCGGCCACATCGCGCTGGTAGTCGACGGCCCGCGGGATGCTCCCGTCGGTCAGGTGGTCGCGCAGTTTCAGCGCTTCAAGCGCCGCGAGAGTCTGCGCCTGCGCGAAGACCGGGTTGGGGGTACAGACCGCGTCCCCGATCAGCAGCAGCCCGTCGGGAAGGCTGGGCAGCTGGTCGAAACGCCGCCACATAGTGGTCGGGAACTTGTACAGCACCGGCTCGTCGAGCGGCTCGGCGTCCACAATGGCCGGATAAATCTCCTGGGCCGCCAACGTTTTGACAAACGCGTTGAAGCCCTCGACGTCCGTTGGTGGATGGTCACCGAGGATGCCGTAGGTGGTCAGCTCCAGCTTGCCGCCGTCGGTCTTGGTGAAGATCGCGCCCCGCGGCAGCATCGGGTTGGCCACGCTGACAATCGAGTGGTCCTTGCCGAAGGGATCAGTCGCTCCCATCCGGTAGTGGCGGGTGCCGTAACCCAGCCCGATACGCGTGCCCTCCTGCTCTTCCGGGACCGTGCCGCAGCCCAGCGACTCCAGCCACATGGCCGCCCGTGACCCGCGCCCGCTCGCGTCGATCACCAGATCGGCCTCCAGCACCTGCTCGGCGCTGTCCTTGTTGCGCGGTTGCACGCGAGCACCAATCACCCGGGACCGGTCCGGTGTGGCCTCCACACCGGTGATGTCGTGTGACTCCAGGAAACGCACGCCCGGCATCGCCTGCACCCGCTCCCGCAGGTGGAACTCCAGGATCGGCCGGGTGGCGGCCACATTGGTCAGCCCCGCACGGGTCTGCCGCAAGGGTTGTGGGCCGAAGTACCACCGCACGGTCCCGGCCAGATCGGTGATGGGGCACCCGGCGGTCACCATCTCCGCAGTGATTTCCGGGAACAGGTCCTCCATCGCCCGTGCTCCGCGTGCGAGCAACCCGTTGATGTGGCGTGCTTGCGGCGCCCCCCGGCGAGCCTCGCGCACACCGACGAGCCTGTCCCGGTCCACGATGACCACTTCGTCAAAGCTTTTCTCGACGGCGCTTGCCGCGAACAATCCGGCGACACTGCCGCCCAGGATCACCGCTCGCTTTCCCAGCTTCTTTTCCATCGCGTGCTCCTCAGGTTCGGTCCCAGCGCTTGTCCGGGTCGGTGAGCACCTCGGTAAGCACCTGGCGGAAGGCCGCCACGAGGTCGACCATCGTGTCGGTGTTGAACAGCCCGGTCACGTATCCCACGCTGCCGACGATGCCGGGTGGATAGAGCTCCAGATTCCACAGCGCACCATCCGGAATGGCCGAGCCGAGGTCGTGGGAGAGCAGCCGGCGCCGGATCGCTGTGTAGGTGAGATCCCCCACGATCCGCTCGCGCATGATGAACGGCGATTGGACCACCTGGAGCAGCACACACGCGGCGTTGTCGGTCTCGATCGACTGCAACAAATCCGGTGCCTCCATGATGATCTCGTTGAACGGGATCTCGTGCGCGTACGCGGCCAGGCACACCGATCGGGTCCGCGCCACGAGATCACGGAAGGTCGCGCAGCCGGCGACATTGATGCGCAACGGAATGAAGTTGTAGAACGACCCGATCGTGTCCTGGGCCTCGATCCGCTGGCGGCCGGGAGTGAAGGTGGGCGCCACGACGTCGGTCAGTCCCGTCCTGCGGTGCAGCATCAGCACGTAGGCGGCGAAGGTCACCATGAACGGTGAGCTGCGGGTCTCGGCGGCCAGCGCCAGGATCGCGGTGCGCAACCGGTCCGGCCACAGGAAGCGGTGGTAGGCCGTGATGGCCGGGGCCCCGGCGCTGCGCGGGCGGTCGGTGGGGATCGGGGTGATCCGCGCTCCCCTGAGCTTCTGGCGCCAGAAGTCCCGCGCCCGCTGTGCCGCGGCGGAGTTCATCTCCGCCAGTTGCGCGGCCACAAACGTCCGGAACTGGTGCGGCTCCGACAGTTCCGGGACCCGCCCGCGACGACGGGCGGCGTAGCACGCGGCCAGGTCCCGCATGATCAGTTGCATGGACCAGCCGTCGACGGCGGTGTGGTGCGCGACAAGTACGAGGACGGCGTCTCGCTCATCGAACCGGCCCAGCACGGCGCTGAGAAGCGGCAGCTGATGGATGTCGAAGGTGCCCGTCTCGACCTCGTTGATCAGTTCCTCGGCCCGCCGGTCCCGGGAACTGTCGTCGGGTGCGAAGTCGCGCACCTCCAACGGCACCCGGGCCGGCGGGTGCACCCGCTGGTAGGCGTGATCGTCGGAGCGCACGATCGACGTGCGTAGCGCCTCGTGCCTGACTACCACATCGTCCAGGGCGGTCTGGAGGGCAGTGAGGTCCAGCCGCCCGAGCAGCCGCCAGCCGCCGACGATGTGGTAGTACGGCCCGAACGGGCCGTAGTCGTCGCCGTGGTCGATCAGCCGCATGAACTCCTGCTGGAGCGACAGCGGGAACCGGCCGTCGAGGCCGTCGCCGGCCGCCGCCTTTTCCGCCAGGTGAACCATGGATTCTCCTTTCACGACGGTGCTGTCCAATGCATACCGTCGGCTGAGGGCACGAGCCCGCCTTCGCGCACCGGGATCACCTCGTCGGCGTTACCGCCCACTGCCGCCTGCACCTGGATCCGGGTTCCTTCGCGGGCCACGGACCGGGCCAGGGACACGCCGAGCAGGTTGCGGTCGGCGCCCTCGGAGCCGACCGGTGTTTGCACGGCCGTGGCCAGCTCGCGGAAGGCCTCCGCCCGCCGGCGCAGGTAGGCGCCGGGATCGGTGAGCGCGCCCTCGCGGGAGGCCACGCCACCCACCAGGTTCACGAACGCCTCGAACTCGGGCGCGGTGCTGGCCGTGACCTTCTTCGCCTGCCAGAAGTACGACTGCTCGTCGGCGTGCATGTCGTAGAAGGCGACCAGGAAGTCGTGAAAAGCCCAGTACTCCCGGCGGTAGCGTACCTCGAACTCCTCAAAAGCCCGGTTCTCGGCGCCGGGATCGCGCAGCGCGGTGTTGATCGAACGCGCGCCCAGCAAGGCGCTGTAGGTCGCCAGGTGTACCCCGGAGGAGAACACCGGATCGATGAAACATGCCGCGTCACCGATCAGGAGCATGCCTGGCCGCCAGAACGTCTCCTGAAAATAGGAGTAGTCCTTGCGTACCCGGATCTCGCCATAGGGGCCGGCCGTGACCCGCTCGGCGCCGCTCAGGTACTCGGCGATCAGCGGGCAGCGGCGGATCAGCCCCAGCAGTGCCGCCTCACGATCACCTCTCACGTGGTCCAGCGCGTCCGGCAGCAGCACCGCGCCCACACTGGTCAGATCGTCGCGCAGCGGGATGTACCAGAACCAGCCCGCGTCGAACGCCACGGCCAATATGTTGCCCTCGTTCGGTGGGGGCAATCGCTTGCCGCCCTTGAAGTACCCGAACAGCGCCAGATTGCGGAAGAACTTCGAGTAGTGCCGCCGGCCACCGGCTCGTTCGTGGATCCGGCTGCCGTTGCCGGAGGCGTCCACGACATACCGGCAATGGGCCAGCTGTGGCGCACCGTCCGGGCCGGTGAACCGCACCCCGGCGACCCGGCCGTCGCCGGCTTCGACCACGTCGCTGACGGTGCACTGCTCCCGCACGTCCACGCCGTGTTCGCGGGCGTTGTCCAGCAGGATCTGGTCGAAGTGCATCCGCTCCACCTGGTACGCGGTGGCGCCGCCACCGAAAGCCGGTGAGATGGCGAACGCGAAGGTCCACGGCGTCGGATCGCTGCCCCATCGGAAGGTCCCGCCCCGCTTGACTGGGAACCCGGCTCGCTCTAGCTTGCCGCTCACCCCGAGCAGGCGGCAGATCCCGTGCACAGTGGACGGGAGCAGCGACTCACCGATCTGGTACCGGGGAAAGCGCGCCTTCTCCAGCAGCAGCACCCGGTGTCCCTGCATTGCCACGAGCGTTGACAGGGTCGCGCCCGCCGGCCCGCCTCCGACCACCACGACATCGGCCTCGAGTTCAGGACGCATGATTTACCCCTCCCCTTTAGAGCAGGCTGATGCCGTTGCGCTTGGCCGCCTGGAGAAACTCGCCCCGTGCCAGGGCCGACGCGACCAGCTCGATGTCGTCGGCCATGTAGCGGTCGCGGTCCAATGACGGCACCAGTGATCGCACCGTCTCGTAGGTCACGCGCGCCCCCGGGCTGAGGCCGTCGCGCCTTCCCGACAGTTCCACCGCCTGGGCTGCGGCCAGGTACTCGAGAGCAAGGATGGTGTTGTTGTTGTTCAACACGCGCCGGGCATTGCGGGCCGCGATCAGCCCCATGCTCACAACGTCCTGGTTGTCGCCGTTGGACGGGATGCTTTGCGTGCTGGCCGCGCCGATGGTGCGGTTCTCCGCGACCAGTGCGGTGGCTGTGTACTGGGCGCCGGCGAACCCGCTGTGCAGGCCTGGATCGGCGGCGACGAGAAACTCCGGCAGCCCGCAACTGAGATGGCGGTTGAGCATCCGGTTGGTGCGGCGTTCGGACAGCACCCCCAGCTGGGTCAGCGCGATCGTGACGAAGTCCATCACGCAGGCGATGGGCTGGCCGTGGAAGTTCGCCCCGTGGAAGACCTCCTGCCCGTCAAAGAACAACGGGTTGTCGTTGGCCGAGTTGATTTCGATGTTGAGTTTCTCTGTGGCGTGGTAGAGCGTGTCCCGCACCGCGCCCAGCACCTGCGGTATGGCCCGCAACGAGTACGCCTTCTGCATGTAGACGTCGGTGCGCTGCACGCTGTGGCCATCCTGTTTCCGGGCCGCCAGCATTTGGCGCAGTTTGGCGTGCGGCAATGTGGCTTGGCTGCCGAGCATGAGCGCGCGCATGTTCGCGGCCGAGTCGACCTGCCCGGCGTGCGGGCGGGCGATGTTGTGCCCCTCGGCCAGGAACGGACTGGTGGAACCCTGCAATGCCTCAATCACCAGGGCGGAGACGATCTCGGCCTGCCGGACCTGGTCCAGGGCCCGCGCCACCACCAGGGAACCCAGCCCGGTCATCGCGGACGTGCCGTTGATGAGCGCCAGCCCTTCCTTGAAGCGCAGTTCCATCGGCACGATGCCCATCTGCCGCAGCACCAACGAGGTCTCGACCGGCCAGCCGTCGCGCAGCACGTAGCCTTCGCCGATCACGGTGCTGGCGATGTGGGACAGCGGCGCCAGATCACCGCTGGCACCCAGCGAGCCGATCTCGGGGATCGCCGGGGTGATGCCACGATTCAGATACAGCGCCAGCCTTTCCAGCAGCTGTGGCCGGACGGCGGAGTGGCCCTTGGCGAGCGCGTTGAGCCGGGTGGCCAGGATCGCCCGGGCCTCGTCCTCGGCGAACAGCGGCCCCACGCCGGCACTGTGGCTGCGCACGAGGTTGGTCTGAAGCTCCACCTCGTTGGCGGAGTCCACGATCATGTAGATCATCTCGCCATAGCCGGTCGTCACTCCGTACACCGGAACGCCTTGCCTGACCAGGTCCTCGAACTGCGCACGGCTCCGGGCCGCCTTGGCCAGGGACCCGGCGGCCACGCGGCATGGCGGTCGCTGTTCGGCGATGTGGCGGATCGCCGCGATGTCCATGCTCTCCCCATCGAAGATCATCGAATGTGTTACGGTCTCGAGCAACGTCACGTCATTTACTCCCAACATGCGGCGTCACCCTCAGGCGACGGCGGTCCACCTTGCCACTGACGTTGCGGGGCAACGGTTCATCAAGCGCCACGAACGACACCAGCCGCAGCTTCGTACCGAAACGACGGCGCAGATGCGCGCGCCAGACCGCGCTGTCCGGCGGTGGCCGCAGGCTCGGTACCACGTAGGCCGTCAAGTGGGTCACCAGGCCATCGGCGTCCACCCCCGCAACTACGGCGCACTCGGCGACGGTCTCGTGCTCGGCCAGAACGGTTTCGACGTCGGTCAGTTCCACCCGCGTCCCGGCCAGCTTGACCTGCAGGTCCGCGCGACCACGGAACTCGAGCAACCCGTCGGCGCGGTGGCAACCGAGGTCACCGGTCCGATAGAAACGGTGACCCGGCACCGGATCCACGCCGTCCAACGGCCGGAACGCCTCGGCGCCGGCCCTGCCGCCCAGGTACCCGTCGCCGACGTAACGGCTGCGCACCACAATCTGCCCGATGACGCCCGGCGGGCACGGCCGGTCGCCGTCGTCGACCACGAACACCTGGCGTCCCGGGATCGGCCGCCCGATCGGTACCGTGCCCGACTCGGCGCCGGTGATGTCATACCAGGTGGCGGCGATCGTCTCGGTGGGGCCATAGATATTGGCCAGCCGCACCGACGGCAGCGCGGCACGCAGGCTCGTCGCCAGGCGCACGGGCACCGCCTCACCCATGAGAACCAGGCACTCCAGCGAACCCCACGGCGCAGGCAGGCCGGTAACCACCCTGAGGATCTCGCGGGCCACAGTCGGAACGGTCTGCAGGAACGTTATCCCGCGGGCACCGAGCCAGGCGACAAGCCTCTCCGGGTTCGTCCGGATGCCTGGGGGTACCGGGCACACCGTTCCCCCGGCGGCCAAGGTGGCGAAGATTTCGCAGATCGCGGGATCGTGCTCGACGGCGGTCCACTGGGCCACCCTGCAGCCGGGCCCGAGCCTGAACTCCGCGCCCAGCCAGCCGGCGAACTGTGCCAGCGCTTCATGGGTCTGCACGACCCCCTTCGGCCTACCGGTCGAACCTGAGGTATAGGCCAGGTATGCCGGGCGGCTCAGGTCCGATCGCGACAGTGTGGGCGGCGCCGCCGGCTCGCCGCGTTCCAGCGCCCTGAGGTCGGCGGCCCGTCCCCCGCACTCCTTGCCGTACCAGGACGCCAGCGGGTCTTCCGCGGGATCGCCGTCCACCAGCAGCATGCCCGGCCGCGACTCGGCAAGGATCGCCCGAGACGACTCGCCCGTCTCGCCGTCGCCGAACCAGAGCAGGTAACCGCCAGCGCGCAAAACACCCAGCGAGGCGGCCACCTGGCGGGCGCCGGATGCCAGACGAAGCGCCACCGGCCGCTCGGCGACCCCGCCCAACCGTTGCAGCGCACCGGCGATCCGATGAGCATCGCGGTCGAGTTCGTGGTACGTCACGGTCGCGTCCCCATCGGCGAAAGCAATCGCGCCGGGGGCCTGCGCGGCGCGGCGCCCGATCGCCTCGTGCACCGGGATGATGGGCTTGGCGTGCACGGATACCTCCAATCGACCCCTGAAGTCTGTGGCCGCCGGCCCGGGCGGCGCTTCTCCCGGCGTGCGTCACCTCCGCAATCCTGGAGATGCCCGGCGCACGGCCGGCGCCAACGATGGCGGCATGAACATCGATAAATCTCTGGTGCCGGATGCCGCCACGATCGAGCAACGGGTTGGCGAGATCTGGCGGGACGTGCTCGGTGTGCCACCGGGCCGGGACGACGCCACGTTCTTTGAGCTGCAAGGGCAGTCGATCGCCGCGGTGCGGATCGTGGCCCGCATCGAAGACGAGGTACAGGTGAGCGTCGATGCCAGCGTCCTGTTCGAGGATCCGGACCTGGCCGCGTTCGCACGCATGGTGGTCGCCGCCGCGGGCGGGCAGGCATGACCGCAGGCGGCTCCGCCGGCGTCAAGCACCTTCCCATGAGCCAGGCGCTACGCGGCTACCTGCTGCGCTCCTGCACCCCGCCGGATGAGGTCGTGCAGAGCCTGATCGCGTACACGGCCGCGGCGGGCGATCAGGCCGGCATGATGGTGCCCTTTGAACAGGCGTCGCTGCTGACGATGCTGGCCCGGCTGGCCCGAGCCACCGTCGCCGTGGATGTCGGCACGTTCACCGGGCTGTCGGCGCTCGCCCTCGCCCGCGGCCTGCCGGCCGGAGGGCGGGTCATCACTTGCGACGTCACGGATGCGTGGCTGGGCATCGCCCATGAACATTGGCAACGAGCCGCGGTGGCGGACCGGATCGAATTTCGCCTGGGCCCGGCCCGGCGCGTCCTTGGCGAACTGGGCGGAGAGCCGGTCGCCGACATCGTCTTCATCGACGCGGACAAGATGAACTACCCACGCTATTGCGAGCTGGCGGTGCCGCTGCTACGGCCGGGCGGCCTGCTCATTTTGGACAATGTCTTGCTTGACGGGTACGTGATCGACCCGGAACTCGCCGACGACGGCCTGATGCGCAGTTGCGCCCGCGTCATGCGGGAAGTCAACCTCGCGCTCGCCGCCGATGAACGGCTGGACACCGTGATGCTTCCCATCGCCGACGGCGTCACCCTCGCGCGCAGGCGTTGATGCCGCGATCGTGCGCTCCGCGGCCGGTACGCCTACGCACTTCGGGAGGTGCGGCACCCGGATGGCACGCCGAGCATTGACCTCAGATGAGCCGTTCAGGCTCCCCTTCCACCTTCGGATGTACGCCTCCGTACATCAATAGATGGATTGCCCAACCGGGCAAGACGATCGGAGAAGGAGAAATGCGCAACAACGCCAAGACACTCGGCTGGGGCATCACCCTGGCCGCAGTGGTCGCAGTCGTCGCGGCCGGGACGGTGTACGCTGCGGCGAATTCCGGGGACGGCCCCGGGGCGAGCACCCAGCTGAGCATGGAGCAGATGCGCTCGGTGCTGGTGCCGCAGAGCGAATTGCCGGAAAGCCGCTACGTCAGCGGGCCGATGACCTTCGTCGAGGCCGCGGCCGCCAACGCGTTCGCCGCGCCGCCGAGCATGGTGTTCTCGCCCCAAAGCTGCGCCACCTACCTGGAGGATGTGCTCGGCCCGATGGAGTCGCTGCGAGGCTGGGTCCAGTTCGGTAGCCGGGTCGACGACGACCACAACGACAACTTCGTCCACGCCGTCGTCACCGTGCCCGGTGGTGCGAACGCGGACCTGCTGCAGAAGATTCGCTCCAGGATCTTCAGCTGCCAGACCGGCACCCTCACTCTGGAGGGCCGGGTCACCGGTGCCATCACCTACACGGAGCGCCAGGCTCTGAGCCTGCCGGGTGCCACCACGCTGGCGGTGACCGGCCGGACCCAGTTCTCGGAGACGCCTGGCACCGAGGGATACAAGCTCGTGAGAAACTACGAGATGCCGCCCTCGGCACAGTTCCTCGTCGACACGGCGCAGGAGTGCGTCGCAAATGTCAACATCGCCGGGACCGGCGACACGCTGATCGTGGCCATGGAGGCCGACCTCAATCTGGCGAACCGGGTTGCCACTGCCATGTTCGACCAGGTCACGGCGCTTACCAAGTAAGCAAGACACTCAACATCTCCTCCTGATGAACAGTCGTGCCCGCGTCATGACAGCGCGGGCACGGCCACTTTCGCGTGCGGTCAACTCCATGTTGTATTTCTGCGAGTCAATCCGCATCGAACAGTGACACTATCCGGAATTAGGCATTACGGAGTTCTAATGTCAGCGGACGGCGCCGGGCCGGCGATATTGCCGCGCATTCGACGCGCCGTTAGAATTCTGACCATCGTTTTACGGCAATAGAATCGAGGGTCGAAATTGTCCGGACGTTCTATTGAGTATCTCGTCGGGCTTTCGATAGCCCAGATGCGCAAGCAGCTCCATCGCCAGCTCACATTGGAAGACCTGGCTCGGACGGCCATGCTCAGTCGCTACCATTTCTGCCGGACGTTCCGCCGAGTCACCGGGATATCGCCCACTCAATTTCTGTCCGCCCTGCGGATGGAAGAGGCCAAGAACTTGCTGGAGACCACCTGTCTGAGCGTCACCGAGATAAGTATTCAAGTCGGCTATTCGAGCATGAGCACATTTTGCACCCGCTTTGCCGCAAGCGTGGGCGTCAGCCCGACGATGTACCGGCGGGCAGGCGACGCGATTTCAGAATTACATTTAAGACCCTCTCCCCTCCCGCCGTCCGGCGCGACGGTGCAGGGGAGGCTTCTTTCGCCGGCAGACGAACAGGTTACCGGCCCGGTCTTCATCGGCCTCTTCCCGGAGCGGATCGCCCAGGGCCGCCCGGCGGGTTACGCCATGCTCGACCAACCGGACCGTTTCGAGCTCACGCAGGTGCCGTGCGGCCGGTGGCACCTGCTGGTCCACACCAAGGCCGGGGAAGAAGGGTTGCCAATGGACGGCCACCGCATGATCGCATTCGCGGGTCCGATCATCGTGCGCCCCGCCACGGCCGCGACCGTCGACCTCCGGTTACGGCCGGCCATCCCCACCGACCCACCGGCAGTTCTGGCGCTCCCCAGGCCGTTGGGCGCCGGCAACCGCGCCGCGGCAACCACCCGGCCCGATCATGTGAGCGTGTGAACGGACATCGGCAAGCCACCGCGCACCCGCAGCGACAGCATCGGCTCCGCGACAACCGGATAACCGGGCACGGTCGACAGCCGTAGCTCGCGGGCAATCATGGCCAGCACTATGGTCGCCTCGGCCATGCCCAGGTGACTGCCCACGCAGACCCGAGGGCCGGAACCGAAAGGCAGATAAGCGAAACGCGACCGCTCCGACGACCGATCGGCGGCGAACCGCTCCGGCTCGAACCTTTGCGGTTCCGGCCACATATCGGGGCGCCGGTGCAGCGTATAGGGGCAGATGAGCACATCGGCGCCGGCGGGTACCCGATAGCCTGCGATGCTGTCGGCGGCGATCGCCTTGCGCGGCAACATCCACACCGGTGGGTACAGCCGCATGGCCTCCTGGATGACCATGCCGGTGTAGGTCAGCCTCCGCAGATCCTCGTGGGTCGGCCGGCGATCGCCCAGGACCTCGACGGCCTCGTCGTGCAACCGCTGCCGCACGTCGGGATGGCGATCGATCAAGTACAGGCTCCACCCCAGCGTGCTGGCGGTGGTCTCGTGGCCGGCGAGCAACAGCGTCACCAGCTCGTCGCGCAGGCGCTGGCGCCCCACCCGGGGATCGGGCTCGCTTCCCGCCGACTCGATGAGCCGGGTGAGCACGTCGTCGCCGTCCGGCCCGGCCGCTGACCGTTGCGCGACAAGGCGGTCGACGATCCGCTCCAGATCGCGCCGGGCGCGCCGGAACCGCAACTGCCTGGGCAACGGAATCCACATCGGCACCGCGCTCAACGTCACCAGTTCGAACATCGCCTGATCCTGGATCGCGGTGAAGGAGCGCCCGATCGAGGCGAACGCGCGCAGATCGGCGTCGAGCAGCGTGCGCCCCAGCACGCCCAGGGTGAGCTGGGTCAGCGCGGCTAACACGTCGACCGGCCCGCGGCCCGCGCACCGGCGCAGCTCTTCGATGAGCTTCTCCGCCTCCTGCGCGATCACGGCTGCCTGGCGGGAGATGTGCTTACCGGCGAACGCCGGCGCGATGACCTTGCGCTGCTTGCGCCACAGCTCGCCTTCACTGGTCAGCAAACCATCGCCCAGCGCACGGCGGGCGTGGACCAGGCCGATCCCCTTGTGGTAGTTGGCGCTGTGCTCGGTGAGCACGTGCCGGGCGTGTTCGGGATGGTTGAACAGGTACAGCACCTTGTGGCCGACCGGCAGCCGCACCGCGTCGCCGTGGGCCGCCGCCTCGGTCATCATCGTCAGCCGGTCCCGTGCCATCAGCCTCAGCTGCCGGAAAGCGGCCCAAACCGGCGGGCCGGAGAACTGGCGGGTCATGGCAGCAGCTCGCTTCCCAGCGAGGTGGACCCGAACTGTCCATTGACGAACAGCAGCGCCGGCCGGACCGGGCCGTGACGCAGGTGCAGCAACCTGCCGAGGAAGATGGTGTGGTCGCCGCCGTCATAGGTCCCGCGCAGTTCGCATTCGAAATGCGCCAGCGCGCCGACGATGAGCGGTGCGCCGGTGTGTGCCCCGGGATACCAGCCGACCGTGTCGAACTGAGCGTTTCCCATGGGGCGCGATTTGCTGGCGAAGTAGCGGGCCACCGGTTCCTGGTTCGCGCCGAGCACCGACACCGCGAAGGCGCCGGCGTCGTAGAGGCAGCCGTGCATCGTGGCAGTGCGCTGCACGCATACCAGGATGCAGGGCGGATCCAGCGACACCGAGGTGAACGAGTTCGCGGTCATGCCGTGCGGTCGCGCTCCGCCCACGGTCACCACGGTCACCCCGGTGGCAAATGCCCCCAGCGCACGGCGCAGCGCCAGCGGGTCCACGGCCGCAGCCGTGCCCTGAATTGGCGGTGATTGCCGAACGACTTCCACGCAGCGCCTCCTCAAGCTCGCACCGTCTGGTAGGGCGCCAACGCCCGGACAAGCGCCTCGGGTATCCGCGCCGGAGCGGTCCGCCCATTGGGCCCCCGCATGCACGCCACCCGCTGGCGCCCCCGGGCCACCAGCGTCTCCGGCCCCGCGGCATCGAGCCGCCAGTAGTCGAAGGTGAATTCCAGCTGGGTCTGGGTGAGGTCGGCCAGGCGCATGCGCACCGCCACCTCGTCGAAGGCCGTGATCTCGGCGAAGAACTCGCAGTCGACCCGCAATGTGAACAGTTTGAGGTCCTCGCGCAGCTCCCGCAGGACGTCCTGGGCGCGTTCGGCCAGAAACAGCTCGCGGCAACGCCCTTGCCAACGCAAATAGTTCACGTAATACACGTTTCCGACGAGGTTGGTCTCCTCGAACCCCACCCGGTGGCGGTACTCGTAGTAGCCGGCCATCCCTACCGGTCCCGGGTCGCGAGAACAGCGAGTGCCACCGGCGTCTGGCTGCCCTGCACGGCGGTGACCAGGGTCGCGATCCGCAACTCACCGGAGGCGAACACCACCCACCCGCCCGGATCGGCGGACGCCAGCACCAGCGGACCACTTGGGGATTGCCCGGCCTTCTGCAGGCACTCCAGCGCGGCCCAGACCCTTGTCGCCGCGGCGTCCGCATCGTCGGATGCTTGCGCCGCAACGGTTCCGGCCAGCTCCACGCGCGCGCCCAGCAGCCGTCGCCAGACCCCATCCGCGCGCCGCACGACCGGTTCCACGTCGCACGCGACGACCCGGTTGCCTTCATCGGTGGCGGCGCACAGCGTGAGCCCGGCAGCGTGCGAAGCCGAGACGGTACCGTCACCGTCGAGCAGCGGACGGCCATCCGGCCGGTAGCGGACGTCCACCGGGCGCCCCAGCGCTCGGGCCGCCGCGATCGCCGTGCGGGACCGGCGTTGCCCCAGCTGCGACCCGTCCGGCTCCACCGCGACCGCCACGCCGGCACCGATCAGTTCGGCCATTGCCCGTTCAAGGTACGGCCCGAGCAGCGGGGCCAGCCACGGCGAGGCACCGCGGCGGGCGCCGTCCCGCTTGCGCACGGCCCGCAGCCGCAGGCCTTCCCAGCGTTCGACCACGGCACCCGCGCCGTCGCGCAGGACGACATCGTAGACGTAACTGTCACCTTCCTGGTGCCGCTGGACCGAGCTGAACCGCCACTGTCCATTCTCGACAAGCCGTGACCCGGCCGGGTGGATCCGGCCAACCCCCTGCGGCAGCAGGGTGGCGTTGGGTACGCAGATTTGGTTGCCGTGCATGAGCGCGTCCCGCAGGCCGGGGTCGCCCAGCAGCAGGCGCGAGGGCAGGTAGGCGGCGAACCAGTCCACCGCCGGGTCCGCGATCAGCTCGGCGTCGGCGTGGTGCGCGGAAACGCGGTGATACCGGCTCAGCCGCTGGAACCGGGGACCTTGGAAAAGCACATCACGGTATAGGTCGGCGGTGTCCAGCGGCACCGGGGCAAGCGCGGTTGCGGCCTGATCAGGTACCCCCTGAAGACTTTCAACGAATTCTTCGGCGCCGTAGCGCAATGTCGCCCGGAAGTGGTCGGCGCCGAAGGCGGTCTCCTCGCTGGAGATGGCCACCGCGACGGTGTCATCGCCGGTCACCGTTGCCGCCACCCGGATCGTGGTGCCGCCTTCGGACGCCACCACGATCGGCCGGGCGAACTCGGCGTGGTCAATCACCGGGGGTGAGTCCCGTCCGGTCAGCGCCGCCCCGACCTGAGCCATCGCTTCCAGGCCAAGGACCGCCGGGAAAAGCAGGTTCCCGTCGAGCCGATGGTCGGCCAGGTACGGGTCGCTGCCCAGTGCCAGCCTGGTCTCGACAACCAGCTCGACGCCCGGGTAATGCACCAGCGGCCGGTCCACGAAGCGCAGCAGCGGCAGCTCGGACGCGGCGTAGCGAACAGTGTCGAGCTCTCCGGTACGCCCGGTCACCACGATGGTCCCCGATGCCCGCGGATCGGCGAGCAGGCGCCGCAACACGGCCACACCCTGATCCGGGGTCACTGGAGTAATCCCCTGCCGGACAAGCGTTTCCACCACCGCCAGCCGCTCGCCCATGCCCACGCCGGACCAGACCGACCACTCCAGGCACAGGGTGCGGCATCCGGGATGCTTGCGCCCGAACTCGGCGGTCGCGGCCGCCAGCCACTCGTTCGCGGTCGCGTAGTGCGCCTCCCCGCGCAGGCCGGTGCGGCCGATGATGCTGCCGAAGGTCACCAGCAACCGCAGGCGCTGCGGGTCGATCGCGGCCAGCGTCGCGTGAAGCCCGTCAAGCTTCGGGGCGAACGTCTGCTCGAACGCGGCGAAATCCAGGCTGGGCAAGGCGGCCGGCTCATTGCGGCCCGCGCCGTGCAGGATCGCGGTGACCGCCCCCAGATCGGCGGCGACCTCCGCGATGGCCCGCCTGGTCTGCTCGGCGTCGGTCACATCGGCGCGGGCATAACGCACGCGCACCCCGGCGGCGGTCATCCTGGCCAGGTTGGCGGCCAGCTCCGGATCGGTCGCCGGATCGGAGCGGCCGACCAAACCCACCGCGGCGCCGCTGTCGAGCGCCATCGCCAGGGCGCATTCGGCCGTGATGCCCTTGCCGCCGCCGGTAACCAGCAACACATCGGCGGCGTCCAGCGGCGACGTGGCATCCGCATGATGCATAGGCAACGCCCGTAGCGTTGGCACCCGCCGCGCGCCCCCGGTGTCAAAGTGCACCTCGGTAAAACCGTTGGTGCCGGCCACTTCCGCGACAATCCTGTCGGCCATGGCCGTCAGGTCGGCCATGTCCGGCGGCAGGCATATCACGGTGGTACGCAGCCGCGGTTGCTCCAGCCGGAGGGTCTTGGCCAGCCCCGCCGCGCCAAACTCCGATTGCACCAACACAAACCGGTTGACCTCCGGGCGCGAGATCGCTGCGAGCGCCGCGTCGAAAGCCAGCCGGACATGCCGCCGCTGTACGTTTCGGGGCAATCGGACCAGCACCCCGTCGCCCACCGGCGCTGCCCTCAACCGGTCGGCCAGCACGGCGGCCAGTTCGTCATCGGCCGGGGCGAAAACCTGCCACTGCCCCGGCGCGTCGCCCAGAACCGGCGTCGCCCCCGGCAACTCCTCGGCATCCACCCGCCAGGCGCGCACCCAGGGCGCGGCACCGGAAACCACCGGCGGCGCGACGTCGCCCGATCCGGTGTGGGCGGCTATGGTATCTATCGCCTCGGCCAGCTCGAGGAGCGACGCGGTGGCGAAGTTGGTCGGCAGCAGCGCCGCGGGGGCCCCTACCTGTTGCGCCGCCTCGTTTACCACCTGCCCCACGGTGATGGAACTCAGGTGCAGGTCGTCGAGCAGCCGGCTGTCCGCGCGCACGATCTCGACCGGCAGCTCGGCGCGGGCGGCGACGAGCCGGCGCAGAAGGTCCAATGTGGACTCGTTCGTGGACCCGACCACGGCCGGCGCGCTCGCGGTCTTTACCGCCGGTACCGGCGTTTTGGACGGCTCGTAGGCGGTCAGGTCGACGGGCACGGTCTCGCACGGGCTGGTGAAAAACACCGGCTCGGCACGCAGGTCGAGCGGGCGGACCAGCCGGTCGTCGAACAGCGCCGGGAACGAGTCGCAGACGCCCGTGACGAAAGCGGCGGCGGCGATCCGCAACAGCCCGCGCAACGACTCGTGCCCGGCGTCCAGCGCGAAGGCCGGGATGTCGGTCACGGCCCGCGCCAGCCCGGTGAGGATCCGCCCCGGACCCACCTCGACGAGCAGATCCACCTCCTTGGCGGCGAGATCGAGCGCGGCGCCGAACAGCACCGGATCCGTGATCTGCCGGCGCAACAGGGCGGGCAGGTCGGTCTCCGCCGTCAGCGGGCCGCCGGTGACCGTCGAGATGACCCGGCTAGTCACCCGCGCGAACCGTTCCCCCGCAAGCACTTCGGCGAAGGCACCGGCGGCCGGGGCGACCAGCGGCGAGTGGAAGGCGTGCGAGACAGCGATGGGTGCCCCGGTGATGCCCGCGTCGCGGGCGCGCTGGAGCACCGACCGCACGTCGGCCTCGGTGCCGGAGACCACGGTCTGCAATGGCCCGTTGTAGGCGGCGATGACGACCGGAAGGCCGTCGAGCAGGCGGGCGGTCGCGTCCGGTCCGGCGGCGAGGCTCGCCATGGTGCCGGGGACGCCGTGCTCGCTCATGACGCGGCCACGCGCGGCGGCGACGCGCAGCAACGTCGCGGCGTCCAATGCGCCGGCCCAGTGCACGGCGGTGATCTCACCGAGGCTGTGCCCGACCGCCACGCTCGCGTTGATGTCCAACGTGGACAAGACGCGCAGCCCGGCCAGCGAACCGGCGACGATCCGTGGCTGAGCGACCTGCGTGGCCGCCATGTCCCCGCCGACCGGCAGCGCCGCCATCGTGTAAACCTCGTCGGCGACGGCGAACCGCCGCCGCAGCGCGCCGCCGGAGGTGCCGCGGCCTGCGCCCTGCCCCGGGAACAGGAAACCGACCTGCCCCGGTTGGCCGGCATTGCCGAGGAAGGCGAACTCGTCCGGCGCGAGCCGCCGCCGCTGACCGGCGTCGAGCTCCGAGATCAGCTTGCGCAGCAACCGCTCCGCTTCCTCGGGGGTGGCCGCCACCACGGCCGCCCGGTGCGGCCGGCCGCGCATCCGCCCGTGCAATGTCGCGGCGAGGTCCGCCAGCTGGGCGAAGGCCAGCCGGGCCACCCGGTCAGCCACCTCCACCAACCGCTGCCGCAGCTCGCCGGGCGACGTCGCGTCGAACAGCAGCAGCTCCGCGTCCTGGGCCGAGGCGGAAAGGGTACGGGTGCGGTGATCCAGTGACGCGCGCCGGCGCGAGTCCGGCCGATCGAGCACGACGTGCGTGTTGATGCCGCCGAACCCCATGGCGGTGACCCCGGCGCGCACCGGCGCGCCGGGCGGGAACGGCTCGGCGCTCGGCAGCGCGCGCAGCGTGGCGCCCTCTTCGGTGAGCATCCGATGCGGCTGCACACAGCCGACGGTCGGCGGCAGCACGGCATGGTGCACGGCCAGCACCGCCTTGATCAGACCGGCCACCCCGGCCGCGGCCTTCGTGTGACCGATCATCGCCTTGATGGAGCCGATCGCCGCCGCGCCGGCCACACCAGGGCCGGCATCCGCGCGGGCCCTCGACAGCGCGCGCAACTCGGTGTCATCGCCCACCTTGGTCCCCGTCCCGTGACCCTCGAAAAGCGACACGGTGTCGATGCCGAAGCCCGCCTGGGCATACGCGCGGCGCAACGCCAGCCGGTACCCACCGAGCTCAGGCCGGGTGATACCGCCGCGGCCGTCCGACGAGATGCCCCAGCCCGCGATCAACGCGTATGGCTTGCGCCCCTGCGCCACCGCGTCGGCCTCCCGCATCAGCACCACCATGCCGCAGCCCTCACCCGGCCAGAACCCGTTGGATCCGCTGTCGTAGACCCGCATCTCGCCGGTGGCGAGCGCGCCCGTCTTGGCGAAACCGACGATCTCGAACGGGTCGATCGACAGGTCCACTCCACCGGCTATGGCCACGTCGACGTCGCCGGTCAGCAACGCCTTGCTCGCCATGGCCACCGAAAGCAGGGAGGACGAACAGGCGCCGTCGACCGTGAAGCCGCCGCCCTTGAAGTCGAAGTGGTTGCAGATCCGCCCGGCGATCGTGTTGGACAGGCCACCCGCGAGGCTGTCCTCGTCGATCGGCGGAAACGGCTCCTTGTATGCGGCCTCCAGGTCGGCGAGGAACGCGGCCACCTGCTCGCCGTCCCATCCGCGACGGCGCAACGCGGCCGCGGTCACCCGGCGCACATAGGGCCAACGCAAACGCATCGTGTTGGCGCGGGTGAACTCACCGGTGAGGCTGTTGCCGACCACCACCTGGGTACGTTCCAGGGGCAGCCCTTCGGCCATGGGGTACCCGGCATCGGCGATCGCCTGCGCGGCAACATCCAGGGCCAGCCAATGGGTCAGATCCGTTGACCGGTATGTGCTCCCGGCAACCTGGTAGCGCACCCGATCGAACCGGTAGCCCTCGATGACCGCAGCGTGGCGGGTGTAGAACCGATCCGGCGCCGCCGGGTCAGGGTCCCAATAGTCGTCCAGCCGCATCCGCTCGTCCGGCAGCCGCCGGAACGCCCGCCGCCCCGCAAGCGCGTTCTCCCACAGCTGCAGAGGCGACGCTGCGTCCGGGTAGCGGCACGCCATTCCTACCACGGCGATTCTCGTCATACTCGACGACCTCCTTCGGCGAACCGGCGGGGCGAACCGTCATTGCCGGCCTTGGGACACCAACTCATCGGCGATGCGCTGCCGCCAGATCTCGTACGCCGGCACGGCGCCGGTATCGGCGAGCCCTTCACGGGCCTTGTCAGTGATCTTCGCGGCGTCGTGTGTGGACATTCCACAGAAGATCTCGGTGGCGATTTCGTTGTGCGGCACCACCAAACCGGCGCGCACGCGCGCCTTGGCCGCGAACGCGCTGCCCTGCGCGATGTGGACGCGGTATGGCCCGGCGTTGCGCCACAACCGGGTCAGCTCGCCGGCGTCGACACCGCCGGCATAGGTGGCTGCCAACCCGACGCCGCTGTAAAGGTCGGCTCGGCGGCCGTCGGCGAACCGGTTCACCAGCCGGCCAACCACGTCGACGTCGGTCCCGCCGACAAACCACAGCGCGCGCCCGATGCCCTGGTCGATCGCGCGGGCCGCATAGTCGCGCGGGCCGTCCTTCGGCCAGCCTGGGAACACATCCCTCCGCTGACGCAAGACGTATTGCTCAGTGCGGAAGTACGCCTGGTGGAAGCCGTACCCGTCCAGCGCCAGCCAGCGCAGCAACGGATCCGGCGCGGTGAGCCGGTGCCAGCGCCGGCGCGGCAGGCGCGCCAGCGCCCAGCCCACACCGATGTAACTCATGTAGATGTGCTGATCTCCACGACCCGCGAGCAGGTCCGCCACGTGCCGGGCTCGACCAAACGAGAGGGCATCACGGATCGCGAGCCCCATCGCCGCGCCCTCGTAGGCGAACCCCCGGACGGGGACGGGCACCCGCTCCAGCCAGCCCTCAGCCTCGGCCGCCGTCCGCGCCAGCGCCGCATAGCCGAAGCCCCGCAAGAAGGTGGCGCCGATGGTTTCCAGCCGATCGCGCGCCTCGGCGCTCTTCACATGAAATCCGCGAGCATCGAGCCTTGTCGCGGAAACCGGCGGGGTCAGCAACCGGCATCGGAGCCTGCGCAGCATCCGCATCTGACAACTCCCCTCACTCGCCTGAAGCATGGCAATCGTTGCCGGGTAATGTCTTCTTCACATATGCGGAACCGTCGCGGAAGTATCCCTGCATCCGCCGCCGCCAGACCTCATACCGCGGCACGCCTACCTCATCGCCTTGCCGCGCAACCGCCTCGTCGGCCAGCCGCGCCGCCTCAGCCACGGACATGTCAATCAGCACCGATGTGGCCAGCTCCGCGTGCTGCGGCACGTAGCCCGCGTACTCCCGCGCCTTGGCCGCGAACAGCACTCCCTGGGCAAGCTCGGGCCAGTACGCACCCGCCTCGCGGCGAAGGGTGGCCAGACCTTGCCGGTCCGCTCCGCCGGCGAACGCCACCGCCAGACCTATCCCACTCCACAGGTCGGCCCGGCGGCCGGCGGCGAACTTTGCCACGGCGGCAAGCACATCCGGTACCCGGGCCGCGTGCACGAACCACAGCGCGCGCCCCACACCCTGGTCGAACGCACGCTCGAAGTAGCCGGGGTGGCCCAGCCACGGGTAGGGCCGGGGACGGCGCTGCTGCCCGACCCACCTGTGCGTGTCGAAGTACGCCCGGTCGAAGCCATAGCCGTCGACGGCGAGCCAGCTCATCGTCGGGTGGTAGGGCACACCTGGCAGCTCGGGAAGGACTGATCGCCACAACGGCCGCGGCAGCCGGGCCATGGCGAAGCCGATCCCGATGTAGCACAGGAACAGGTGTTTGCGCCCCGGCCCTGCCAGCAGCGCCGCCGTGTGCCGGGAGGCGCCCGGACGCATCGTGTCCAGCACGGTGTACGCCATCGTCGCGCCCTCATACGCGTACCCCCGCAATTGTGGATCGACCAACTCCAGCCGCCGCTGCACCTCCCACAGGCCGCGTGCGTCGATGCCCCATTCGAACCCGCACACCACCGCCTGCGGTACCGCCTCCAATTGCTCGACCACCTGGGGCGGATCGAGCGGAAACCCCCGGCGGCGAAAGCCCACCTCGGTCAGTTCGGGCGCAAGCAAAAGCCGGCGCATCGACCCGAGAACCGTTGGCATCGCTGCTCCCTCCATCAGTCCACGCGGTCTCGATTCTTCTGCCGGTGACCGCCCGCGCCGTGCTCGGAGAGTGCGTAGGTGGGCTACCCACACTCCGCACGCGGCGAGTAGCTCGGGCGCGCCCGGCGGGCGGACCCTGACACGTGTGACCGAGAATCTGGACGTCCTTACCGCGCTGACGGAGGAGGGCGACGAGATCTACCGCCTCGTGCGCCCGCTCGCGGCCGAACAATGGGCATTGCCGACCCCGGCTCCGGGTTGGAGCATCGCGCACCAGATCGCCCACCTGATCGCCAACTTCCGGTTGGCGGCGCTATCCGCCGCGCGGCCGGAGGCGTTCCGCGCCCTGACCGCGCAGCTGAGCGACGACTTCGATGCCAACGTGCGCAACGCCATGGCCGAGCACCTGGCCGAGCCGCCGTCGGTGCTCTTGGACCGCTTCCGGACACAGCTGGCAACGGCGGTGAAGGCCATTTCGGGGGTACCGGCGACCGCGCACGTGCCGTGGCTGGTCAACCCGCTGCCGCCGGCGGTTCTGGCCGCCGCGGGCCTGATGGAAATGTTCGCCCACGGCCGGGACATCGCCGACGCGCTGCGCAAGCGGCTTGACTACACCGACCGGATCCGCCACATCGTCGCGTTCGGGGTGCGCACCCGCGACTTCGGTTACCTGGCCCGCGGCCTCACCCCGCCGGCCGAGGAGTTCCGCTTCGAGCTCACCGGCCCCAGCGGCGCGCGGTGGGATTTCGGTCCGCCCGGCGCCGCCGACCGGGTCAGCGGACCCGCGGTCGACTTCTGCCTGCTGGTCACGCGCCGCCGGCACCACCGTGACCTGGCGTTGACCGCGGAGGGAGACCGGGCGGCGGGCTGGCTGGAGATCGCGCAGGCCTACCGCGGACCGGCCGGGGCCGGCCGCAAGCCCGGACAGTTCGCCGTCAAGGAGTGAACATGCCGCCACCATCGCCCGATCTCGACGCGGCGCAAGTCATGAGCCTTGAGGCGTACGCCGACACCATCCTTCCCGGGGCCAAGCGCGCGCCGCACGACCACGCCATCGCCGGGGCTTGCGCGACGCCCGGGGCCGTCGCGGCCGGCGCGCTGGACCTGCTGCGCTGGGAGGCCACCGGGTTCGCCGGGGTGCTCGATACGCTCGCCGACGGGATCAACCACCACGCTCTCGCGTACGCCCAGGACCGCGAACTGGAGCTCGGTGAAGCCCTGCCGCCGTTCGTCGCACTGTCCTTTTCGGACCGTACCGCCCTGGTTCAGGCGCTGACGACGCCCGGCCATCCCGAGCACGAGATGTGGGTGGGGCTGGCCCTGTTCTGCTACATGGCCTATGACAGCGCCGCCCACCTGTCAACCGCCGAGGCGCTGGCCGCCGGCCATCCCGGGCTGACCGCGATGGGCTTCGCCGGGCCCGAGCCGGACGGGCTCTGGCGCTTCCCCCGCTATTCCTATCAACGGGAACTCGCCCGCCCGCACCCGTTCACCTCGTCCACCGGGAGCCCGGCATGACCAGCATCGAATCGACAGATATCGTCGTCGTCGGGAGTGGCTTCGGGGGTGCCATCGCCGCCTATTACCTTGCCGCCGGCGGCGCGCGCGTGGTGGTGCTCGAACGCGGCCCCTGGCTGTCCAGCGACGATTTCGACCACGACTTCCTGCTCGGCTCGTCCTACACCCGCGCCTTCGACTTCACCATCGGCGACGGCATGAGCGTGCTGGGCGGCAATTGCGTCGGCGGGGGCAGCGTGGTCTACTTCGCCGCCATGCCCCGGGCACCCCGGTTCGTGTTCGAACGGCAGGGCAGCCTCGGCCGGCGGATGTGGCCGGCCGGCATCGCCCGCGACACGCTCGATCCCTGGTACGACCGCGTTGCCGAGGCACTCTCGGTCACCCGGCAAAGCTGGGACGAAGTGCCTTACGCCGGCGGGCTTTTCGCCGCGGCCTGCCACCGCGCGGGCCGCACCGCCAACCCGGTGCCCACCGCCATCGACTACGAGCGCTGTACCAACTGCAACTGGATGATCGCCGGATGCCGCTTCGACGCCAAGCAGTCGCTGCTGCTCAACTACCTGCCCGGCGCGCTGGCGCACGGCGCGCGGATCCGGGCCCTGCACGAGGTGCAGCGCCTGTCACGCAATGATGATGGCGGGTACCGGGTTCACTACCGGCTCGTGGACGGCGAGGACTACCGCGTTTACGGCGACAGCGGCGCGATCGACGCCAAGCTTGTCGTCCTTGCCGCCGGAGCCGGTGCGACCCCGGTCATCCTCAAGCGCTCCGAGCCCGGCCTCGGCGCGATGCCGCACGCGGTCGGCCGTTACTTCTCCGGCAACGGCGAGCGATTGAACCACGCGATCGTCGACGAGGAACGGGCCCGGGAGCTACTGGGCCTGCCGCGCGATGTGGCCGCGTACCGCGCGTACCAGATCGGCAAGGGACCGAGCGTAGCGAGCTGGGATCGGCTGGACGGCAACCTGCCCGAGTTCACCCGGTACTCCCTGGAGCAGCTCTACTTTCCACCCGGCCTGGGCACGGTGCTGGCCCAGGTGCCCGATGCCACCGGGCCGGCCTGGTTCGGGCTGGAGAAGAAGGAGATGCTGCGCAGCTGGCAGTCGTGGCTGACGGTGTTCATCATGAGCGAGGACGACAACGAGGGCGTCTTCGGTCCGCCACCGGCCGCCGGCAACGCCGACCGCATCTCCCAGCAGATGCTCGGGCGCGGGACCCTGAGCTACCAGCCCTCCCCCAACACGCTGCGCGGCTGGGCGCTGGCCGACGCCGACGTGCGCGACATTCTCGAGCGAGACGGGCTGGCCCGGGTCGCCCCGTGGACCAACGACCTCGTGGGCGCGTACACGGTCCACCCCCTGGCCTCGTGCCGCATCGGCGACGATCCCGCCACCTCGGCCCTGGACGACCGCCACGAACTGCGTAACCACCCGGGAATCTTCGTCACCGACGGTTCTGCTGTACCCGGAGCCCTCACGGTGAACCCGGCATCCACCATCGCGGCGCTCGCCGAGCGCGCCATCCCGGGAATCGCCCGCGCCGCACAGGAAAGGGGCGTGCCGGTCAAGCTCGGCGCGCCGCCGCCGGTGGCGCAGACCAGTGCGGCCCGGCCGGTGCCGCAACCGGCCTGATCGCGACCTGATCGCCAGGAGGAGCAACGGATGAGTCAGATGTTCGCCGCGATGACCCGTAACGGCGCCCTCAGTCAAATCCGCCACATCGCCGCGGTACCGGAGAAGGGCGCCGATCCCAGGGTGGCTCACGTTTACCGAGCGATGGAACGCGACTTCGGCATGCTGGCGCCCCCGGTGGCGCTGCATGCGCCGGCGCCGGCGACGCTCGCCGCGAGCTGGGTCATGCTGCGAGAGACTCTGCTGGTGTGCGGTGCGGCCCCGCGCGAGACCAAGGAAACCGTCGCGACCGCGGTATCGCTGGCCAACCGGTGCCCTTATTGCGTAGAGGTGCACGGCTCGGCCCTCGACGGCCTGCTGTCCAGCCGCGTCGTGACCGCCGGTGGCCTGGACCTGTCCGCCCGGCCGGAGCTCGACGCCGTGGCGCGCTGGGCCGGAGCCGCCGGTGAACGCGAGACGGCTCTGCGCGAAGGCCCGGCCGTACCGGAGCTCATCGGCGTGGCGGTGACGTTTCACTACCTGAACCGCGTGACCAATGTCTTCCTCACCGATTCACCCCTGCCGGGCGGCGTACCCGTGTTCGTGCGCAATGGCGTGAAGCGGTTGCTGACCCGGCTCGCCGCGACACTGTCCAATCAGGACCGACGCCCCGGCGACTCGCTCCCGCTGCTGCCGGCCGCCGCGCTGCCCGAGGACCTGCGCTGGGCGGCGGGAACCGAGCATGTCGCGGGGGCGTTGGCCCGGGCCGGCGCGGCCATCGACGCGGCCGGGATGACGGCCGTGCCGGAAGTTGTGCGGCGCGTGGTGTTCGAACGGCTTGCGGGCTGGGACAGGCGCCCGCCCGGTCCGAGCCGGGCCTGGCTCGACGGGCCGGTCTCGGATCTGCCCGACACGGCCCGAGCCGCCGGGCGGCTCGCGTTGCTGACGGCTTTTGCCTC
>NZ_QJUG01000429.1 GCF_003426775.1 Allorhizocola rhizosphaerae | reverse complement strand
GCTGGGCAGATGCCCCGCGGCCAGGCCCCAGGCCCCGGCCAGCTCGGCACGCGCGGCGGCGTCGACCACCGGGCGGCCACCGGGCAGCAGGTTGGGCAGGCAGCCCGTGTCGACCGCGCCACGGTCGCCCGCGCGCCGTGGAACCCACGCCACGTTGGGATGCCCGGCGATCGCGCTCAGCAGGCCGGGCTCCTGCGCGGCGCGCTCGCCCACCAACACGAGGGCATCGTCATCCCACGTGTCCACCAGGGTCGCGCGCAGCTTCTCCAGCCCACGGGACAGGAACGGAGCCACCGCGCTCACGCGCAGCTTGTTCTTCGTGACGGCCTTGCGCAGGCGCAGGAACAGGATCGGGCACTCCTCCTCCGGTTCGAGCGCGACCAGCACGACGTGCTTGGCCTTCTCGACGTCGGCGTAGGTCGTGCCGGTCTGGTAGTGCGCGAGGAACTCGGCCTCCTCCTCGGACAGCGGGCGCGAGCGGAAGTCGATGTCGTTGGTCTGCAACACGACGCGGGCGAACTTGGCATACGCGTATGCGTCCTCGACGGTCAGGCGCCCGCCCGTGAGCACGCCCACCCCGTAGGCGCCGTCGCGCGCCTTGCGCAGCCCTTCGGCCGCCTTCGCGAGCGCCTCGGTCCAGCTCGCCTCTCGCAGTGAGCCGTTCTCGCGGATCAGCGGCGTGGTCAGGCGGTCGAACGCGGTCGCGTAGCGGAAGCCCCACCGGCCCTTGTCGCAGTTCCACTCCTCGTTGACCGCCGGGTCGTTGCCCGCCAGCCGGCGCAGTACCTTGCCGCGGCGGTGGTCGGTGCGCTGGGCGCATCCGGCCGCGCAGTGCTCGCACGCGCTGGGCGTGGACACGAGGTCGAACGGGCGGGCCCGGAACCGGTATTGCGAACCGGTGAGCGCGCCCACCGGGCAGATCTGCACGGTGTTGCCGGAGAAGTAGGAGTTGAACGGGACGTCGCCCGACTCTGGGCCCTCCTCCCCGCCATATACCTCGTCGCGGTACACATTGATCTGCTCGGCCGACGACCGGTCCATGAGGTCGATGAACTTGTCGCCCGCGATCTCGTCGGAGAAGCGGGTGCACCGCTGGCACAGCACGCACCGCTCCCGGTCCAGCAGCACCTGCGACGAGATGTTGATGGGCTTCTCGTATTCGCGCTTGTGCTCGTGGAACCGGGTGTCGGCCCGCCCGCTGGACATCGCCTGGTTCTGCAGTGGGCACTCGCCGCCCTTGTCACACATCGGGCAGTCGAGCGGGTGGTTGATGAGCAGCAGCTCCATGATCCCGGCCTGCGCCTTGGCGGCCACCGGCGACGTCAGGTGCGTCTTGACGACCATGCCGTCGGCAACGGTCTGCGTGCACGAGGCCACCGGCTTGCGCTGGCCCTCCACCTCGACCAGGCACTGGCGGCACGCGCCGGCCGGGGCCAGCAGCGGGTGGTCGCAGAAGCGCGGGATCTCGATGCCCATCCGCTCGGCGGTGCGGATCAGCAGCTCGCCCTTGGGCGCCTTGACCTCCACCCCGTCGACGGTGAGCGTCACCTCGTCGGTGTGCTTGACAACTTCAGCGGTCATCAGTGCCCTCCTGCCGACAGGGCCATCGGCTTCTTGCGGCCCTCGATGTAGTCCAGGTAGTCCTGCTTGAAGTACTGCAGGGACGACGTCACCGGGCTCGTCGCGCCGTCGCCCAGACCGCAGAAGGACCGGCCGAGGATGTTGTCGGCGGTGTCCAGGAGCGTGTCGAGGTCCTCGTACGTACCCTCGCCGGAAAGGATTCGCCGGTAGATCGCCTTCATCCAGTAGTTGCCCTCGCGGCACGGCGTGCACTTGCCGCACGACTCGTGGTGGTAGAACTCCAGCCACCGCCAGGTCGCGTAGACCGGGCAGTCCTGGTCGGAGAAGATCTGCGTGGCCGTGGTCCCGAGGATCGATCCGGCGGCGGCGACCGACTCGAAGTCCAGCGGCACCTCCAGGTGGTCCGCCGTCAACAGCGGCGTGGACGATCCGCCCGGGGTCCAGAAGCGCAGCTGGTGTCCCGGCTGCATGCCGCCCGCGAGCTCGATCAGCTCGCGCAGCGTGATGCCCATCGAGCACTCGTACTGCCCCGGGTTGTTGATCCGGCCGGACAGCGAGTAAATCATTGGGCCGCTTGACTTCTCGGTCCCCATCGACTTCCACCACGCCGCGCCGCCGAGCACGATGTAGGGCACGCTGGCGATGGTGCCCACGTTGTTGACCACGGTCGGGCTGGCGTAGAGGCCGTGCGTCGCGGGGAACGGCGGGCGCAGCCGCGGCTGCCCACGGAAGCCTTCGAGCGAGTCGAGCAGCGCCGTCTCCTCGCCGCAGATGTACGCGCCCGCACCGCTGTGGATGACCAGATCCAGGTCGAACCCGGTCCCCAGGATGTTCTTGCCCAGGTAGCCCGCCTTGTAGGCCTCGTTGACCGCATTGCGCAGCCGGCGGGCGGCGTGCACGGCCTCACCACGGACGTAGATGTAGGCCCGGTTGGCGCGGATCGCGTATGCCGCGATGATGCACCCCTCGACCAGCGAGTGCGGGTCGTGCGTCATCAGCGGCAGGTCCTTGCACGTGCCCGG
>NZ_QJUG01000428.1 GCF_003426775.1 Allorhizocola rhizosphaerae | reverse complement strand
CACGACCGGTGGGTCGCCGGGGCCCGGCTGAGGGTCGGGTGTGGCCGGCTGCGCGCTGCCCGAGCCCGAGGCGGGATCGATCGGCGCGGGCTGCGCGCCGGCGGGCTCGCCGGACGCGGGCTGCGGCAGGCGTAGCACATAGTCGACCGCCGCGGTCACGAGGCAGATGATGAGCACGGCGCCGATGGCCGAGTTGATCAGGCTCAGCGGGCCGGAGACGGGGCGCCAGAAGGTGTCGAAGTCGCGCGGCCCCACGATCAGCCGCTCCAGCTCCCACAGCCAGGACGGGACGGCCTGTGCCACCACGAACGCGACGCAGAACAGCAGCATCGTCGGCAGCCCGGCCTGCTTGAGCAGGCGGAACCCGCGCACCATCGGCCCGAACCGGTCGCGGGTGTCGTTGCGCACCGGTTGGAGCGCCTTGCGCGCTGCCGCCGGGAGACGCGCCAGACCCCGGCGCACGGGCTCGAGCTCGGCCGGGTCGTCGTCGGCCGCGTCCGGCGACACCAGCTTGTGTCCATAGACGACACAGCCGATGGTGAGCCAGGCGATGGGCACGACGACGAGTGCGTCGAGCGAGCCCAGGATCTCGCCGAACCAGCCGACGACCGCCTCGGCCACCCCCGACAGCGGCCCGAACAGCGCGGTGAACCGGTCGACGAGGCCCGCGAACCAGGCGACCACCTTGCGCTCCACGGTCCAGTCGTAGACAGTCCCGGTAAGCCCGGCCACGGAGGTGGCGCTCAGCGCGATCCAGGTCGCCTCCAGATAGCCCCGCCCCAGCCCGAGCGCGACATGGTCATGCTTCTTGGCGATCTGGCCGAGCAGCATGCGCAGCAGGATGGCCGCACCGATCACGAACACCAGCGAGGTGTCGATGTGCTGTGGCAGACGCTCGATGATGTCGACCGCGGACGGGTTGTTGATGCTGTCGGGGTTGGCCAGGACCTCCTGCTCGAAGATGGCGTAGCGGTAGTTGGCCTCGTCGTCCTTGAAGTAGTCGTAGGCCGCGTAGACCGCCAGGAACGGCACGAGAATGCTGGCGTAGTGGGCCCACACACTCGTCTTGGCGTCGGCGTCCGCACCGGTTGCCGGCGGCGGATCGGGAAGCGACGCCCGCACCGTGCGCATCATGAGCACCAGTGCGGTCAGCATGCTCAGCGGCACCAGTGCGAACACGACCAGGCCGACCGCCTTGTGGATCTCGCTGGCCGCGGCCGACACGTCGATAAGCAACCCGCGCGCCATGAAGCCGGCCAACGCCAGCACGAGCAGCGTCGGCCAATGGCGCCAGAGCAGACGCGCCGCCGAGATGACGACCGCGAACGTCTGCCTGAATGCTGAGGGTGGCGGCACGGGATGCAGGCTAGCGCATTCCTGCGACATTTTGCGGCCGCCCTTTTGGGCCCCACCGTGATTGTTAGGGTTGCGGCGTGCCGATCCTTTTTGTTCCATACCATCTTGACGAGTACCAGGCAGAGCTTCGCGCCGCGCTCCCGCCCGGCACCGACACGACCGAGGTGACCGCGCAGTTGCCGCCCGGCGCCGATGTGTGGGGGCGCTTGACCGCGCTTTACGAGACGGTGGCCCGTGAGGTGGCGCACGCCGACGAGAAGACAGTTGTTTCCGGCGACTGCACGATTTCGATAGCCATGGCAGCGGGCCTGCAACGTGCGGGCCTCGACCCGGCGATCGTCTGGTGCGACGCCCACGGCGACGTGCAGACGCTGGAGACCACCTCATCGGGCTATCTGGGCGGCATGGCGCTGCGGCTGCTCATGGGCTACCGCGCCGACCTGCTCGCCGGGCGGCTGGGTCTGCGCCCGCCGTCGGAAGACCGCGTGGTCCTCGTGGACGCGCGCGATCTCGACCCGCCCGAGGCGGAATACCTGGCTTCGTCCCGCGTGCGGCACGTGTCCGTCGCCGACCTGCCGAGCATCGAGCTCCCGTCCGGGCCGATCCTGCTCAACCTCGACCTCGACGTCATCAACCCCGCCGAGCTTCCCGGGCTGCGCTATCCGGCGCCTGGTGGCCCCGGCATCCCCGCGGTCCTTCAAGCCGCGCGCACGGTCCTGGCCACGGGTCGCGTGGCCGCGGTCAACATCGCGTGCACGTGGGACCCGAGCCGGCCCGACCCGGACGGGGCACGGCGACGCGTGTTGTCCGAGCTATTGGCGTGACACGTCCGAGGGCGCGGGCAACGCCACACCGGCGGTCGCTTCGGCGCCGAGACCGATGGTGGCATAGACCTCGGGCTGCTTGGACCGCAACACCAGCCCCCACCCCGCTCCGCCGAGCGCGAGCGCGCCGAACAGCGCGGGGAAGACCCAGCGCAACGGGCTGTCCGGCGCGACGGCGAGCAGGTTGTGGAAGTCTCGCGTCACGAAGAAGAGCAACACCGCGAGTGCCACGGCCGACACCGCCGGCGCCAGCGCCCAGCGCCACAGGGGTTCCCCGCCGCCCGCACTCCGTCCGAAGTAGACAATGACCGCGAGGCTGGTCGCGATGCACAACGACAGCACACCGAACCCACCGAGCGCACCGCCCCAGTAGAACAACTGGTTGACCGGATCGAGGCCCTGTATCGCATAAACGATGATGACGATCAGCGACAGTCCACTCTGGAGCATCGACGAGATCTGCGGCG
>NZ_QJUG01000427.1 GCF_003426775.1 Allorhizocola rhizosphaerae | reverse complement strand
GCTTCGCCTGAACAGAGTTATAAGCGGGATCCTCGCAGCGGCTAACGTCGGACGCTTCGCGCCGACATCAGCCGCGCAAAAGCACGGCTTCGCCTGAACAGAGTTATAAGCGGGATCCTCGCAGCGGCTAACGTCGGACGCTTTCCCTGGCCGAACTCACAGCCAACGCGCGATCACCGTGGACCCGCCGACCACCCGGTCACCAGGCACGACGACCGCCTCAGCTTTGTCGGCGGGCAGATAAACATCAGTGCGGGAGCCGAACCGGATGAGCCCGAACCGCTCGCCGCGCGCCAGCAGCGCCCCGATCGGTGCCCGCTGCACGATCCGCCGCGCGATCAGCCCGGTGCGCTGCGCCACCACGACCTTGTCGTGCGAGGGCGTCTCCAGCACCGTATAGGCCGCCACATTGTGCTCGGCCTCGGGCTTCATCGCCGCCGCGTAGCCACCGTCCTCCACGAAGTAGTCCACAACCTTGCCAGCCACGGGCGCCCGGTTGACGTGCACATCGAGCACCGAGAGGAACACGGCGACGCGCAGGAACTCCTCATCGCCGAACCGCACGTCGCGCACGTGCTCCACGCTGAGCACCTTGCCGTCGCTGGCCGCCACGACCGCGGTCGGATCGGCCGGGATCTCGCGCTCTGGATCGCGGAAGAACGCCGCGACGGGAAGCGCCCCCACCAAAGGCACCAGCCACGCCTTGGATCGGGGCCGCACCAGCCGCAGCACCGCAGCCGCGCCAAGCATGATCCCAGCCGCGGCCACCCCATTGGAGTCGATGTTCATCGATCCGGCGAGCGGCACGCTTGACGGCCGGAACGCGGGCATGAGCGAGGCCGCGACCGCGGGATCCGCCTCGGTGAACCGCAGCCGGTGCACCCGCACCGGAGGCATGTTGCGCAGGACCAGATCGGAGCCCACGCCCTGCCGCGCGGCGAGCCGGTCGAGCGCCTCGGTCGCCCCCTCGGACAACCCGGGCAGGGCCACAGCCGCCACGACCAGCAGGCCGCCCTCGGCCACCAGCTTGCTGAGCTGGTCGACCGTGCTGCGCGCCTCTTCACCCGAGCCGACCAGCGGCTCGGCCACGATGACGAAGTCGGCCGGCTCCGCGTCGGCCAGATCGGCGACGACCTTGACGCGCTCGCGCACGAAGCTGCCCATCGTCGCGACCTGTTCGGTCAGCGTGTGGTCGGCCGACACCACGGTCAGCCGGTCGCCGGGCTGCAGCGCGTCCAGCGCCTCAGCCAGCACGAGCGAATCGGCGGCGGCCCCGACCAGGACCGCGGACTTGGGCCCGGAGTGCCGGGCCAGCTCCGCGGTCAGTGTCCTGGCCGCACGATCGCCGATGCTGATCTCGCCGAGGGGACCCAGGGACGTGGAGGTTGGCTGGCTCACTCCGCCAGCATAGGCCCGTCCGTGGTTTCGTCGTCAGCCGGGCGCTGCTCGGGTTCTTCCTTGCGGCGCGACGGCACGAGCGCCGTGATCGCGCCGACCAGGCCCAAGAAGATCAGTGCGCCCGCGATGAACCACCCGGCCTCTGGCAGGTCGAAGCGCAGATAGGAGCTGGCAAGGTACCCGCCGGAAATCAAAATAAAGGCCACGCCGAAGAACAGCGACAGGGCATCGGTCCGGTGCGATTTCATTGGCGTCCCTCCGCTGCGCTCCGGGGCGCATGCCCGTTGATTCGCTCAGACAAGTCCTCGTTCATCGACTAACCTCCGCGTGGGCGAACTTCACATCGAGGATGATCAGCAGCTCGCCGCCGCCCGCTCCGTCCTCGCCTACGTCCGTCTGCTGCTGCTCCAGGCCCGCGCCATTGGAGCTGCGGTGAAACACCTCCGCGTCGCCGAAGCTCACGTTGGTGACCACCGTGGTGTCCACGTTGGGCGGCACGATGATCCGCAGATCGCCGAACGAGATGTCGGCCTTGATCTCCATCCGGGTGCCTTGGAAGTCAAGGTCGCTCAGATCGAGCCTGGCCTCGCCGAACTGGTGCGAATAAACCGACGCCAATTCGTTCATGGTGGACGGACGCCAGCTCACGCTGCCCGCGTTGGCCCGCTCCACCTTGTCGGCCGTCGCCACCATCGGCAGGAGCACCGCGAGCGCAAGGCCCAGCAGGATGAATACACGCGCCCGCCCGTACCAGGCGCCGACGAGCAGCCCGAGGCCGACCACGCCCAGTGCCGTGGCGACGTATGCCGCGGCGGGCACCGACACCCCGGCCATGTCCGCCAGGCCGAGCGAGCCGAGGGCGATGAGGATGACGCCGAAGATGAGCCGGCCCAGCCGTGAAGGTTCCGGCTTCGGCTTCGTTTTTTTCGGCGGTACCGGTGCAGGAGGCGCCGTGTATGGGCCGTGTGGAGCGAACGGTGGCTGATAGGAGCCCGGCGGCGGCACGTGGGGCGATGGCGGTGGCGCGGCGGGCACTGCGGTCACCGGAGCTTCCGGCAGCCGCGCGGCCAAGGGCTGCTGCTGCGGCCCGACCCGCGGGTTGATCGCCAGCGCGGCCACGGCGAGCGCGACCGCCGCGATGATGGCCACCACCCAGCTGTCGGTCAGCGCCCCGAGCAACACCACGGTGAGCACGCCGATCACCAGCGTCAGCACGGACGAGGTGCCCGACCGGCCGCGGCCGAACAGGGCCTCGATCGGCGAGGCGGTG
>NZ_QJUG01000426.1 GCF_003426775.1 Allorhizocola rhizosphaerae | reverse complement strand
CGGAGGTGGTGGTGTCTGCACCGGGCCCGGAGAGGTCTGGGCGGCCGGTGGCGTCGAGACCGGTCTGGGAGGCGCGGATGCGGGCGCCGCGGAGGGCTGTGTCACCGGAACGGGTGGCATGTGCGGGCGCACCGGGATCGGCCCTGGGCCGTTGGCCGGGATGGGCTGGGCCGGTTGATTCGGGCGCTGGGGAGGATTGGGCAGGCCACCGTGCGCGGGCCCGCCGGCGGCCGGCGGCGGGGGCGTCATCGGAATGCCTGGCTGCGGACCGGCCACGGGCATGGGCACGCCCGCGACGGGTGCGGGCGGCACTGGCGACGCAGCGGCGGAGGCCCTTGACCCTACTTTGTTTTCCTCGGTCGGCGGACCTGCGATCTCGTCCGGCGGCCACTCGAAATCGGTCATCACTCTTCCTCCCGCTCAGGAAGTGTAGACGGACCACGCCGACGGCTCGATCCACCACGATCGCTTGCGGTTGAGCACCCCGGCCACGCCGTCGTCGAGAAACGGCAGGTCAGGGTCGCGTGGCGTGACGGCAACGGCGCGGCCCTGGGCCCGGCGCACCTCGTATCGAAGGCGGGCCTTGCCCAGAAACGGCTTGTGCGAAACCGGTATCGCGACCGCGACATCGATCAGTCCGTCGGCCGGGTTGGGTGCGGTGACCAGCGGCAGGCCGTCGAGTTGCGCCGTGCCACCGGCGTTGGCCACGCTGAGCGCGATGATCGGCTCAGTGCCGTCGGACAGCGTGGTGTCATCGACGTCGATGCGCCCGCGCCACGCCAGCGGGGTGCCGCTCTCGCTCGCCGCGCCCACCAGCACGCCGTCGATTGTTACCGAACCGCCATCATGCCGGAGCAGATCGAGCTTGGTCACGGTGGAGCCGAGCACCGCCTTGGCCACCGTGTCGGGGTCGCCCGGCAGCTCGAAGGCGAGCGGCGCCAGCGGGAGCACACCCACGGTCGGCAGGTCGGAGACGGTCCGGTTGATCGGAAAGTCCGACGGGCGCTTCGAGGGCGGGGGAGCATATCTGCGCACCATCCGGCGCAGCACGTGCCGCAGCTGTGCGGTGCTCTCGGCGGCGATGACAAGCCTCACATCCGGCAGCCGGGACAGCGCCTCGTCGATCGCCGCATCGGAACCGGCGACGACCGGCAAAGCCTTGGCGCCCATGGACGACAGCGCGTCGACGCAGCGCAGCACGGGCACGCGTGTGCCGCATGCATCGCCTTCGACCAGGCTCAATATGACTACGTCTGCCACCGCACGGGTCCCTTCACTGCTAACCTGACACCCTTGGTGGCCCCGATCTGCGGAGCCCGCCGAGGAAGGCGAGAGGAATGCCAGCGATCGTGCTCCTCGGCGCCCAATGGGGCGACGAGGGCAAAGGCAAGGTTACCGACCTGCTCGGATCACGCGTTGACTACGTGGTCCGGTTCTCCGGTGGCAACAATGCCGGACATACCGTGATAACGCCAGACGGGCAGAAGTTCGCCCTGCATCTGATGCCCAGCGGCGCCCTGCATCCCAACGCCGTCACGGTGATCGGCAACGGCGTCGTTGTCGACCCGAAGGTGCTCATCGCGGAGATGGACGGGCTCACCGAGCGCGGCGTCGACGTCTCGCGCCTGCTGCTCTCCGCCGACGCACACCTGATCATGCCGCATCACCGCGCGCTGGACCGAGTCGTCGAGCGATACCTGGGCACGGCGCGCATCGGCACGACCGGCCGCGGCATCGGCCCGGCCTACGGCGACAAGGTCGCACGCATGGGCATTCGCGTTCAGGACCTGCTCGATCCGGGCATCCTGCGGCAGAAGCTCGAACTGGTACTGAGAGAAAAGAACCAGATTCTTTTCAAGGTGTACAACCGCAAGGCGTTCGATGTCGGGGCGGTCGTCGAGGAATACCTGACCTATGCCGAGCGGCTCAAGCCGTTCATCGCCGACACCCGGCTGATCCTGCACAAGGCCATCGAGGCGGGCAAGATCGTGCTGATGGAGGGTGCCCAGGCCACGCTGCTCGATCTGGACCACGGGACCTATCCGTTCGTGACCTCGTCCAACCCGACGGCGGGCGGCGCGTGCGTGGGCACGGGCATCCCCCCGACGCGCATCACGAGCGTGATCGGGGTGATCAAGGCATACACGACCCGCGTGGGCGCGGGGCCGTTCCCGACCGAGCTGCACGATGACATGGGCGAGCATCTGCGCAAGACGGGCGGCGAATACGGCACGACAACCGGGCGCCCGCGCCGGTGCGGGTGGTTCGACGCCGTCATCGGGCGCTATGCGGTGCGGGTGAACGGCATCACCGACCTCGTGGTGACCAAATTAGACATTCTCAGCGGGCTCGAAACGGTACCCATATGCATCGGTTATGAAATCGACGGCGAGCGCACCGACGAGATGCCGATGACGCAGACCGGCTTCCACCACGCCACGCCGGTGTATGAATACCATCCCGGCTGGTGGGAGGACATCTCGAAGGCCCGGTCGTTTGACGATCTGCCCGACAACGCGCGGCGCTACATCGAGCGGCTGGAGGAGCTGTGCGGGGCGCGGGTCAGCTTGATCGGCGTGGGCCCCGGGCGCGAAGAGAATGTCGTGCGCCACGATATGCTGCCGTGAAAAAGGGGGCCGGGCCCGTAGGGCTGGGGGGCGGGAGATAATGGCGCGGGT
>NZ_QJUG01000425.1 GCF_003426775.1 Allorhizocola rhizosphaerae | reverse complement strand
CGTGCGCCGGTGCGCCCCGGCCGGGCGGTGTCGTAGCCGGCCGCCACCTCACCGAACAGCATCCCGATATCCTGGCACAGTGATCAACGCGGTGGTGTTCGATGTGGGTGAGACGCTCATCGATGAGACCCGCATCTGGACGCGCTGGGCCGACCGGCTCGGCGTGCCGCGGCTGACGTTCTTGGGTGTGCTCGGCGGGATGGCCGCCCTGGACCGGCACCACCGCGACACATTCGAGATCGTGCGCCCCGGCCTGGACGTCGAAGCCGAGATCCGCGCCTGGGCCGCCGAGGACCCGCACGGGCTGCGGGAGAACTTCGACGCCGACGACCTGTACCCGGATGTGCGCGCGGCGTTGGCCGCGCTGCGGGCCACCGGCCGCACCGTGGTGGTGGCCGGCAACCAGCCGCCGCAGGCCAAGAAGGCCTTGCAGGACATGCACCTGCCCGTCGATCTGATCTTCACGTCGGCGGAGTGGGGCGTGGAGAAACCCGACCCGGCGTTCTACCTCAGGGTGGCCGAGGTGACGCGGACACTTGCCGAAAACATCTGCTACGTGGGCGACCGGCTCGACAACGACGTGCTGGCCGCCGGCGCCGCGGGCATGCGCACCGCGTTGATCAAGCGCGGGCCGTGGGGATACCTGCACGCGCAGCGGCCGCAGGCGGCCCGCGCCGACCTGACCATCGAGTCGCTGGCCGAACTGCCGGCGAGGCTGGAGGAGCTGTGAGCCAACCCATCCAGGTGGTCAACGCGTTTCACGCCGGCCGGCCCGGCAGCGGCAACCCGGCGGCCGTGTGCGTGCTCGACGGCGACGACTTTCCCGACGCGGCGTGGATGCAGGCGGTGGCCGCGCAGATGAACCTGTCGGAGACGGCGTTCACCCACCGTCTGGCCGGCGACCCGGTGGCCGACTGGGCGCTGCGCTGGTTCACCCCGGCCGTGGAGGTCGACCTGTGCGGGCATGCCACCCTGGCGGCCGCGCATGTGCTGGGCCTGCCGCAGGTGCGTTTCGCGACCCGTTCCGGGGTGCTGCTGGCCCGCCGCGGCGAGGACGGCACCGTCACCCTGGACTTCCCGGCCAATCCGCCGGTGCCGCTGACCGCCGCGCCGCAGCTGCCCGGCCTTGCCGCCGTCGCCGTCTACACCACCGGCGCGCTGGGCGATCTGCTGGTCGAGCTGCCCGACGAGCAGGCGGTGCGGGCGCTGGTCCCCGACCTGGCCGCACTGTCGCGTGTGGACTGCCGCGGGGTGATCGTGACCGCGCGGGCGGCCGACGGCGCCGGATACGACTTCGTGTCCCGGTTTTTCGCCCCGGCCGTGGGTGTCGACGAGGACCCGGTCACCGGCAGCGCCCACACCGCCCTGGCGCCGCTGTGGTCGGCCCGGCTGGGCCGCGAGTCCCTTGCCGGGCTTCAGGTGTCGCCGCGGGGCGGCCTGGTGCGCACCCGGCTGCGCGGCGACCGGGTGGAGCTTTCCGGCGGTGCCGCCACCGTCCTAGAGGGACGTTTGTTTCTCTAGCCGGCCGGTGATTTTCTTTCTGGTACCGGAGGCAAGCTCGGCGACGTCGGCCAGCCGTGGCAGCAATTCGGGCTGCAGCGTCATCGCCCGGAACATCACCTCCACGGTCACGTCGTGTGCCGGCTGGTGCACCACGCGCACCGGGTCGCCCGCGCTGATCTGCCCCGGCTGCACCACGCGCAGGTAGGCGCCGGGCCGGGCGGCGGCGGTGAACCGTTTGATCCACTGCGGCACGGCCATCTTCGAGGCGAAGGTGTTGCACGGGATGCGCGGCGAGGTGGCGGCGAGCACGACCTGCGCGCCGATCTGCCAGTGCTGCCCGATCAGCGCGCCGTTGACATCCAGCCCTGACGTGGTCAGGTTTTCACCGAACGTGCCGCCGGCGATGGCCCGGCCGAGCTCGGCCTCCCACCAGTCGAGGTCCTCGCGGGCGTAGGCGTAGACGGCCTGGTCGTCGCCGCCGTGATGCTTCACGTCGAACACCTGGTCGCCGACCAGGCCGCTGCCCAGGCCGGTGGTCTTCGGGCCGGGCGGGCGCACGTAGACCGGGCCGGGCGCCGGGCGTTTGGTGATGCCGGTGACACCGACGTCCTTGGCCGTGCTCGCCTCGGGCACGGCCAGGTTGACCGACAGGATCGTGCTCACGGTAGGCCACAATAGCCTGCGTGATCAGACCCGCCACCCCGGCCGACGTGCCGCGCATCGGCCAGTTCATCCGCGAGCTTGCCGCCTATGAGAAGGCCCCCGAGCAGGCCGTGGCCACCGACGCGCAGCTGCACACCGCCCTGTTCGGCCCGGACCCGGCCGTGTACGCCCACCTGGCCTGCGACGACGTGTCCGGCGAGCCGGTCGGGTTCGCCATGTGGTTTCTGAACTTCTCCACCTGGCGCGGCCGGCACGGCATCTACCTGGAAGATCTGTACGTGCGGCCGCAGGCGCGCGGGCACGGGCACGGCAAGGCCCTGCTGGCCGAGCTGGCCCGCCTCGCCGTCGAGCGCGGCCTGTGGTGCGTGCAGTGGTGGGTGCTCGACTGGAACCGCCCGTCGATCGACTTCTACGAGTCGCTGGGGGCGGTCGCGCAGGACGAGTGGACCGTCTACCGGATTTCGGATGCCCCGCTGGCCCGGCTGGCCGCGGCCGCCGAGAGCACGGCGGCGGTGTCGGCCAGCGAGTCCAGCACGGCGTGAGCCCCGGCCGCGCGCAGGTCGGCGGCG
>NZ_QJUG01000424.1 GCF_003426775.1 Allorhizocola rhizosphaerae | reverse complement strand
CCGGGCGGGTGCCCGCGTCCGTGCGGGCGGCGCTTCATCTGCGCGCCAGCGAGGTGCTGCGCACGGCCGGTGCGCCGGCCGAACGGGTCGGCGAGCACCTGGCAGCGGGCGCGGCCATGGACCGCACGGCGATCGACTGGCTCAACCTCAACGCCGACCGGCTGATCGTGCGGGCACCCCGGCTGGCGGTGACGCTGCTGCGGCGCGCGCTGGCCGACATCGAGGCCGAATCCGTTGCGGAGCTTCGGCTTCACCTGATCCGCGCGCTGCTGTGGGAGGGCGACGCGGCGGAGGCCGAACAGGTCGCCCGCACCGCGCTCGCCGCCGCGCGGCGAAGCGACCGCGAGAGACCGCCACGCGAACGGCAGGGCCCACAAAGCGACCGCGAGAGACCGCCACGCGAACGGCAGAGCCCACAAAGCGACCGCGAGAGATCGCCGCGCGAACGGCAGAGCCCGCGCAGCGACCAGGAGGGCAAGCTGCGCTGGCTGCTGGCGCAGGCGTGCTACCGGCAGGGCCGCCTTCCCGAGACGCTCGAGGTCGTGCAGGAGGCGATCGCCTCACCGACCCTGACCCCCGGCGAAATCGGGCGCTTCCAAGGGTTCCTGGCCCTGTGCCGTACGGTGATGTTCCAGTTTCCCGAGACGGTCGAGGCCGCGCGCGAGGCGATCCGGCTGGGCGAGGCCGCGAACGATGCCGTCGCCATGGGCTACGGATACAGCCTGCTCGCCGGGGTCGATCTGGTGCAGACCAGGTACGAGGAGGGCCTCGAGTTCGCGGGTCATGCCATCGCGGCTTTCGGCGGCGGCGTGCGGCCCGATTTGCAGATGGATCCCTATTATCTGCGCGGGTTCATGCTGGCCCGGCTCGACCGGTTCGACGAGGCCGACCGGGCGCTGGCAGCCTCCGAGCAGCAAAACCTCGACCGGGGTGGCATCTATGGGGCGCTGTCGTCGTTGGTGCGGACGCGCATGCGCGTGCTCGATGGGCGCTGGGATGACGCGCTGGCCCAAATCCGTACCGGATTGGAGGTTTTCGATCCTTATAATTACGGTCTGCCGATGCATTCCCTGGCCGTCATCGTGGCGGTGCACCGAGGCACGTTCGGCGAGACCGACGAGGTGCCGGTCGACGACGGCAGTCCTGGCGCGCGGTCGTCGCGATTCCTGCTCGTGTGGGCACAGGCGCTGGCCGCGGAGGCACGCACCGGCCCGCAGCAGGCGCTGGATCTGCTCTACCCCGTCTGGGCGGACGGCGGCGTCATGGAGGCACCGGGTGGGATCTACGACATCTGCCCCGACCTGGCTCGCCTCGCGGCCGCCACGCAGGACCGTGAGCGCGCCCGCGAACTGGCGGTGAGCACCAATGCGCTCGCCACCACCTTGCCCAATAGCACGACGCGGGCCATCGCCGCGCTGTGCGGCGGGATCGCCCGGGACGACGCCGAGTTGCTCGGTGAGGCGGCGCAAGCCTTCCGCGACGCGGGCCGGCCGCTGTTCGAGGCGTATGCCTGGGAGCACCGCGCGGAGCTGCTCGCGCTGGCCGGCGACAGCGCGGGCGCCCGCGCCGCCCTGGAGGAGGCGCGCAATCACTACACCACGCTCGACGCGGCGTGGGACGCCTCCCGAGCGGATGCACGCCTGCGGCCGCTCGGGATCCGGCGCGGGGTCACCGGGCCCCGCAAGCGCCCCAAGCAGGGCTGGGAGGCGCTCACCGAGACCGAGACCAAGGTGGCCCTGCTGGTCGCGGACGGACGGTCCAACCCGGACATCGCGGCGCAGATGTTCCTGTCCCGGCGCACTGTCCAATCTCATGTGTCGAGCATCCTGGCCAAGCTGGGCCTGAAGTCCCGGGTCGAGATAGCCATCCACGCATACAGCCGCGCGCCCGTCTGACAGATCACCGTCAGCGGCCGTGTGGGCGTCACGCGGGCCGCCTAGCCTGTTGACAATGGTCGTGACGCATGGCGAGTTCAACATCCTCGGCTGCGTGGAGGTCGTGGGGCCGCGCGGGCGGATGGAGCTGACCAGTGCTCGCCAGCGCGCGCTGGTGGCCGCGCTGGCACTGCATCCGGGCGCGGTGGTCCCGAGCTGGCGGCTGGTCGAGGCGCTGTGGGGGGAACGCCCGCCGCGCACCGCGGTCCGGTCGCTGCACAGCCACGTGGCCCGCCTGCGCCCGGGTCTGGACGCGTGTGGCCTGGGCGGTGTGCTGCAGACGCGCGATCCGGGCTACGTGCTCGCCGCCCAGCCGTCCACTGTGGACGCTTGGCGGTTCGAGCAGGATGCGCAGGCCGGGCGCGCCAGCCTGGTCTCCGGGCTGCCCGACGCGGCTGCCGAGGTGCTGGGCAAGGCGCTGAGCCTGTGGCGCGGCGGGGCCCTGGCCGACGCCGAACCGACCGGATGGACCGCGGCTCAAGCCAACCGCTTGGAGGAGCTGCGCCAGGTGGCGATCGAGGACCGGTGCGAGGCCCTGCTTTGCCTTAGCCGGTACGGTGACGCGCTCGTGGAGCTCGAACGACTCCTGACCGGCGACTCCACCCGCGAGCGCCCGGTGGGCTTGCACATGATCGCTCTGTGCGGCTATGGCCGGCCGGCCGAGGCACTGGACGCGTTCCAGCGGCTGCGCGTGCGGCTGGCCGACGAACTGGGCGTCGATCCCTCGCCCGAGCTCGCCGAGCTGCACACCGCCATGCTGCGCGGTGTCGCCCCCGCGCAGCTGCGCGCGCCGGGAAGCGTCGCCGGG
>NZ_QJUG01000423.1 GCF_003426775.1 Allorhizocola rhizosphaerae | reverse complement strand
CGAAACGACCACCGAAGCCGACCTCGCCAAGGTGTGTGCGGCTTTTGGACAGTCCTTAGTGGACGGTGGCGACGCGAAGCTGACCCGGAGGACCACCGACTTCCTGACCCACCCGGTGTTCAACACGCACCACTCCGAAACCGCGATGCTGCGTTATCTGCGCCGCCTCGCCGACCTGGACTACGCGCTGGACCGAGGCATGATCCCGCTCGGGTCGTGCACCATGAAGCTCAACGCCACCACCGAGATGGAGCCGGTGACGTGGCCCGAGTTCGCCAACATGCACCCGTTCGCGCCCGCGTCCCAGACCGCCGGCTACGAGACGCTGATCGCCCAGCTGGAGGCGTGGCTGGCCGAGATCACCGGATATGACGCGGTCAGCGTGCAGCCCAACGCGGGCTCGCAGGGTGAACTCGCGGGATTGCTGGCGATTCGCGGGTACCACATGGCAAATAACGATTTTCAACGGGACGTCTGCCTGATCCCCTCCAGCGCCCACGGCACCAACGCGGCGAGCGCGGTCATGGCGGGCATGCGCGTTGTCGTGGTGGCCTGCGACGAGTCGGGCAACGTGGACCTGGTCGACCTCGACGCGAAGATCTCGCAGCACACCGACCGGCTGGCCGCGATCATGGTGACCTACCCGTCGACCCACGGCGTCTACGAGACGGGCATAGCGGCGCTGTGCGCCAAGGTGCACGAGGCGGGCGGACAGGTCTACGTGGACGGCGCCAACCTCAACGCCCTGGTCGGGTTCGCCAAGCCGGGCAAGTTCGGCGCGGACGTGTCGCACCTCAACCTGCACAAGACGTTCTGCATTCCGCACGGCGGCGGCGGACCGGGCGTGGGCCCGGTGGCGGTGCGCGCGCACCTGACGCCGCACCTGAAGACCCACATCAGCGCGGCGCCGCACGGCAGCGCGGGCATCCTGCCCATCTCGTGGGCCTACATCCGCATGATGGGCCCCGACGGGCTGGCCCAGGCCACGACCAACGCGGTGCTCGCGGCCAACTACGTGGCCGCCCGGCTGCGCGAGCACTATCCGGTGCTCTACAGCGGCAACAAGGGGCTGGTGGCGCACGAGTGCATCCTGGACCTGCGCCAGATCACCAGGGAGACCGGTGTGACGGTCGACGACGTGGCCAAGCGTCTGATCGATTACGGGTTCCACGCGCCGACGATGTCGTTCCCGGTGGCCGGGACGCTGATGGTCGAGCCGACCGAGAGCGAGGACTTGGCCGAGCTGGACCGGTTCGTCGCCGCGATGATCGCCATCCGGCGGGAGATCGCGCGGGTTGCGGAGGGTGTTTGGCCGGCCGGTGACAACCCGCTGGCGAACGCGCCGCACACGGCGGCGATGGTGAGCGCAGACGAGTGGGCGCACGCCTACCCACGCTCGTTGGGCGCCTATCCGGCTGGGGTGACGCCCGTGGGCAAGTACTGGACTCCGGTGCGCCGCATCGATGGGGCCTACGGAGATCGGAACCTGGTTTGTTCGTGCCCGTCGCCTGCCGACTACGCGTAGCGTCAGCCCTAGGCGGTCTGTGTGAGGGCGTGGAGTGCAGGTCCGCGGTGGGGGGAGATGCTCGAACCGTCGGGGAGGAGTTCGCCGGTGTCCTCGAATACGATCACGCCGTTGCAGAGGAGGCTCCAGCCCTGTTCAGGGAAGGACGCCACCACCTTGGCCGCGTCGTGGTCGATCGCATCGGCCGACGGACAGGAGGGTTGGTGCTGGCACATGGCTTTCTTGTTCCGCCATTCTTGGTTTGTTAGGGGTGTGTGTTCATGTTGAGTGGAGTAGCTCACATGACTCGTGACGCACGCTACCCTGCAAAACGACACACATACGAGCAAGTAATCCACGTCAAGCGTAGGAATCAGCCCTTCGGACGATCACAATGAACCCGGTCGGCCTATCAACTACCGTCACTCTGGGTAACGCCCGAGAGATCGCCCGATGGCAATGGCATGTTGGCGAGGCCGGCGACCCGGCGAGGTTGATCGAGGACTTTCTGGCAGATTTCGGTCTTATCTTGGGGGGTACCGCACGCCGCTCCCGCGTTTACGGAGCGTCGCTGCTGGTTTCGGCCGCGGCCGGGGCGCGCATGATAGGCGGCGCGGTCGGCGCGCCTTCGCCCGCCCCGAGCGTGCCCGATGTCGCCGTGGTCGTCTACGGGCGGGCCCCCGCGCCGGAGGCTGAACCGGCGCAGGGCCGGTGGCTGCTCGGCCCGTGGGAGCCGAGCTGGACCCGCCAGCAGCATGCCGACGCCGTCGAGCAGGTGCGGGCGGCCATCGCCCGCGGGGACGTGTATCAGGTCAACGTCGTAGGGCATGCCAGCGCCCCGTACGAGGGCGATCCGGCCGCCGCCCTTCACCGGCTCACCAGGCTGCCGGGCGCCCGCTACGGCGGGGTCCTGGGCGGCGAGGGCTGGGGGATCGCGTGCGCCTCGCCCGAGACGCTGATCTCGGTGCGCGACGGCAAACTCGTCACCCGGCCGATCAAGGGCACGGCCCCGGCGACCGCGCAGGGCAGGGCCGACCTGCGGGCCTCGCCCAAGGAGCGCGCCGAACACGTGATGATCGTCGATTTGGCCCGCAACGATCTGGCGCATGTGGCGGTGACCGGCAGCGTGCGGGTGCCCAACCTGTTCACCGTGCGCCAGTGGTCCAACCTGTGGCAGGCGGAGTCGGACGTCGAGGCCCGCCTGCGTCCGGACGTGGGGCTGGCGTCACTGCTGCGGGCCGTGTGTCCGGGCGGGTCGGTCACGGGCGCGCCGAAGCTCGCCGCGCTGGCCGAGATCGCGCGGCTGGAGCCGGTCGGGC
>NZ_QJUG01000422.1 GCF_003426775.1 Allorhizocola rhizosphaerae | reverse complement strand
ACATTACGGAGATCTTGACGCACTGGCATGCGGGAAGATCGATCAACGAGATGTCGCTGAGCCTTGGCGTGGACCGCAAGACGATCCGCAAGTACGTGCAGCCGGCGATCGCGGCGGGGATGAAGCCGGGCGGGAAGTCGTTGAGCCCCAACGAGTGGAATGAGCTGATCGGCCGCTGGTTCCCGGAGCTGACCAACACCAGGCTGCGGCAGATCACCTGGCCTCAGATCGACAAGCATGCCGACTACATCCAGGAGCAGTTGGCCGCGGGGGTGCACCAGTCGACGGTGTGGCAGCGGCTGCGCGACGAGCACGGTGTGGAGGCGTCGGTGGCGTCGTTTCGCCGGTGGGTGGCCGCGACCGTGCCGGAGGAGACCCGCCGTGCGCAGGTCACGGTGCTGCGCGATGAGGTCCCGGCGGGTGAGGAGGCCCAGATCGACTACGGGCTGCTGGGGACCTGGGTCGACCCGAAAACCGGTAAACGGCATCGGGTGTGGGCGTTCGCGATCGTGTTGGCCTGCTCCAGGCATGTGTTCGTGCAGCCGACGTTGTGATGGACCAGCGGGCCTGGACCCAGGCCCACGTGGATGCGTTCGCGTTTTTCGGCGGTACCCCGCGCCGGCTCATCCCGGACAACCTGCGCACCGGCGTGGACCGGACTGACCTGTACGACCCGAAGATCAACCGCTCGTATGGTGAGCTGGCGACCCATTACGGGGTGCTGGTCGACCCGGCGCGGCGCGGCAGGCCCAAGGACAAGCCGCGGGTTGAGCGGCAGGTGCCCTATATCCGGGACAGTTTCTGGCGCGGCCGTGAGTTCACCTCGGTCGAGCACATGCGAGCCGAGGCGCTGCGCTGGTGCACGCAGGTCGCCGGGTTGCGCTCCTGCCGCCCGCTCGACGGCGCGAAACCGTTGGACGTGTTCACCACGTTGGAGGCCGAAGCGCTGCAACCGTTGCCGCGTAAACCTTTCGTGTTGGCGACGTGGTCGACAGCGAAGGTCGGTCCGGACATCCATGCCAAGGTCGGCAAGACCTTGTACTCGATCCCGTGGCGTTACATCGGCCAGCGCGTGGATGCCCGCGAAACCCCGACGGTGGTGCAGATCTTCCACGACGGGCAGCTGATCGCTACGCATGGCCGTAAGCCCCAGGGCAAGCAGACCGATTTCGGGCACTACCCGCCGGAGAAGATCGCGTTTCGGATGCGGACCCCGACCTGGTGCCGGCAGCGTTCCGCCGAGATCGGTCCTGCCTGCACCGAGGTCATCGACGGGCTGCTGGCCGTCGGGGTGCTGTTTCGGCTGCGCGCCGCTCAGGGAATCCTCGGGCTGACCGGCAAGTACCCGGCTGAGCGGGTGGAAGCCGCGTGCGCCAAGGCCATCGCGGTCGGCGACCCGTCATACCGGACCATCAAGGGCGTCCTGGCCGCCGGCACCGACATCGAACCAGCAGCGGAGTCTTCGCGCACCGGCGATGGCGGTGCCGCGGCGTTCCTGCACGGCCCTTCGCAGCTGTTCGCGAACGTGATCCCCCTGGCCAGAACGAGCCGTCCGCTCGAGACGGACCAGGCCGGCGCGGGCGAGCCACTCGAGACGACCACGGACCCCACGGACGACGACCGTGACGGCCACGGCGATCTCGACGGCGACCACGACGAGGTCGAGCGGGAGGTGGCGTGATGCCCGCCCACGACGATCGGCGGTATCCGCTGCCGCGACCGGACGACGACCCCAGGTTCTGCTTCGGCCTGGCCTACGACGTCGCGAAAGTCCTTGCCGCTTATGGGTATCCGCCGGTCACCTCCGGCGGCGATTTCACGCATCTGCAGCAGCATCTGTTCCAAGCCATCTACCAGCAGAAGGAAGAAACCCTGTGAGCGTTGTCGATGCCAGCCTCCACACCAGTCTGCGGGCGCTGAAGCTGTCCGGGATGCTCGACACCCTGGATGCGCGTCTGGCCCAGGCCCGCAACGGCGAGTTGGGGCATCTGGACTTCCTGCAAGTCCTCTGCCACGACGAGATCGCCCGCCGGGACACCACCTCGATGCAACGACGCGTCCGCCGCGCCCGTTTCGAGCAGCTGTCCACGCTGGAGGAGTTCGACTTCGGCGCCAGCCCGAAACTACCCGCCGCGCAGATCCGCGACCTGGCCGCGCTGCGCTGGCTACACGCAGGCGAGTCCGTCATCCTCTACGGCCCGGTCGGCGTTGGGAAAAGCCATATCGCACAAGCACTCGGCCTGTTGGCCATCCGCCAGCAGGCCGAGGTCCGGTTCACCAAAACCAGCCGCGCCCTGGCGGATCTGGCCGGCGGGCACGCCGACCGCACCTGGGCCAAACGCCTGGCCGAACTCGCCCGACCCGCCGTCCTGATCCTGGATGACTTTGCCATGCGAGAGCTGAGCCCGCAGCAGGCCGACGACCTCTACGAGCTCATCTCCGAACGGGCACAGGCCGGCCGCAGCCTCATCCTGACCTCCAACCGGGCACCGCAGGACTGGTATCCCTTGTTCCCCAACGCTGTCGTCGCCGAATCACTGCTGGACCGGCTGATCAACAACAGCCATCAGGTCTTCATGAACGGCCCGAGCTACCGGCCAAACAAGCGACCCAAAGGGGCCGCTCGCACTCCCCAAAGCGACAACGAGTAGAAAGATATTGAGGGTCACCCCATGGGGAATTACGTGATCAACCGCCCTGGGGAATTACGTGAGCGTCGACACCTGGACCCTGCCCGCCGCCGAGCGCTCGGCCCGTACCGCACCGTCCTGGTCGTGCTGCTGTACCTACGCCATAACCTGTCCCAAGCCTTGATCGCCGAACTGTTCGGCTGCTCCCAGCCCACTGTCTCACGCCTGGTCAGCAGGCTCACCCCGATCATCAG
>NZ_QJUG01000421.1 GCF_003426775.1 Allorhizocola rhizosphaerae | reverse complement strand
GGCGAGGCGGGGCCTAGCGTTGGCGGGGCATGCGGCGGTCGAACTCGCCAGGCGGGATGGCCACGACCATCACGAAGCGGGTCGGCGAGTCGGTCTCGTTGCGGTAAACATGCGTGCGGTCGCCGCGGAAGTCCAGCGTCTGCCCGGCTTGGACCACGTGGTCGGCGCCGTCGACGGTCACGACGATCTCGCCGACCAAGACATGGACCATTTCTCTGGTACCAGGCTGATGGTCTTCTGATTCGAAACGCTCGTAGGGAGCGAATCTCCAATCCCAGAGTTCCACGAAATCCGGGTCGCTCAGCCCGCGCAACAGGCGCCCCATGCCGCCGCGGCCGCCCCGCCACAAAACGGGGGCATCCTGGATGTCCGATAGATGGACGCTGCGATCGTTGGCGGGTTGGAGCAGGCGGGCGACGGTCACCCCGAACGCGTCGGCGATGCGGGCCAGCGTGCCCACGCTGGGGTTGGTGCGCGCGGCCTCGATCTGGACCAGCATGCCCTTGCTCACGCTTGAGCGGCCGGATAACTCGTCGAGCGACCAGCCCCGCCCGGTGCGCAGCGCGCGGACGTGCAGCGCCACCGCCGCGTTGATCTCCTCAACGGATCCAGGCCGGCCGGTCGTGGTGTCGGTCAACACACTGTCCTTTGTAGTCAATATCGTGGTACGACTGTCGGATGCTGCCTATTCTGCTCGCCGGAGCCTCCGCCCTGATTTGGGGCACCGCCGACTTCTGCGGCGGGAAGGCTGTCCAGCTCCAGCGCGGGCATGCGCTTTCCGTCACGGTTTTCTCGCAGCTGAGCGCCGCACCCATGATCGCACTTTTTCTGCTCGTGGTGCCGGGACGATTCGGCGTGTCGGCTGTGGCGTGGGGCGCGGCCGCGGGCGTGGCCGGGCTGTTCGGGATCGTGCTGCTGTACCAGAGCCTCGCCAGCGGTGCGATGGCCGTTGTGGCGCCGACCACGGCCGTCACGGCCGCGGTCGTGCCGATGATCGGTGGGCTGGTGCTGGGCGAGCGGCCCGGAGCCCTGCCGATCACGGGTGCGCTGTGCGCGGTCGTGGCGATCGGGTTTGTGAGCATGGGCGCATCCGGTGGGCCCAAGACGACAAGCGCGCGGGTGTTCGGGCTCGCGCTGCTGTCGGGTGTCATGTTCGGGCTGTTCTTCCTGCTGCTCGCGCGGGCGGGGGAGAGCGCGGGCATGTGGCCGCTGGCGATGGCCCGGTTCGCGGCGCTGCCGGTTGGCTTGCTGCTACTGCGATACTCGCGCCTGGGCGGGCCGCTGCTGTTGCGCGGGCGGGTCGCGTGGCTCGCGGTGGTCGCGGGAGTGTTGGACATCACGGCCAACGGGTTTTATCTGATCGCGGTGTACGGCGGGGACATCAGCATCCTCGCGCCGATCGCCTCGCTCTATCCGGCGAGCACCGTGCTGCTGGCGTTGGTCGTCAACAAGGAGAGGCTGCGGCCGGTTCAGATGGCGGGGCTCGGGCTTGCGGCCGCGTCGCTGGTGCTTGCGGCGGCGTAAGGTTGCGCGGTGTCCGACCGTTCCGTGATCAGTGCCCGCTGGGCCGTCGCCACCATCTTCGCCGTGCATGGCGTGGTCAGCGGCAGTTTCGCCGCCCGCATCCCGTGGATCAAGGAGCATCTGATGCTCAGCGACGGGCAGCTCGGGCTGGCGTTGGTTATGCCCGCGCTGGGTTCGCTGACCACGATGCCGTTCGCGGGCCGGCTGGTCACCCGGTTCGGTGGGCGGGCGACCACGCGGGTGCTGATCTCGCTGTGGTCATTGGCGCTGATCATCATTCCGCTGGCGCCCAATCGATGGGTGCTCATGTTCTTTCTGCTGTTGGGTGGGGCTGCGGCCGGTACCTCCGATATGGCGATGAATGCCGAAGCGGTGGCGGTGGAAAAGGCGATGCGGCGCTCGATCATGTCAGGTTTGCATGGCATGTGGAGCGTTGGCGGCCTGATCGGGGCCGGGATCGGGGCCGGCGCGGCGAAGTTGGCCATCGGTGCGCCCGCCAACCTGGCCGTGGTCGGTGCGGTGGTGCTGGTCATCGGATACGCGGCCGGGCATCGGCTGTTCCCGGCCGCACCCGTGTCCAATGAGGACGGTGGGCCGCGATTCTCCTTCCCGCGCGGGCCGGTCCTGATCATCGGTCTGATCGGCTTTTGCGCGATCGTCGCGGAGTCCGCGTCCGCCGATTGGGCGGCGGTGTACCTCATCGAGATTCTGGGTGCCGGTGAGGCCGTCGGGGCTCTGGCTTTCGCGGCGTTCGCGTTCTCAATGGCCGCGGGGCGCCTTGCGGGAGATTTCGTGGTCACCCGTTTTGGCGCTGTGGGTACCGTGCGGGCCGCCGGCTTGATGGGCGTGGTTGGCGGAATCCTTGTGGTGACGGCACTTTCGCCGCTGCTGGCAACCATCGGGTTCGGCATGATCGGGATCGGGGTCGCGGTGGTGGTCCCGTTGGCGTTCAGTGCGGCCGGGCATACGGGCGAGCACCCGACTCACGCGATCGCAGGAGTGGCGACCGTCTCGTATGGAGCGGGCCTCGCCGCTCCCGGAATGATCGGCGGAATTGCGGCCGTGACCTCACTGCAGTTCTCGTTTGCCCTAGTCACAGGGTTTGTCGCGATCGTGGTGCTGGGTGCGCGGCGGTTGCGCGCAGCCACACTGTGACCCGGACGACCCACCCCGATTTGCATTGCCGCGCAGTGTTGGCGTAACCTTCTGAATGCCCGCGGGACAGGTTACAAATTCCTGAGGGCTCGCCCCAGACATCTCCGCAGCGATGCGGTTGTGCTTGGTGTGTGTTTGTTTTTTGAGAACTTAACAGGGTGCTTGTTTATGCCAGTGCCAAAGTTTTTGTTTGGTTTTTGACCCCTTTGTTGGGTTGATTCCTTTGGTATGAATGTTTTCATGCCAGGATTTTTCGGATTCTTTGTT
>NZ_QJUG01000420.1 GCF_003426775.1 Allorhizocola rhizosphaerae | reverse complement strand
CCTGGTGCACCGGCACGGGGTGCGGCATCTGCTGCTCGCCAGCCGCCGCGGCCCGGTCACCCCCGGCGCGCGCGAGCTCGCCGACGAGCTGACCGCGCTCGGCGCCGATGTCACCGTGGCCGCGTGCGACACCGCCGACCGCGACCAGCTGGCGGGTCTGCTGTCCGCGATCCCGGCCGACCGGCCGCTGACCGCCGTGGTGCACGCCGCCGGCGTCGCTGACGATGGCGTGATCGGATCGCTTGACGCGCAACGGTTGGCGGGCGTGCTGCGGCCGAAGGTGGATGCCGCCTGGCACCTGCATGAGCTGACCCAGGGCATCGACCTCGACGCGTTCGTGCTGTTCTCTTCCGCCGCCGCGGTCTTCGGCGCTCCCGGCCAGGGCAACTACGCGGCCGCCAACGGGTTCCTCGACGGCCTGGCACAGCATCGCCGGCAGAAGGGTCTGCCCGCGACCGCGTTGTCGTGGGGCCTGTGGGCGACCCGGAACAGCGGCATCACCGGCCACCTCGGTGACGCGGACTTCCAGCGCATGGCACGGGCCGGTCTGACCGCACTGGACGAACAGGAAGGTCTGGCGCTGCTGGACACCGCGTTGCGACAGCCGGCCGCATGGCTGCTGCCGATGCGCTTGAACCTCAAGGTGATGCGGGCTCCCGGCAACGCCGTCCCGGCACTGTTGCGTCGTCTGGCGCATGCGCCGGGCCAACGCGCCGCCGCGGGTGGCCAGCGGCCGTCCGGCCTCGCCGACGAGCTGGCCCGGATGACCGAGGCCGAACAGCGTCAGCTGCTCGGAGACCTTGTCCGCCAACAGGTCGCCACGGTGCTGGGCCACGCCGCCGACGCCATGGTCGATCCCGGCCGGGCATTCAAGGAGCTGGGCTTCGATTCGCTGACCGCCGTGGATCTGCGCAACCGGCTCAACACGCTGACCGGGCTGCGGCTGCCGGCGACGCTGGTGTTCGACTATCCGACCCCGGAGGCTCTCGCCGGGTACCTCCAAATGGAAATGGCCGGTACCGGACTCGACCCGGAGCAGCTGGTGAACCAGGAGATCGACCGCCTGGAGGCGGCCCTCGCGGCCGACCTCGACGATCTGGCCCGAGCGCGCGCGAAGGTGCGCCTTCAAGAGCTGTTGTCGCAATGGGACAACCCCGCCGCGGCCACGGACGTCGCCTCGGAACTGCAGGACGCCTCAGCCGACGAACTCTACGACTTCGTCGGGCGCGAGTTCGGTATCGCGATCTGACACCGGGAGAAGAGCTGACATGGCTGACGAGAAGCTGCTCGAATACTTCAAAAAGGTCACCGCGGAGCTGTACCAGACCCGCCAGCGGCTGCAGGAGCTGGAGTCGCAGGACCACGAGCCCATCGCCATCATCGGCATGGCGTGCCGTTATCCCAGTGGTGTGCGCACGCCGGAGGACCTGTGGCGGCTCGTCGCCGACGGCGTCGACGCGGTGACCACCTTCCCCGTCAACCGGGGCTGGCCGGCCGACCTGTATGACCCCGACCCGGACGCGACCGGCAAGAGCTACTCCCGCGAGGGCGGTTTCCTGCACGACGCGGACGAGTTCGACGCGGAGTTCTTCGGCATGTCGCCGCGTGAGGCGCTCGGCGTCGATCCGCAGCAGCGGCTCCTGTTGGAGGTCTCCTGGGAGGCGTTCGAGCGGGCCCAGATCGATCCCGAGACGGTGCGCGAGACACCGGTCGGCGTGTTCGCGGGCGTGATGTATGCCGACTACGGCGTGCGGCTGCTGCACGACATCCCCGAGGGATTCGAGGGCTACCTGCTCACCGGCAGCGCGAGCAGCGTCGCGTCCGGCCGGGTCGCCTATAACCTGGGCCTGGCCGGGCCGGCGGTCACGGTCGACACGGCGTGCTCGTCGTCGTTGGTGGCGATGCATCTTGCGGCGCGGGCGTTGCGTGCGGGCGACTGCTCGCTGGCACTGGCCGGCGGGGTCACCGTGATGTCGATGCCGGGCACGTTCGTGGAGTTCAGCCGGCAGCGTGGGCTCGCGCCGGACGGGCGGTCGAAGTCGTTCGCCGCCGCCGCCGACGGGGTCGGCTGGTCCGAGGGCGCGGGCATGCTCCTGCTGGAGCGGTTGTCCGACGCACGGCGCAACGGTCATCGGGTGCTGGCGGTGGTTCGTGGTTCGGCGGTGAATCAGGATGGCGCGTCGAATGGTTTGACGGCGCCCAATGGTCCGTCGCAGCGCCGGGTGATCCGTCAGGCATTGGTCAACGCGCGGCTTTCGGCCGAAGACGTGGACGTGGTGGAGGCGCACGGCACCGGGACCCGGTTGGGCGATCCGATTGAGGCGGAGGCACTGCTGGCGACATACGGGCAGGGCCGGCCCGTGGAGCGTCCGTTGTGGTTGGGGTCCATCAAGTCCAACCTCGGTCACACTCAGGCCGCCGCGGGCGTCGCCGGGGTCATCAAGATGGTGCAGGCGCTGGCAAACGAATCGCTGCCGCGCACCCTGCACGTGGACGCGCCGTCGCCGCACGTGGATTGGTCGTCCGGCACGGTTCAACTGCTTACCGAGGCGCGGCCGTGGCCGCGCACGGACAATCCGCGCCGGGCCGGGGTGTCGTCGTTCGGGATCAGTGGGACCAACGCGCACGTGATCATCGAGGAGGCACCCGAGGCCGAGGACGCGGCGGTCCCGGCGGAGCGGGTGGACATGCCCGTGATCCCTTGGCTCATCACGGCCCGCTCTCCTGCGGCGCTGCGCGCTGCGGCGGCGCGGCTGCGCGCCGCGGCGGCCGAACTCGACCCCCGTGACGTCGGCTTCTCCTTGGCCACCACGAGGGGCCGGTTTGACCATCGCGCAGTGGTGATTGGTGGTGACCTCGCCGAGCTGAGCGCGGGCCTGTCGGCGTTGGCTGACGGGACGCGGTCGCCTGACGTGGTGACTCCGGGCAAGCTGGGGTTCTTGTTCACCGGTCAGGGTGCGCAGCG
>NZ_QJUG01000042.1 GCF_003426775.1 Allorhizocola rhizosphaerae | reverse complement strand
CGCGGTGCTCGGGCCGCTGTTCGGTGCGGGCGTGGCCGCGCTGATCGGCTGGCGCGGCATCTTCTGGCTCAACATCCCGCTCGCGTTGCTCGCGGCCATCGCCGTGTGGCGGCTCGTGCCCCCACACCGGGCGCAGGTGCCTCACCCCGGCCTGTCGGCCGCCGCGGACGACCGCGAGCTTGTGCCCGCCGGGCCGGCCGAGCACCGCGCGCAGCAGGCGCCGCGAGTGGGTGTGGTCGGTGGGCTGTTGCTGGCGGTCGCGCTGGCGCTGCTCGTCATCGGGCTGCACAACCCGTCTCCGGAGACGTCGGTGCTGCCGTCGTGGGGTGTGCCGTTCCTCGTCGCAGGCGGCGTGGCGTTCGTCGTGTTTCTGTTCTGGGAGTCGCGTGCCCGCACGCGGTTGATGGACCCGACCGGTGTCCACATGCGACCGTTCATCGCGTCGCTGGCCGCGAGCTTCTGCGCGGGCGCGGCGTTGATGGTCACGCTCGTGGACGTGCAGTTGGTCGCGCAGACGTTGCTTGGCAAGGATTCCATGGGCGGCACGCTGCTGCTCACCCGCTTCCTGGTGGCGCTGCCCGTGGGGGCCATCATCGGCGGGCTGCTGATCCGGTTTGCGGGCGAGACCGTGCTTACTGTGGTGGGCATGCTGCTGGCCGGGTTTGCATACTGGCGCATTGCGGGGGCGCTCGGGGTGTCCGCTTTGGATGTTGACCTGATCGTCGCCGGGCTCGGGCTGGGCCTGGTGATCGCGCCGCTGTCGGCCATCGTGCTGCGCGTCGTGCCCGCGGCACAGCACGGCATCGCGTCGGCGGCCGTCGTCGTGGCCCGCATGATGGGCATGCTCATCGGGGTCGCGGCGCTGTCGGCTTGGGGGCTGCACCGGTTCCAGGAGTTCACCAAGGATCTGCCCACACCACTGCCGTTCGGCGTCACGCCGCAGGAGTTCGAGCGTCAGGTTGCCGCCTATCGCCTCGCGCTTGAGGCGGCTCTGCGCGCCGAGTATCGCGAGATTTTCCTTGCCACGGCGGTCATTTGCGCCCTCGGCGCGATCGTCGCGCTACTCCTGGGACGGCGGCGCGATGTCGCGTAAGCGAGCCTGGCACCTGGTCGGAGCCGTCTGCCTCGGCGTGCTGCTGTGCTGCGGCAGCGTACCGGCTGGATTCTGGCTTTATGACCGCTACGCCAACGGGTCCGGTCCGCTGCGCCGCGACGGCGGGGACGGATGGGGCGGCCGCGCGGAGGATGGCGGGCATCGGTTTGCCCTCGGGACGCTCATCCGCAACCACCACGACCGGCCCGTGCTCCTCGACGCAGCCCGCCTCGACGGCCTGCCGCCCACCGGCGAACCGGATTCGTCGGGATGGATCCAGGGTCCGACGTTGTTGTTGGTGGACTTCATCTTCGAGAGCCCTGCGCGGCCGTTCCCGGTCGAGCTCGCGCCCGGTGAAGTCACCCATGTCGTGGTGCGATTCAAGGTCCGCTGCGCGCCACCGTCGGGGGCGGACGTCTCGCTCATCCTGCGCGCCACCGTCGACGGCCAGCAGTGGGAGGAACGGGTCGGCGCCCCGATCGACCTGCCCGACCACGCCAAAGACCTGCCGCCGTGCGATTGACGGCAAAATCTGTCGGCACGAGCGGATATCGCGCCGCCTTGACGATCATAGGCCCGCTCTGCTGGAACAATAGGAGCGATGAGCACGACGACATTTGACGAGCTGGAGCGGTATCGCGGCGAGCTGACCGCCCACTGCTACCGCATGCTCGGCAGCCTGCAGGACGCCGAGGACGCGGTGCAGGAGACGCTCATCAGCGCGTGGCGTGGGCTGGACTCGTTCGAGGGCCGCAGCTCGCTGCGCACGTGGCTGTACCGGATCGCCACCCACGCGTGCATCCGGCTCGGCAAGAAACGCATCGAGACACCGGATTACGGGCCGCCGTGGAATCGGGTGGACGACCTCGGTGAGCCGGCCGTCGGGCAGGCATGGCTCGAACCGTTCCCCTCCTTCGAGCGGCGGGAGAGCGTGGAGCTGGCGTTCGTGGCGGCGCTGCAGCACCTGCCGGCCAACCAGCGGGCGGTGCTCATCCTTCGCGACGTGCTGGAGTTCTCGGCGGCCGAGGTGGCGCAACTGCTGGACACCACGCCGGTGTCGGTCAACAGCGCGCTGCAGCGGGCGCGAAAGACCGTGCACGAGCGGGTGCCGCCGGTCAGCCAGCAGGCCGAGCTCGCCGCGCTCGGCGACGCCGGGCAGCGGGAGCTGGTGCGCGCGTTCGTCACGGCGTGGGAAAGCTCCGATGTGGACAGTCTGGTCGGTCTGCTCGCCGACGACGCGCGGTTCACCATGCCGCCGCTGCCCGCCTGGTTTGCCGGGCGCGACATGGTCGCCCGCTTCTTCGCCGAGCGCGTCTTCGCCACGCCGTGGAGACTTCGGCCTGCATCAATCAACGCGCAGCTCGGGTTTGTCTGCTATCAGGGAGGCGGCGAGGGCGAGGTGAGCGCGGTGAATGTGCTCAGCCTGCGCGCCGGCAAGATCACCCGGATCAGCGCGTTCATCGACCCGGACGTCCGCAAAAAGTTTGCCGCGGTGCGATGAGTCCGCGGCCGGGCGTGTCTCTACACCAACATGCGTAAGCTCATCGTCACCAACATCATTTCTGTGGACGGGTACTACTCGGGGCCGGGCGACAACGTGATGGCCATGCCGTTCGATCCCGCGTTCGACCACTACGTCGTCGAACGGCTGCGCGCGGCGGACACTCTGCTGCTTGGGCGCAAGTCGTTCGACGGGTTCAAGGACTACTGGCCGCCGGTCGCCGATGACCCGAACCGGCCCGAGGTCGAGCGCGAAATCTCGCGGCTCAACGGCGCGATGCCCAAGGTGGTCATCTCCGACACGCTCACCCGGGACCGGACCGCGCCGTGGACCAACACCACCATCGTGGGCCGCGCGGATGCCCACGAACACGTGGCCGCCCTGAAGCGGGAGCAGGGCAAGGACATCCTGGTGTTCGGCAGCCACATCGTGTGGAACGGCCTGCTCGCGGCCGGCCTGGTCGACGAGCTGCACCTGATGGTGGGCCCATCCCTGTTGGGTGCGGGCATCCCGATGTTTGAGGGGCACCCGGAGGTACCGCTGCGGCTGCTCGATGCCCGTGTGCTTGCCGGGTCGCAGCTCGTGCTGAGCCGATACGCGCCGCGCTGACCTCACCCGCGGCGGCACCGGCGGGGCCGCATGCCCCGCCGGCGGCGTGGTCATGGTCCGTCCGGCGCCGGGGAACGAAAACCGCCCACCATCCGCCACATTGGACAGTGGCGGGTGGGGAGCGGTCTCGATCGGCTGGTCAGCTGAGGCGCTGCAGGACCAGCTCGCGCACGGTCTTGGCGTCGGCCTGCCCGCGCGTGGCCTTCATGACCGCGCCGATGAGGACCCCGGCGGCGGCGTGGTTGCCGCCCCGGATCTTCTCGGCGACATCGGGGTGCGCGGCGATGGCCTCGTCGATGGCGGAGGTCAGGGCGCCCGTGTCGGACACGACCTCCAGGCCGCGCGCGGCCATGATGGCGGCCGGGTCGCCCTCGCCCGCGAGCACGCCCTCAAGCACCTGCCGGGCCAGCTTGTCGGTCAGCTTGCCCGCGTCGACCAGCGCCTGCAGCTGCGCGACCTGGGCCGGGGTGGCGCCGATCGACGCGAGCTCGACACCGGACTCGTTGGCGCGCCGGGAAAGCTCGCCGAGCCACCACTTGCGGGCCGCCTCGGGCGAGGCACCCGCGGCCACGGTCTGCTCGATGAGTTCGACCGCGCCGGCGTTGAGGATCGACTGCATGTCCAGATCGGACAGACCCCAGTCCTGCTGGAGGCGCTGGCGGTGCACGCGGGGCAGCTCGGGCAGGGCCGCCTTGAGCGAGGCCACCCACTCGGCGTCGGGCGCAAGCGGCACCAGATCGGGCTCTGGAAAATATCTGTAGTCGGTCGCTGTTTCCTTGGAACGGCCGGGAGTCGTGTCGCCGGTGTCCTCGTGGAAGTGGCGCGTCTCCTGGATGATCGTGCCGCCCGTCTCCAGCACGTTGCCCTGGCGGATCATCTCGGAGCGCACGGCCCGCTCGACACTGCGCAGCGAGTTGACGTTTTTGGTCTCGGTGCGGGTGCCCCAGTCGCCGCCCGGACGGTTGAGCGACGTGTTGACGTCGCAGCGCAGCGAGCCCTGCTCCATGCGGACATCGGAGACGCCGAGGGTGCGGATGACATCGCGCAGCTCGGTCACATAGGCCTTTGCGACGGCAGGAGCGAGCGCGCCGGTCCCCGGCACGGGCTTGGTCACGATCTCGACCAGCGGGATGCCCGCGCGGTTGTAGTCCACAAGCGACTCGGTGGCGCCGTGGATGCGCCCGGTCGCGCCGCCCACGTGCAGCGTCTTGCCCGTGTCTTCCTCCAGGTGGACACGCTCGATGCCGATGCGGTGTGTGACACCATCCACCTCCACGTCGAGGTATCCATCGACGCACAGGGGCTCGTCGTATTGACTGATCTGGAAGTTCTTCGGCATGTCGGGGTAGAAGTAGTTCTTCCGGGCGAACCGGCACCAGGTCGCGATGGTGCAGTTGAGCGCGAGCCCGATGCGGATCGTGGCCTCGATCGCGGCCCTGTTGGCCACCGGCAGGCTGCCCGGCAGGCCCAGGCACACCGGGCAGATCTGGGTGTTGGGCTCCGCGCCGAACATCGTCGGGCAGCCGCAGAACATTTTCGTCCGCGTGCCCAGCTCGACATGGGTCTCCAGGCCGATCACCGGCTCGAACCGGGCAACCACATCATCGAAGCTCAACATCGCAACCGTCCTCACGCCCATAGCTTAGTGCCCGTCAAGGGAGGCCCTTTACGAGGACATCACATAGGCGCATGCTGATTTGTATGGGTTCCGCAACAATGCCTCGCCTGGTGGGAGAGGCTATCGGCACGGCCCTGCTCGTGTTCTTCATCGTTGGGGCCGTCATCACCAGTCCGGACACGCTCGTCGCGGCGATCGCCGTGTTCGTGACCATCCCCGTGCTTTTCTGGATCTTCGGGGGTCACTTCAACCCATGGATCACGCTGGCCAGCGCGATTCGAGGCGTGCTCGACTGGCTTGGCGCCCTCGCCATCATCGTCGCGCAGCTGGTGGGCGGCGTCGTCGGCGCGCTGCTGGTCTGGGCGGTGCTTGGCGGTGACGGCGTCAGCCGCAGCCTGGGCGTAACCAGGCCCGCCGCCGATCTCAGCGGCGTGCAGTTCGCCGCGCCCCTCATCGCCGAGGCGCTCGGGGTGTTCCTGCTGTGCTGCGTGGTCTTCGGCCTCGCGGACGGCCCCGGCCTGGCTCTCGGTCTCGGCCAGGGCATGGCGCTCGCCGCCGGAACGCTCGCGATCGCGGCGGTTTCGGCGGCCTCGCTGAACTTCGCCCGCAGCTTCGGCCCCGAGGTGGTGATGCTGTTCGCGGGCGAAGCCGTCGACTGGGCAGGGTTCGGCAAACTCTGGGTGTATGCCGTTTCGGGCATCCTGGGGGCGGCCCTCGCCGGGCTCCTGTTCCCGCTGTGGCGCCCGGCCGCCGCCCGTAGGTGAGCATGAACCGCGCCTGCCTATGCCGAGCGGGCGCGGTCACCAACCGCTTGCTGTCGGCGCGTTTCCGGTTTCGGCGCGCCCGCCTGTCAAGCGGTCACCATTCGCCGGCTGCCACCGCGGCGACGATCCGGTCGACGCTCGCGAGCGGGACCATGACGGCGAAGTCCCATGTTTCGTCGTCGGCACCGACCATGACCGCGGCGGTGCCAGCCTCGGCCATCGCCCAGTGCACCGGCGAGCCGGCCGACTGCCCGATGTGAAGGCTTCGCCGCGCTGCCCAATCCGACCCCCGGATCGCGCGCAGACCGGCCAGCTCCTCGGGCGTGGCCCGCAGGTTGAGCTCCCACGCCGGCATCTGCAGCTTGACCGACAGCACCGTCGACTCGCCCGGCCCCGAGGCCAGGCCGAGCGTCACGTCGGCCATGGCCGCTACAGCGCAGGCGGGGTCAGGGTGCCGACGACGGACTCGACGGCGGCGCCCACCCGATACATCCGGTCGTCAGCCATGGTCGGCGCCATGATCTGCAGCCCGACCGGCAGGCCCTCGGACAGTCCACATGGGACGGAAATGGCCGGCCCACCGTACAGGTTGGTCGGGATGGTGTAGAGATCTGCAAGATACATCTGGTACGGATCTGAGGTCCGCGAACCCAGTGGGAACGCGACAAACGGCGTCGTGGGCGACACGATGACGTCGACCTGCTCGAAGGCGGCGGTGAAGTCGCGGGTGATCAGCGTGCGCACCTTCTGCGCCTGGCCGTAGTAGGCGTCGTAGTAGCCGCTGGAAAGCGCATATGTGCCAACGATGATGCGCCGCTTCACCTCCGGGCCGAAGCCGGCCTCACGCGTGACCGACATGACCTCCTCCAGCGAGCGCGAGCCGTCATCGCCCACCCGCAGTCCAAACCGGACACCGTCGAACCGGGCCAGGTTGGACGAGCACTCGCTCGGCGCGATGAGGTAATAGGCCGGGAGTGCGTAGAGGAAGTGCGGGCACGAGATCTCGACGATCTCCGCGCCGAGCTTGGTCAGCGACTCGACGGCGTCGCGGAACACCGACATCACGCCCGGCTCGGCGCCCTCGCCGGTGAACTCGCGCACCAGCCCGATGCGCACCCCGCTCAGGTCACCGGCGGCGCCGCGCCGGGCCGCGCCGACCACATCAGGCACGGGCTGCGGGATGGACGTGGAGTCCATCGGGTCGTGCCCGGCGATCACCGAGTGCAATAGCGCCGTGTCTTCGACGGTGCGCGCGCACGGGCCGGGTGTGTCCAAAGAGGACGAAAACGCGATCAGCCCGTAGCGCGAGGTGCCGCCGTAGGTGGGCTTCGCGCCGACGGTCCCGGTCACCGCGCCCGGCTGGCGGATTGAGCCGCCCGTGTCGGTGCCGATGGAAAGGGGAGCCTCATAGGCCGCCAGCGCCGCGGCCGAGCCACCACCGGAACCACCCGGGATGCGGGTTAAATCCCAAGGGTTGTAGGTCGGCCCGTAGGCTGAGTATTCGGTGGACGAGCCCATGGCGAACTCATCCATGTTGGTCTTGCCGAGGATGACCAGGCCCGCTTCGCGCAGCCGGGTCGTCAGCGTCGCGTCATAGGGCGGACGCCAGCCTTCGAGGATCTTCGAGCCCGCGGTGGTCGGCATGCCCTTGGTGGCAATGACATCTTTGACCGCGATGGGCACGCCGGCGAGCGGCCCAAGCTGCTCTCCGTTGGCGATGCGGGCGTCGATCGCGGCCGCGGCCCGCAGGGCGCCCTCGGGATCGACGTGGAGGAACGCGTGCACCCGGCCATCGACCTCGCTGATCCGGTCGAGGTGGGCCTGCGTCGCCTGCACCGAGGTGATCTCACCCGCGGCAATCTTCGCGCCGAGCGCGGCGGCGGTCTCCTTGATCATGCTCACTCCTCCTCGGCCAGGATCTGAGGCACACGGAACCGGCCCTCGAACGGATCGGGCGCACCGGCCAGCGCCTCGGCGGGGGTCAGGCACGGGGCCTCGACGTCGTCGCGCAGGACATTGACCAACGGCACGGAATGCGACGTCGGCGGGATGTCGTCGGCGACGACCTCACCCACGCGGGCGACCGCCTGGAGGATCGAGTCAAGCTGGCCGGCGAAGAGGTCCAACTCCTGCTCGGTGACGGCGAGCCGGGCCAGCCGCGCCAGGTGCGCGACCTCATCGCGCGAGATAGCAGCCATGGCTCGACAGTCTATTGGGCGGGTGTGACAGCCTTCGCGCGGGCTGTGTCTCCGTAAGCCCGCCGCGGACTCAAGATCGCTGCGGGGAAGCGGCGGCGCGGCACTGCGCGAGCCTCGGGAGATCGCTCGGTTTGACGGCGGTCAGCGGGACGGCCGCTCCGCTGTGCAGGACCGCCCGCGTGCGGCCCTTCTCGTCGGGCACGAGCGCGCTCACCTCGGTCCACGGCACGATCCGGCGGCCCACCAGCGCCCTGACCCGGATGCCATATTCGTTGGCGTCGGTGCCCGCCCGCCACGCCCAAATCGCGACCACGAGCGGGACCAGTGTCACGAGGACCAGCAGACCCGGCAGCCCGCGACCCTCGCGCAGCGCGAGGATCCCCTCGAACAGGAAGGGCGTCGAGCCGATCACGGCCAGCAGGGCGGTGACCGCGACGGCGGCGTGGTAGCGGAACCGGATCACCGTACGAGTGTCTCATGTCGTACCCCGGGTACATACTGAGGCCGTGACCGTCCTACTGATGATTGGCACAGCTAAAGGGCTGTTTCTGGCCCGGCGAGACCGGGTCGGCGACGCTTGGCAGATCAGCGTCCCGCACTTCCCGATGACCGCGGTCTACGCGGTCGGCATCGACCAGCGTGACGGTGCCACGCCCCGCCTGCTCGCAGGCATCGACAGCTCCCACTTCGGCCCAAGCGTCGCGGTCAGCGACGACCTTGGCGGCTGCTGGCGTGAGCCGGAGGAGGCGCCCGTCGCATTCCCCAAAGACACCGAGACCACGCTGACCCGGGTGTGGGCGTTGCAGCCCGGTCCGGCCAGCGAGCCGGGCGTGGTGTGGGCGGGCAGCCAGCCGTCCGCGTTGTTCCGCTCGACCAACGGTGGCTCCAGTTTCGAGCTCGTGCGCGCGCTGTGGGACCACCCGCACCGGCCGCAGTGGGGCGCCGGGTTCGGTGGGCAGGCAATCCACACCATCCTGCCGCACCCGACCGACCCGCAGCGGGTCGTCGTGGCCATGTCCACCGGCGGGGTCTACCGCACGACCGACGGCGGTGCCACGTGGGCGCCCGGCAACACGGGGATCAAGGCCTACTTCATGCCCGACCAGTTCCCGGAGTTCGGGCAGTGCGTGCACAAGGTGACCCGCGACGCGGGCGACCCCGAGCGGCTCTACGCCCAAAACCACCACGGGGTCTACCGGTCCGACGACGACGGGCAGACGTGGCAGTCGATCGCCGACGGGCTGCCCAGCGACTTCGGGTTCCCGATCGTCGCCCACCCGCGCCGGCCCGGCACGATTTGGAACTTCCCGTTGCAGGCCGACAGCTCCCGCTTCCCGGTCGACAACAAGTGCCAGGTGTTTCGCAGCGACGACGCGGGCAAGACGTGGCAGGCGCAGTCCTACGGGCTGCCGACGGCGCCGTTCTACGCGACCGTGCTGCGCGACGCGATGTGCGTGGACAACGCCGATCCGGTCGGGGTCTACTTCGGCAGCCGCACGGGCGAGGTGTTCGCGAGCGCCGACGAGGGCGAGAGCTGGGCACAGGTCGCGGCCCACCTGCCCGATGTGCTGTGCCTGCGCGCGGTCGCGCTATGAGCGAGGGCTTGCCCGAGCGGATCGTGCGGAGCCGAGTGATACCTGAGTTTGCGGAGGCATCGGCATGAGCGTGCAGGTGCTCGTGCCGAGCGCGCTTCGGTCCGAAGTGGACGGTGCGGCACGGGTCGAGGTCGAGGCGGGAGGCGGGTCGCTTCGGGATGTGCTCGACGAGCTGGAGCGGCGCTGGCCCAGGCTGGGGCGGCGGATTCGGGACGAGCAGGGGGAGCTGCGGCGGTTCGTGAACGTTTACGTCGACGGTGAAGATGTGCGCGCGCTCGGTGGGCAAGAGGCGGGGGTCACCGACGGTGCTGAGGTGCAAGTGATTCCCTCAGTGGCCGGGGGCTGAAACCCGCCGCCGCCTTGCACCTCAGCCGTCGGGCCGCCAACCGCGCGGCAGCCGAGCATTTCGGTCGCCGGGCCGGCGAGTTGACTGCAGGATAGTGAGGGGTTGCGGCTTTGTGGTTGGGTGGGTGCCGGTGAGGGAGAGGGCTGGGCATGGGTGAGATTGACGGAAACGCGATTCTGAAGGACAACTTCGCGCCGTGGGTGCAGGAGTTGGGGCTGACCGTGGAGGAGACCGGGGCGGATTTTGCGGTGCTGCGGTTGCCGTGGTCGGATCGGCTCGCACGGGAAGGTGGGGCGATGTGCGGGCAGGCGATGATGGCGGCGGCCGACACGGCGACAGTCATTGCGATCAGCGCGGCGCGTGGTGGGTTTGGTCCCATGACGACGGTGCAGTTGTCGACGACGTTCCAGCGGCCGGTGTTCGGCAAGGATGTGTTGGTGACGGCGCGGTTGACGAAGTCGGGCAAGTCGCTGGCGTTCGCCGATATCACGCTCATGGCGGGTGAGGCGGTGGTTGCCCACGCGACCACGGTTTACGCCATCCTGTGACGCCGGGCAACGGCTGGGCCTGTCCGGCGTCGGCTACGGCTTTCTGCTAACCACCTTCGCCGTCGGCGGGCTACTCGGCACCCTCATCGCGCCGCGGCTGCAAAGGATTTTCGAGGCCGGCGCCCTGCTCCGCGCCGGTCTCGTCGTCGAGGTCATCACCCACACGACCCTGGCGATCACGACGGAACCCCTCGTCGCTGCGGCATCTTGATCGTCTTCGGGATGCACACCATGGTCTGGGGCGTCATCTTGGTGACTCTGCGCCAACGCGTCGTACCCAACCACCTGCTCGGCCGGGTCGGCAGCGTCTACTCGCTGCTCGATCTCGGCGGCGCGGCCATCGGGTCACTCCTCGGTGGCACGCTGGCCCGCACCTGGGGACTCACCACCCCATTCTGGGATCGCCGCCGCCGTGATGGCGCTCATCGTCATCGCGGCCTGGCGACCGCTGCGTCAGGCATCAGCCGCCTGACTCAGCCAATGGGTTCCGCCCGGTCGAGCACCTACGCGCCGGGCGGAACCCGCTCTAGCGGCTGAGCGGGCGGTGCCTCGCACTCGTTGGCCCAGCGGGCGCCTCGTGCACTGAACCACGACGAAACCCAACTGCTGTCCTCAACGGCATACACATTGTTGGCAGGCGATGATGACGGCAGCGACCGCGGGCCTGGTCCAATGACGACGTTCCAGGGGCCGGTGTTCGGCAAGGATGTGTCGGTGACGGCGCGGTTGACGAAGTTGGGCAAGTCGCTGGCGTTCGCCGATATCACGCGGCGGTTGCACGCGACCACAGTTCACGCCATCCTGTGAGCCCTCATCCGTCCTTATAGACGGGCTTGACGAGCAGGGGATGTCCATCCGGTGAACTGAACAGGGCGCCCGTGGCGGTGATGGTATGCGGCTGAGGGTTGCTCACACCGCTATGATCCTGGGTCGTGACTACCCCTCAAAGTGGATACCTGCGTATTTTCACGAAGTATCACTGGATGGCCTTCATGCTGGCGCTGTTTTCGCCGAAGGCCACTATCAACGGGCATCAGATCGCCCTCAAGTGGGGCGAGAACGCGATTCCCGCCCCGCTCGGCACGCACCAGATCGAGATCTGGGTGCCGTATCTGTGGAAGTTCGGCTCGGCCACGATTGTCGTTGACAACACTCAGTTCGCGCCGACGATTCACTACTCGGCGCCGGTGTGGGCGTTCGGCAGCGGCGCGATCGGGTTCGAGCCGCAGAAGCACCCGGGCCTGACGGCCGCGTATGTTCTGTACGGCGTGCTCGCGGCCGTGATCGTGCTGTGCTGCTGCGGCTCGTTCCTGGTGAACATCATGGGGAACAACTAACCCTCGTGGATTCCTGAATGCGCAGCGAGCCAATGGTTGCCGAGCATTACTACCATTCGCGTCGATGGATAGCGGGGGGAGACCCGCCTTCGTGACTCGATGAAGGACGGATGGGATGATCCGACAGACATGGCGACCGTTGGCGCTGCTGGCAGTGCTCGCGCTGGCCGCCGCAACCACTGCGGCGGCGACAGCGCACGCGGCATCGGCCTCCGGCAGCTTGACCGGGCGGGTGGTGACGCACACCGGCGAGCCCGCGGGCAACATCGCGGTTACCGCGCAACGCGCCGGTGGACCCTGGCTCAGGGGGAGCACGAGCAGCGACGGCACCTACGCGTTCAGCGCGGTCCCTGCCGGCGACTACACGATTATGGTGGAGCCGGTCGCGAGCGTGCGCCAATACGTGCCGCAGCAGCGGTTCAACCGGCTCGCCCAAGTGTTCGCCGTGCGCGAGGGCGAAGCCACGGTGGTGAACGAGACGCTGTTGCCGCAGGGAAACCTCGCGGGCAGGTTCGTGGACTTCGACGGGTCGCCGCTCGCCGGCGCCCGGGTCAGCGTCCGTGATCTGGACGGGGAATCGTTCCCCGGCACCCAGACCGACGCCAACGGCAGTTGGCGCATCGACGGGGTGTTCGCCAGCCGGTACCAGGTCCATTTCTCCCACGGGAATGTGATCTCGCAGCACGCCTACGGCAAGGTGGGCGTGGCGACAGCCGACGTGGTGACGGTCGCGCCGAACACGACGACGACCGTCAACGACACGGCGCTTGCCCGCACCAGCGTGCGCGTGACGGCGACCGATTCGCACACCGGCGCACGGCTGACCTCCTTCAACGTGTCCATCGGGCAGAGGTACGAGTCCACTGATACCAGCGAGTTGGTGATCGACGGCATTCAGGCCGGCACGCATGAGGCCGAGGTGTTCGCCGAGGGCTACTTCCAGTCGCGGACGCGGGTCACGCTCACCGCGGGCCAGCAGGGTCACTTGGCGGCCGCACTTGAGCCGCAATCGTTTATCACCGTGCGAGTGGTCGACGCCGCGACCGGCGCTCCGGTGCCCAACTTCTGCGTCGCCGCCATGACTTTGACCGACGCTGTGGTACCGGACAGCCTCTGCGGTGAGCTCACCGACGAGTCAGGCAATCTGCGCATCGGCTGGCTGCACGCCGGCACGTATCAGCTGTTCGCCACCAAACCCCGATTCGGCACCTCGCCCGACTACGGCTCGCAATGGGTGGGCGCGGACGGCGGCACGGGACGGCAGCTGCTGGCCCAATCCGTCCGTGTCGGCACGGGCCAAACCGTTGCCGGCCCGGTCATCCGGCTCGATCGCCCCGGCACCATCACCGGCCAGGTGTCCACACCGGACGGTCAGCTCCCGCGCAACGGCCGGGTCGGCGTGCTCGTGGGTCATCCCTTCGCGGGAATGAACTCGGCGTGCCGGTGACGGCCGATGGCCGGTACACGATAGATTTCCTCGGCCCTTATGATTGGCCGCTGCTGTTCAATGCGTGGGACCAGGCGTCGCAGTGGAGCGGCCAGGTGGGCAATCGGCATCTTGCGCGTGCCGTCAAGGTGAATGCCGGTGCCACCACGACGTTCGACTTCCGCTTCCGCCCGGCGGTCGCCGTGACGGTCAAGGTGCGAGGCGTGCCGGCGGGGATCGACTCGATCGTCGCGCTCAACGCCATCACCGGCGATTTCATGGGCGGCGCGGGCGGCCTACCGGGCGACAGTGTGACCATGGGTCTGGTCGGCCCGCAACTGGTCAAGCTGCTCATCACGCCGAGGGATGGGGAGCAGCGCTGGGTCGGCGGGGATGATTTCCTTGACGCGCAACCGTTCTGGATCCCGGCGAGCGGATCCAGAACGATCACGGTCGATTACTGAGCGGTCGATTACCGAGCAGACGATTAGTGAGCGGTCGCTTCTGAGTTTTAGAACCCGGCGGCGTCGATGGCGGTGGTCAGATCGCTGGAAAGCTGGTTCCATTCGGTGTCCGCGCCCATCGATCGAATTGAGATGTAAAACCCAGTCGATGCCGTCTCCTCGCGAGACGGCAAGGCTGGCCGTGCCGGGCATGCCGCCCGAGCGGGCGAAACCGGGTGCGCGTCCGCCCATGCCCTACACCGCGTTCTGGTTGATGAACGCGGTGTGGGGCCGGGGCGCTCGCGACGAGCGCGCCGCCCGTGTCCATCTCGGCGATGAGGAAATTGCCGTACGCGCCTGGCACGTATGCGCTCGAATACGGATCCCACGCGCTCGACCCGATACCAGAAGATTGCGTCTGGGCAAGGAGATCTGAGGCATGCAGGCAGTGTGATATTGCCATGTGTCGAAGCGATGGTGCCGACGCATTTACGTCAGTTCGCTCCAGAAGGGCACATGCTGCACCGGCCCGGCCTGATCGGGGGTTTGCGTGCCACCGCCGAACTCCCGAATCAGATAGTCGACAAGATCCTGCCCATAGACGACGACATCCGTCTGGACCACCGATAAGACCGGAAGGCCGAATTGCGGCAGGGCCGGAGCAAACCTATGGCCATATATGGGTACCAGCCGCGGCGCGCGCTTGAGCTCCCGCCGCGCGGCCCGCACCGCCTCGGCAGTGCCCTGCGGCCGCGCACCCCACCCCTTGAACCAGAAGCCGTTCTCCTCCACATCGAAGATCACCCCGTCGATCGGCTCGTCCAGGCGGTCGCGCACCGACTCCGGCTCGCGCCAGTTGGGCCACCGCCCGCCCACCGGAAGGCCCGCCGACAGCAGCGAGCAATGGTCGGGGTTGAACTTGAACTCGAACGTCTGCTCGACACGGCGCAGCTCCGCGGCCGTGAGCCCACCCTCGACCGGCACCCGCAGCCGCTCCCACAGGCGCTCGGCCGCGGCAAGCGTCAAGGTCATGCGACCAGACTAGGCGGTCGGACGCCTGCCCTGTGGCCGTGTGGGTCTGGTTTCTTCAGGCGAAGCCGCGGTTTGGCGCGGTTGAGGATGAACGCTTCGTGATCAACCTCAACCGCCGCGGAATTACAGGGCGTGGCCCGGCATCGGGAAGCCGTCGAGCAGGTCCTTGACCTCGCCGGCGATGCGCGCGTATGCGGCCTCGTCCTCCTTGACGGCCGCCTCGATGGCCTGGTCCATCCACGCGGCGACCTGCGGCATGTGCTGTTCGGTGAGGCCGCGTGTGGTCAGGGCGGCCGTGCCGAGCCGGATGCCGGACGGGTCGAACGGGCGCCGCGTGTCGAACGGCACGCCGTTGAAGTTGAGCTCGATCCCGGCCGCGTCGAGCGCCTTGGCCGCGGGCTTGCCGCCGATGCCCTTGTTGGTCAGGTCGGACAGGATCAGGTGGTTGTCCGTGCCGCCCGACACCAGGTCGAACCCGTGCTCGACGAGCGCCGCGGCCAGCGCCTTGGAGTTGGCAACCACCTGCGCGGCATAGTCCTTGAACGATGGCTGGGCCGCCTCGTGCAGCGCGACCGCGATGCCGGCCGTGGTGTGGTTGTGCGGGCCGCCCTGCAGCCCGGGGAACACGGCCTTGTCGACGACCGTCGCGTACTCCGCCTTGGCCATGGCCATCGCGCCGCGCGGGCCGCGCAGGGTCTTGTGCGTGGTGGTCGTGATCACGTCGGCGAATCCGACCGGCGACGGGTGCGCCCCGCCAACGATCAGGCCCGCGATGTGGGCGATGTCGGCCATCAGGATCGCGCCCACCTCCTGGGCGATCTCGGCGAAGGCCGGGAAGTCGATGGTGCGCGGGATGGCCGTACCCCCACAGATAATCATTTTCGGCCGCTCGGCCAGGGCCAGTTCGCGCACCTTGTTCATGTCCACGCGGCCGGTCTCGCGCTCCACCCCGTAGTGCACCGGATTGAACCACTTGCCGGTGATGGACACGGGCGAGCCATGCGTCAGGTGACCGCCGTGCGCCAGCGACATGGTCATGACGGTGTCGCCCGGCGACAGGAACGCCAGATAGATCGCAAGGTTGGCGGGCGAGCCCGAATACGTCTGTACGTTGGCGTGGTCCGTGCCGAACAGCGCCTTCGCGCGCTCGATGGTCAGCGTCTCGATCTGATCGACGAACTGCTGGCCCTCGTAGTAGCGCTTGCCCGGGTAGCCCTCGGAATATTTATTCGTCAATACGGTACCGGTTGCCTCCAGCACCGCCGCGGAGACATAGTTCTCGGAGGCGATCATGCGCAGCTTGTCGTGCTGCCGCTGGGTTTCGCCCTCGATGAGCGCGGCGAGAGCTGGGTCGGCCGTTGTCAGGTGGGACAGCTTGGGATCGTGCATGCTTGGCTCCAACCTTGTCGCAAAGCCGGCACCCAGGCGCGCGGTGCGCGGACGTTTCGCTTCCCGGTGGTTAACCCCACCCATGCGCCAGTCGCGTCGTCAAACGTGATACTAACCGTATGGCCGTGAACTCAGTCATGGTGGAGCTTGGCTCCCCAGCCCCAGATTTCGCCCTCCCATCCGTGACCACCAACGCGCTCGTGTCGCTCAGCGATTTCGCGGAGGCGCCCGCTCTACTTGTCGCCTTCCTGTCCAACCACTGCCCGTATGTCCGCCATGTCGAGTCCGGGTTCGCCGAGTTCGCCGCCGACTATCAGGCGCGTGGCCTGGCGACGGTCGCGATCTCCGCCAATGATGTGATCAACTATCCGGAGGACGCACCGGAGCGCCTCGTGGACCAGATCAAGCGGGCGGGCTTCCCGTTCGAATACCTCTACGACGAGTCGCAGCAGGTGGCGCTGGCCTACCGGGCCGCGTGCACGCCCGACTTCTTCCTCTACGACGCGCAGCGCAAGCTCGCTTACCGCGGGCAGTTCGACGACTCGCGTCCAAAAGGGACGGTCCCGGTGACGGGAGAGTCGCTGCGCGCGGCGGCCGACGCCGTGCTGGCCGGAAAGGCCGTGCCCGAGCCGCACTACCCGAGCATCGGCTGCTCGATCAAATGGAGGCAAGGCAACGAGCCCGATTGATGTTAGTGTCCCGGCATGCGCCGAATTCCTCCGCGATGCTCCGGTACCCCGGCTCTTTCATCACCCCTGCGACGCGCAGCCGCGCTGCAGGGGAGGTGATCCGATGGAATACGTCGCCGTCGCATGCCGGATCTTGATCGGTGTGGTCTTCCTGGCGGCGGTGGTGGGCAAGCTCTCCGGCGGTTCGGCCTATCAGGCGTTCGTGCAATCGTTGCGGCGCATGAAGGTGATCCCGTCCCGGTGGGCCGGGCCCGTCGCCGCCGCCTCCGTTACCGCCGAGATCGCCATCGTCATCCTCGTCCTCACCCCACTGTGGACAGCCGGGCGGATCGGCCTGGCCCTTGCCGCTGTCGTGCTGGCGGCGTTCGCCGGGGCGATCGCGCTCTCGCTGCGGCGCGGGAACAATGCGCCGTGCCAGTGCTTCGGCCGCACGGCCGCGCCGCTGGGCTGGCATCACGTGGCACGCAACACGTTCCTCATCGCGGTCGCGGTGGTGGGCTTGCTTTCGGCCGGCGGGCCGTTGAACCTCGCCGCCACCCTGGCACCCGCTGTAGCCGGCCTGGTTATCGGCGGCCTCGTGGTGATGCTTGACGACATCGTGTACCTCTTCAAACCCGCCAGCCGTCCGTAGGCTACATGACATGTAGGCTACGTGACATGTAGGCTACGTGACATGTAGGCTACATGTCACGTAGCCTACGTTGGCCGGGGGGTGCGGCACATGTCCTTCACCAATCGCGAAGCCGAACTCGCCGCCTTGGACGACTGGTGGCGCCGGCCCGGCGCGCAACTGGGCATCGTCTGGGGGCGCCGCCGGGTCGGCAAGTCGTTTTTGCTGAGCCATTGGGGGGCGGGGCGGCGCAGCGTCTTCCACGTGGCCCGCAACCGGCCGGTCGCGCAGGAGCTCACTGCGGTCAGCGCCGCCGTGGCCAGGGTCATCAAGGTCGGGCGGCGCGATCCGACGCAGCGCCCGTTCGTGGACTGGGACGACCTTTTCGACACCCTCGCCGCCGCCGCCGACCGCGAGCCACTGCTCTTTGTCATCGATGAGGTACCGGAGCTGCTCGCCGCCGATCCGGCATTCGCCAGCGGGCTGCGGGCAATCTGGGAGCGCATGGGAGACTCGAAACTCAGGCTGCTGCTGTGCGGCTCGGCAGTCCGCACCATGGAGCAGCTGCAGCAGGAGCGTGCGCCGCTTTACGGGCGGGCGACGCTGCGGCTGCGGTTGCAGCCGTTCACACCACATGAGAGCGCCAGAATGCTGCCCGGCATGGCAGCCGCCGACCGGGCGCGGGCGTGGGGTGTCTGCGGCGGCATGCCGTTCTACCTCAGCCTGTGGGACCCGGCAGACGACCTGCGCGGCAACCTGGCCCGCCTGTTCGGCAGCGAACAGGCCCTGCTGCTCAACGAGGGCGATCTGGTGTTGTCCACCGAGGACTTCCCCGGCGGGGGTCGGCAGCGGTTGCCGGGCAGGCTTCTGCGCGCCATCGCGAGCGGCAACGCGCGCTTCGCCGAGCTGAAAAACGCGCTGGGCACCGACCCGACCCGCGTCCTGCAGGCCACTCAGGAGCTCGACCTCGTGGTGCGCATGTCGCCGGTGGGATCCACGGTCGACAGCCGCAAGGTGCTCTACCGGGTAGCGGACAACTTCCTGGCCTTCTGGCTCGGCGTCGTCGAGCCGCATCGCACAGCCATCACCCAGGGGCTCGGCAAGCAGGTGGTGCGCGACATGGAGCACCGGTTCGACCAGTTCATGGGCGACCGGTGGGAGGAGGCCTTCCGGGCGCACCTCGTACGCGTGGTGGACGAGCTGGAACTCCCGGAGCCCGTCGTCGAGATTGGACGGTTCTGGAAGACGCGGGCGCGGCCGGAGGAGGATCCGTGCGAGATGGACGCCGTCGCGCTCATGGGACAGTCCCGCCGGGTGGCGCTCGTGGGCGAGGCCAAGTGGGCCAGATCGGAGGACGGGCGCCGGGTCGTGCGATCGCTGGCGCGCAAGGTCGCCGAGTGCGGCCTACCCGTCGACGGTGAGCCGCGTTACGCCGTGTGCGCCCGCGAATCCGTCACCCACACCGACGACGACACGCTCGTGGTAACGGCTGCTGACATCTTCGGCTGACCCGCGACCACACCGCACCACCTTATCGATGAGGCAGCGACCAACTGCCCACGAATCTGGCGGCCAACTGACCGTTGATCATGGTGTGTTGCGGGCGTAATGACCATGTGAGCACTGCCGCTGGCATCGGGCCCCGTCGTGCCCAGCAACTTGTCACCGAGGCGCTGGAGGATACTCGCGTGGTGCTGATCAACGGTGCGCGGCAGGCCGGGAAGAGCACGCTTACCGGACTCGCCACGGCCGGGATGAAACCTCGACGCGACTGCTCGATGATCCGGCAACCCTTCAGGCCGACCTGGACGACCGGCCGGATTCGCCGATCAGGAAGGGCTGGTGATTATCGATGAGATTCAGCTGGCGCCCGGATTGCTCCGGCCTATCAATCTGGCGGTCGACTTGGATCCCAGACTGGGCCGCTTCCTGCTTACTGGTTCCGGACGTGTGTTGGCGCTGCGGCAGCTGCCCGACGCCATGCCTCGCCGCATGGAGATCATCGAGCTCTGGCCCTTCTCGCACGGTGAGATCGGCGGCGAGCCGGATCGGCTCGTCGATGCGGTGTTCGCACACGGCGCGGATCTCGAACACACGGCCCGGCTCGGTGAGCCGGGTGGCGTGGCCTGTGGCGGTTGCACCCATAGGGTGACGGCGCCCGCCCGCCCGACCACCGAAGGGGCCGTGTGGGCGCCTGCCGAAATGGGCCGTGCGAGTGGGGCCCCTGCCTCGGCAGCGTGGAAGGTCGCCTGCAGCGGCCGTGCGGGCGCCGGCCGAGGCGGGCCCCGTGTGGGTTGGGCCCACCCAGCGGCTGCGTGAGAGGCGCGCTGCCGGGGCGCAAACAGAGTTGTCGGGGCTGCCCGGCTTAGTCGGGGACGCGGCGGTAGGCGCCGTCGCTGGCGGAGGTGGCCATGCTGGCGTAGGCGCGCAGGGCCGCGCTCACTGGGCGCTGGCGGTCGACCGGGGTGTAGGGGCGGTCGCGCTTGTCCTGGGCGATGCGCCGCTCGTCCAGGGTGGACTGTGGCACGTCGAGGGTCAGGGTGCGCGCCGGGATGTCGATGGCGATGGTGTCGCCGTCCTCGATGAGCGCGATCAGGCCGCCGCCCGCGGCTTCGGGCGAGATGTGGCCGATGGACAGGCCGCTCGTCCCGCCCGAGAACCGGCCATCGGTGATGAGCGCGCACGCCTGGCCCAACCCACGGCCCTTGAGGAACGAGGTGGGGTAGAGCATCTCCTGCATGCCCGGACCGCCCTTGGGGCCCTCGTAGCGGATGACGACCACGTCGCCCGCGACGATTTTGCCCGCGAGGATGGCGGAGACCGCGTCCTCCTGCGACTCGAAGACACGAGCCGGGCCGGTGAACGTGAGGCAATCGTCGGGGACGCCGGCGGTCTTGACCACACAGCCCTCGGGCGCCAGGTTGCCGTGCAGGATGGCGAGGCCGCCGTCTTTGGTGTAGGCGTTGGCGACGCTGTGGATGCACCCGTTGGCGTCGTCGAGGTCCAACGTGGACCACTGGTTGGTGGTGCTGAACGGCTGGGTGGTCCGCACGCCGCCGGGCGCGGCCTTGAACAACTCGAACGCCACCGATGACGCGCTGCCGCCGCGGATGTCCCACTCCGCCAACCACTGCGTGAGCGACGGCGCGTGGACCGCGTGGACCTCGCGGTTGAGCAGGCCGGCGCGGTCGAGCTCGCCGAGGATGGCCGGGATGCCGCCCGCGCGGTGCACGTCTTCCATGTGGAATTTTTGGCTGTTGGGCGCGACCTTGGCCACGCACGGCACCCGCCGCGAGATGGCGTCGATGTCTTCCACGCCGAAGTCGAGCCCCGCCTCGCGGGCCGCGGCCAGCAGGTGCAGCACAGTGTTGGTCGAGCCGCCCATCGCGACATCGAGCGCCACGGCGTTTTCGAACGCGGCACGGGTGGCGATGGCCAGCGGCAGCACCGACTCGTCGTCGTGCTCGTAGTAGCGCTTGCACAGGTCGACGATGAGCGTGCCCGCCTGGACGAACAGATCCTTGCGGGCGGCGTGCGTCGCCAGCGTGGAACCGTTGCCGGGCAACGCCAGCCCGATGGCCTCGGTCAAGCAGTTCATCGAGTTGGCCGTGAACATGCCCGAGCATGAGCCGCACGTCGGGCAGGCGGCCTTCTCGATGGCGTCGAGGTCACTGTCCGAAACGGACTCGGTTGACGCCGCCACCATCGCATCGACGAGGTCGAGCTTGCGGCCCACCGCCTTGCCCGACTCCATCGGCCCGCCGGACACGAAGACCGTGGGGATGTTGAGGCGCAGCGCGGCGAGCAGCATGCCCGGCGTGATCTTGTCGCAGTTGGAGATGCACACCAGCGCGTCGGCGCAGTGGGCGTTGACCATGTATTCCACCGCGTCGGCGATCAGCTCGCGGCTCGGCAGCGAGTAGAGCATGCCGCCGTGGCCCATCGCGATCCCGTCATCGACGGCGATCGTGTTGAACTCGCGCCCCACGCCGCCCGCCTCGGTGATCGCCTCGGAGACCAAGTCACCTAGGTTTTTTAGGTGCACATGTCCGGGCACGAACTGCGTGTAGCTGTTGGCGATCGCCACGATGGGCTTGCCGAAATCGGAGTCGGTCATCCCGGTCGCGCGCCAGAGGGCACGCGCACCGGCCATGGTGCGACCATGGGTGGATGTCCGGGAGCGCAAGACTGGCATGCCCGCAAGTCTGTCACCGACAACCCGAGCCTGCCCAGTTCACGCGCTCAAAGTCCACTTGATGAGACCCCAGCAGAAGTTGATGTCGCACATCCTGTCTCGCATTGCGTATTGACGTGGTGCAGAGTTAGTCCGTGGACCTCCCGACGGGCCTCGCCATCGCGGCAGCGACCGGTTTCCTCGCCGGCGTGCCGACGGCATGGGCATTGTTCAGCAAACGCGCAGGGCTGCTTGGGAGCGCGCTCCTTTTGACGGTCGGGGGGACGTCGCTGGCCTGGTTCATCACCCGTTCGTGGGACGCCGGCTGGCAGGAGAGCCAATCCCGAGGGGTCACGCTCGGTGGGCTGCTCGGACCGCCCGCCTCGATCGCCTCGCTTCTGCTCATAGCAGTGCTGTTGGAGCTGTGCGATCGCGTGGCCGGGCCGGGTGCCCGGTTGCGCCTCACCCTCGAATCACTGACCGTCGCCTCGGGCATCTTCGTGCCGCTGTGGGTCGCGCTGTTGCGCCCCGACAAGCCGCCCCACCTGACCACGCACGCCGCCTGCATCCCGGTGACGGTCGCCTCCGGCCTCGGCTCGGTGGTGATCGGCCTGGGCATCGTGCTCATCGTCCGCGCGCGCATCGAACGGCTGCGCGTGGCCGGTTGCAGCGTCGGCGTGGTCTCGATCGGCTTCGGCGCGACGCTCATGGCGGCGGCCGGCTGCTACCGCGCTCCCGGCCTGCTCGTGATCGGTGCGGCCCTCATCCCGGTCGGTGGATGGATGTGGCTGCGAAACCAGCTCCCCGCGCCTACCGGTGCGATCAAGGTGGTACGAGAACCGGCCCCGGAAAGCTCGTCGCCCAGCTCCGGTCTGGCCATGGCGCTGATGCCCGTGATCGCCGTTTCGGCTGCGGCACTGTACGGCTTCGCCTACGAGGACGGCATTGACGTGGTCGTCACGATCGTGGGGATCAGCAACGGGTTCTTCCTCGTGGGCCGGCAATATTGCGCGTTCCTCGAACTGCGCCGCGTCTACGAGCGGCTGGCGGTCAGCGAGCAGCACTACCGCGAGCTCGCCCACACCGACCCGCTCACCGGGCTGGCCAACCGGCGCGGGCTGCTGCGCGCCATGTACCAGGACGCGGTCGCGGGCACGCCCTGCGTCCTGCTCACCCTGGACCTCGACGGCTTTAAGAACGTCAATGACGTGCGGGGGCACGACGCCGGCGACGCGGTGCTCATCGAGGTCGGCCAGCGGTTGCGGCTCAACCTGCGCCCGGGGGATCTGGCGGCGCGCCTGGGCGGCGACGAGTTCGCCGTCCTCATGTGGGGCAAGCCGGCCGACGCCTTCAAGGTGGCCGAACGCCTGCTGGCCGTGCTCCAGCGGCCGTACCAACAAGCAAAAGGGTCTATCTATCTCTCGGCGAGTATCGGGCTGGCCGGCTGCAAGACAGCCGACAGCATCCACTCGCTGCTGCGCAACGCCGATCTCGCGCAGCGCGCGGCCAAGTTCCACGGCAAGAACCGCGTCGAGCTCTACGACGAGACCTACGACAAGACCATCCGCCGGCGCATCATGATCGAGCACGAGTTGCGCCACGCCATAGAGAAACAGGAGTTCTTCCTTGCCTTCCAGCCGGTCGTCGCGCTGCCCGCGGTGCGCCCGGTCGGGGCCGAGGCACTGTTGCGCTGGAACCATCCGGAGCTGGGTTCAGTACCCCCCAATGAATTCATCCCCATCGCGGAGGAGAGCGGGCAGATCGAGGCCCTCGGGGCGTGGGTGCTCAACCACGCGTGCCGGCAACTGTCGCTGTGGATCGCCGAGGGGCACGACGTCTGGGTCTCAATCAATGTGTCGCCGCGCGAGCTGCACACCGCCGAGTACGTCTCCCGCGTCCGCGAGGTCCTGCGGGCACACCGGGTCCCGCCGCAGCGGCTGGTGCTGGAGGTCACCGAGCATGCGATAGCCGTCGATGTCGAGGAGTTCAAGCGGGTGCTCGAAGGCCTGCGCAATCTCGGCGTGCGGATCGCGCTCGACGACTTCGGCGCGGGCTATTCGTCGCTGGGCCAGCTGCGCAACATCCCGGTCGACATCCTCAAGATCGATCAGGGCCTGGTCACCGATCAGGATCTTGTCGATGTCGCCGTGCGCATCGGGCAGCGGCTCGGCCTGCAGGTGATCGCCGAGGGCATCGGTGATCCGACTCACCGTCGGGTGGTCGAGGACGCGCGCTGCCCGTATGGACAGGGGTTCCTGTTCGGCCGCGGCGTCCCCGCCGAGCACCTCGAAGCGATGCTCGTGTCCATGCCGCCCATCGCGACCAGCACAGTGCCGCGCCCCAGCCTGGACTGAGCGATCTTGAAAGCACGCTTTTCGCTTTCAAGATCGTGAGGGAAGGCTGGGGCTTAAGGCGGCACTGTCCGCGCGTTGCTTGGCACGCGCCGGTGGTTCTGCGCCGCGCCCCAGCCTGGACTGAGCGATCTTGAAAGCACGCTTTTCGCTTTCAAGATCGTGAGGGAGGGTTGGGGCTTGGGGCGGCACTGTCCGCGCGTTGCTTCGCATGCGCTACGCAGCAGAGACACGCGTGTCCCGAGATTTGGGAGCAGTTGACTCAGCGACTGAGATGCGTCAAGCTGGCCCCATGCTTCGGTCCGGCCGAGTACTTCTCTAGCGCGCTCTCACCCCAAGTGGGTCGAGAGCGCGCCAGCCCCGTGCGATTGCCGCACGAGGGCTTTTTTGTTGGCTGGGGTTCTGCAGAGGGTGTGATAGTGACATGACGAGACCAAGTCCTGAGACGCTCGCGCACGCATTGGAGAAGCAGCGGGCGCTGACCAAACCGGCCGTGCCCGCCCCGGCCGCCGTAACCGGCGCGCAGAGCCTCGTCAAGAGCCTCGAAGCCCTCGACGTCGAGGTGATCTTCGGGATCCCCGGCGGTGCGGTGCTGCCCGCCTACGACCCGCTGTTCGACTCGAAGGTGCGTCACATCCTCGTCCGGCACGAACAGGGCGCGGGGCACGCGGCCACCGGCTACGCGCAGGCGAGCGGCAAGGTGGGTGTGTGCATGGCCACGTCCGGGCCGGGCGCGACCAACCTCGTGACCCCGATCGCCGATGCCTACATGGATTCGGTGCCGATCGTCGCGATCACCGGGCAGGTGCCCAGCGGCGCGATCGGGTCGGATGCCTTCCAGGAGGCCGACATCCAGGGGATCACGCTGCCGATCACCAAGCACAACTTCCTCGTGCGGACCGGTGAGGACATCCCGCGCATCCTGGCCGAGGCGTTCCACCTGGCGTCGACCGGGCGGCCCGGTCCCGTGCTCGTCGACATCCCGAAGGACATCCTGCAGGCGCAGACCACGTTCAGTTGGCCGCCCACTTTGGACCTTCCGGGATACCGGCCGACGCTTCACCCGCACGGCAAGCAGATCCGCGAGGCGGCGCGCCTGATCCAGGCGGCCAAGCGGCCCGTGCTCTACGTGGGTGGGGGCGTGCTGAAGGCGCGGGCGACCGACTCGCTGCTCCAACTGGCCGAGCTGACCGGGATCCCGGTCGTGACCACGCTCATGGCGCGGGGCGCGTTCCCCGACTCGCACCGGCAACACCTCGGCATGCCCGGCATGCATGGCAGCGTCCCTGCCGTCTATGCGTTGCAGCGCAGCGATTTGCTCATCGCACTGGGCGCCCGCTTCGACGACCGCGTGACCGGCAAGCTGGACTCGTTCGCGCCCGGCGCGCAGGTGATCCACGCCGACATCGACCCGGCCGAGATCGGCAAGAACCGGCACGCCGACGTGCCCATCGTGGGCGACGCCAAACATGTGATCGACGAGCTCGTCACGGCGCTCGCGGGCGCGAAGGTGTCCTACGACGACTGGTGGAACACGCTCAACGATCTGCGTCAGCGGTACCCGATGGGATGGGAGGACCCGGTCGACGGCACGCTGGCACCGCAGTTCGTGATCCAGCGCCTGGGCGAGATCGTCGGGCCGGACGCGATCTACTGCGCGGGTGTCGGCCAGCACCAGATGTGGGCCAGCCAGTTCATCAAGTACGAGAAGCCGAGCACGTGGCTCAACTCCGGCGGCCTGGGCACGATGGGCTATGCGGTGCCCGCGGCCATGGGCGCCAAGGTGGCCCGGCCCGACACGGTCGTGTGGGCGGTGGACGGCGACGGCTGCTTCCAGATGACCAACCAGGAACTTGCCACGTGCGCGCTGGAGGGCATCCCGATCAAGGTCGCGGTGATCAATAACGGCAACCTGGGCATGGTGCGGCAGTGGCAGACCCTGTTCTACAACGAGCGATACTCCAACACCGATCTCGGCACGCACAAACATCGCATCCCTGATTTCGTGAAACTCGCGGAGGCGCTGGGCTGTGTGGGCCTGCGCTGCGAGTCGGCGTCCGATGTGGACAAGGTGATCGAGCAGGCCATGCAGATCAACGACGCCCCGGTGGTCATCGACTTCGTGGTGGGCAAGGACGCGATGGTCTGGCCCATGGTCGCGGCCGGCACCAGCAACGATGAGATCATGTTTGCCCGTGGGGTTCGCCCGGTGTTTGACGAGGACGACCTGTGAACCCGGCTGCGCCGATTGCGCCGGCGAGGATCGCAAAGACGAGGATGACCTGTAATGGCTAAGCACACGCTCTCTGTTCTGGTGGAAAACAAGCCGGGTGTCCTGGCCCGCGTGGCGGGGTTGTTCTCCCGGCGCGGGTTCAACATCGACTCGCTGGCGGTGGGGGAGACCGAGCACCCCGAGGTCTCCCGGATCACGGTCGTGGTCAACGCCGAGGAGTCCCCGCTTGAGCAGGTCACCAAGCAGCTCAACAAACTCGTCAACGTGCTGAAGATCGTCGAGCTGGAGCCGGGCTCGTCCGTGCAGCGCGAGCTGTTGCTCGTGAAGGTGCGGGCCGATCGGCCCATCCGGTCGCAGGTCCTCGAAACCGTGCAGCTGTTCCGGGCCCGCGTCGTCGACGTGGCCCCGGACGCGCTGACCATCGAGGCGACCGGCACCGCCGAGAAGCTCGACGCGTTGCTCAAAGACCTGGAGCCGTACGGCATCAAGGAAATGGTCCAGTCGGGCATGGTCGCCATCGGCCGTGGCTCGCGTGCGATTACCGCAAGTCCCGCGCTGCGCGTGGCTGCGTAGGAAAGGTTAGTAATGGTCGAGATTTTCTACGATGACGACGCCGATCTGTCGATCATCCAGGGTCGCAAGGTTGCCGTCATCGGGTACGGCAGCCAAGGGCACGCGCACGCGCTGTCGCTGCGTGATTCCGGGGTGGACGTCCGGGTCGGGCTGCGTCCGGGCTCCAAGAGCTGGGACAAGGCGGCCGAGCAGGGCCTGCGGGTCGTGTCGGTGGCCGAGGCCGCGGCCGAGGCCGACGTGATCATGATCCTCGCGCCGGATACCGCCCAGCGCCACATCTACGCCGCCGACATCGCGCCCAACCTCAGCGCCGGCAAGGCGATCTTCTTCGGTCACGGTTTCAATATCCGGTACGGGTTGATCCAGGCACCGTCCGATGTGGATGTGGCGATGGTCGCGCCCAAGGGGCCGGGGCACCTGGTGCGCCGCCAATATGTCGACGGCAAGGGCGTGCCGTGCCTGGTCGCGGTCGAGCAGGACCCATCGGGCGGGGCGCTGGCGCTCGCGCTGTCCTACGCCAAGGCGATCGGCGGCGCGCGGGCGGGAGTGATAAAGACCACTTTCAAGGAGGAGACCGAGACCGATCTGTTCGGCGAGCAGGCGGTGCTGTGCGGCGGCACGACCGCGCTGGTGCAGACCGGGTTTGAGGTGCTCATCGAGGCCGGGTACACCCCGGAGGTCGCCTATTTCGAGTGCCTCCACGAGCTGAAGCTGATCGTGGACCTCATGTACGAGGGTGGCATCGCCCGCATGCGGTACAGCATCTCCGACACCGCCGAATATGGCGACGTCACGCGCGGTCCGCGACTTATCGACGCGCGGGTCAAGGACGAGATGCGCAAGATCCTTGGCGAGATCCAGAACGGTGATTTCGCCCGCGAGTGGGTCGCCGAGGACGACGCGGGCCGACCGAACTTCACCAAACTGCAGGAGCACGGCGCCGAACACCCGATCGAGGCGGTGGGCGGAAAGTTGCGAGGAATGATGAGTTGGGTGGATCGTCCCATTACGGAAACCGCCTAGTAGCATCACTCTCCGTTGATCCCAGACGACTCTCAGCCTTTGGGGTGAGCGCATGGCTGGACGTTCAGTTATCGTCCAGCCATGCGTTTGGAGTACCCGTACCGCACAGAGCGCTTCGGCGCGGTGCGCATCCACGAACTACAGCGCGTAATCGAGATCGACTGCGGTACGCAGACGTACGACGATCAGCTGGGGCCATCCCGGATCGTCTCGCGTGATGCCATCCGCGATGTCGAACGCGATTTGGTGGTCGTCGTGCCCTGCATGAACGAGCCGCGACGGGTGATCGAGGGCGTGCTTTCGGGCATCCCTCACGACTGTCTGATCATCCTGGTGTCCAATAGCGACCGGCAGCCGGTCGATCGCTATGACCTGGAGGTAGGAGCGCTGGAGCAGTTCTGCCGGCTGGCGGACCGTGCGGCGCTCTCCGTGCACCAACGAGATCCCGGGCTCGCGGCGGCGATCAAGGCGGCCGGCATGCCCGAGCTCATCGACGATGACGGGTTGGTGCACAACGGCAAAGGCGAGGCGATGCTCGTCGGGATGGCCCTCGCGGCCATGACCGGCCGTCGCTACGTGGGTTACGTCGATGCCGACAATTACGTCCCGGGCGCCGTCCATGAGTACTGCAAGGTCTATGCCGCGGGGCTGGCCATGGCAGACAGTCCCTACTCGATGGTGCGTATCAGTTGGCACTCCAAGCCCAAGGTCCGCGACAGCAAGCTGTTCTTCAGCCGTCGGGGCCGGAGTTCCGAGATAACCAACGACTTCCTCAACCGGTTGCTTGCCGAATATTCAGGCTTCGGTACGGAGGCGGTCGTCACCGGAAACGCCGGTGAGCACGCGCTGAGCCTCGAACTCGGCGTGCGCATGCGGATGGCAGGCGGCTTCGCGGTCGAGCCATTCCAATATGTGGAATTGTTCGAGCGGTTCGGCGGGCTGCTGGCGCCGGACGCCGCGAACACCGACGTGATGACGTCGGGCGTGTCGGTGCTTCAGATCGAGAGCCGCAACCCGCATTTCCACGACAACAAGGGAGACGAGCACGTGGTGTCCATGCGCACCCAGGCGCTCAACGTCATCTACCACTCCCAGATCTGCCCACCGGCACTCAAGAGTGAAATCGTCGACTTCCTCGGCGGACATTCGCCGCCCGCGGAGCGGATCTATCCGCCCGTGGCCAGCCTCGCGCTGGACCGGTTGTACGACGGCATCACCGCGGAGGCAGAATCGTTTCACCAGATCGTGCAGCGTCTGCCGGCCCGTGTACGGACGGTCACACCGCTACAACGTGCGTGAATAGTTATGGGTGAGCACGGTCACGGTCTCGCCTCGCGGTGCCGGGGGTGGCCTTCGCCGTACCATGCCTTCATAGGCGCGATGCGGCGCTGGCATCTAAATCTCTTTTCATCGTGAGGCGAGTTGTGACTCCCGTTGTTCTGATAGCCGAAGAGTTGGCCCCGGCAGCGCTCGATGTGCTGGCCTATGACTTCGACGTCCGCCACGTGGACGGCACCGACCGACCGGCCCTGCTCAAGGCGCTGTCCGAGGCCGACGCCGTGATCGTGCGCAGTGCCACCCAGATCGACGCCGAGGCCATCGCGGCCGCGCCCCGGCTCAAGGTGGTCGCGCGGGCCGGGGTCGGGCTCGACAACGTCGAGGTCCCGGCCGCCACCGCGCGCGGCGTGATGGTGGTCAACGCGCCCACGTCCAACATCGTGTCGGCGGCGGAGCAGGCGGTCGCGCTGCTGCTCGCGGTCGCGCGCAACACGGCTTCGGCGAGCAACGCGCTGAAAAACGGCGAGTGGAAGCGGTCCAAATACACGGGCGTCGAGCTGCAGGGCAAGACCGTGGGCGTGGTCGGCCTCGGGCGGATCGGGGTGCTCTTCGCGCAGCGCGTGGCCGCCTTCGGCACCCGCCTGATCGCCTACGACCCCTACGTGCAGCCCGCCCGCGCCGCCCAGCTCGGGGTGCGGTTGGTCGGTCTGGAGGAGCTGCTGCGGGAGAGCGACTTCATCTCGATCCACCTGCCCAAGACGCCGGAGACGGTCGGGCTGATCGGGGAGAAGGAGCTCCAGCTGGTCAAGCCCGACGTGCGGATCGTCAACGCGGCGCGGGGCGGGCTGATCGACGAGCAGGCGCTGGCCGATGCCCTGGCCGACGGCCGGGTCGCGGGCGCAGGCATCGACGTTTACGCCAAGGAGCCGTGCACCGACTCGCCGCTGTTCAAGTTCGACAACGTGGTGGCCACGCCGCACCTGGGCGCGTCCACGCACGAGGCGCAAGACAAGGCCGGCCTCGCGGTGGCCAAGAGCGTCAAGCTGGCGCTGCAGGGCGAGTTCGTGCCCGACGCGGTCAACGTGCAGGCGGGCGGTGTCGTGGCCGAGGAAGTGCGCCCGCTGCTGCCGCTGGCCGAAAAGCTGGGCAAGGTCTTCACCGCGGTCGCGGGCGGGGTCGCGGCCAGCGTGACGGTCGAGGTGCGCGGGTTCAGCCAGGACGTTTCGGTGCTCAAGCTGGCCGCGGCCAAGGGCCTGTTCAGCGCGGTGGTCGAGGAGCAGGTGACCTACGTCAACGCGCCCATGCTCGCGGCCGATCGGGGCGTCGAGATCGAGCTCGTGTCGCAGTCCGAGATCGAAGACCACAAGAGCGTGGTGACCGTGCGCGGGGCCCTGCCCGACGGGCGCACCGTCAGCGTGTCCGGCACGCTGGTCACCCACGGCGCCCGCGACCAGATCAAGCTCACCGAGCTCGACGACTTCGACCTGGAGCTCGACGCCGACGGCATCCTGCTGTTCTTCCGCTACGCCGACCGGCCGGGCGTCGTCGGCACCATCGGCACCATCCTCGGCGAAAACGGTGTCAACATCGCGGCCATGCAGGTGGCCCGGCGCGAGGCGGGTGGCGAGGCGCTCATGACCCTCACCGTCGACTCGCCCGTGACCGCCGACCTGCTCGCCGCCGCGGCCTCCAGCATCGGCGCCGGCGCCGCGAGCACGGTCGACCTCACCGACGACTTCTGAGCCACCATCCGACTGTCCATTTCGGACCTCCGGTAGCGGGAGCCCCGGGCGTAACGTGCGCCCGGGGCTCTTGCTTTCCCGCTGCGGCGTTCGTCCAGACGCGGCAGCGGAAGGGCGGCCTCGCGTCCGTGGCTGAGGACTGTGCCACGGGGTTGCGTATTCAGTGGGCGAAGTCCCAGCGGGTGGCGCCGTGGGGTTCGGCACCGGCGACGCCGACGGCGGAGTGCAGCGTAAGGCGGTACAGGTACCACGGCGGCGGACCGGCGCTCGGCGCACTGTATGGCGCGGTGAACGCGTCGCCGTCGACCTCCGCGGGCCAGCCGCCCTTGCGGTACATGGCCGCCACATGCTCCAAAGTGGACGCGTCGGTGACCCGGTGCGCGTCGCCCTCCATCACGAGATCTATGCCGCGCAGGCGCACCGACACACTGCACGCCGGATTGGCGGCGAGGTTGCGCGACTTGCGCGTGCCCGGCCCGCTCACGATGTAGAGCGCGTCGTCGACCCACAGGGCCCCGACCCCCGCGATGTGCGGGCGTCCATTGGGCCGGACGGTGGCCACAAAGAATGTCAGGTCTGACGTTGGCGTTTCGCTGACGAGCAGATCGCGCGGGCGGCTCCACGGCAGCTCCGCGTTGCCGTATCGGTCGAGGTTGCGGGTTGAGGTCGGCTCTGTCATGTAGTCGGTCATACCCACGCGTCGAACGGGCAGTGGGCGGATCGACACCTGTGCCGAGGAAGATTCTGCCCTTGTGACTGATGACTGAAATGCTATTCTGGTCATCAGTCACAAGGGAGGAACATGACCGAGCCGCAGCCGACGAGCCACATCGACCGCGCCGACCGGATCCTTGACGCGGCAAGGGATTTGCTGCTGCGCTGGGGATACCGGCGGGTGACCATCGACGAGATCGCCCGGCGTGCCGGGGTCGGGAAGGGTACCGTCTATCTGCACTGGCGCAGTCGTGAGCAGTTGTTCTTCGCCGTCGGTGCGCGAGAGGCCGTGGCGATGCTCGGCGCGGTGGTGGCCGCCATGCGCGACGACCCGCGGCAGATCGCCTTGCATCAGTACATGCGTCACTTCTTCCTGGAGGCGATGGCCCGGCCGGTGCTGCGCGCCATCTTCACCCGGGACGCCGAGGTATTGGACCGGTTTCTCTCCAGCCCGGCCCGCCGACCGCTGCAGAGCGGCAAGCTGCTTGCCTCCCGCGAATATCTGGGCGTGCTCGCCGACAACGGCCTGCTGCGGGCCGGACTGCGCCCAGAGGATCTGGACTACACCCTGCCCGCGGTCATGTTCGGCTTCTTCGGCATTGACCCGCTCCTACCCTCCGGGGTGGACCTGACCCTCCAGGCAAAGGCCGACCAGGTCGCCGACCTCCTGCGCCACGCGTTCGAGCCGGCGAAGCCGCCACCTTCGGCGCGGTTCATCACCGCCGCGCCGCGGGCCATCGCCATCTTGGACAGGCACACCGACGACTACCGCCGCGCCGCCTATGGCGCATCCGTCGACGAAAGGTGACCAACATGGGCAACGACCTAAGCGGCCTGCACCACGCGGGCCTGGTCGTGGAAGACATGACCACAGCGATCAGCACCTACCGTCGACTGGGCTTCACCGTGCCACCACCGACCTATCCGACAATGCCCACCGCTGCGCAAGCGCCCGCTCGCCCGGTCGGCGCCGCAAACACCCACATCTCCCTGCGCCGCAACTTTGTGGAGCTTGTCACCGTCGTCCAGGACGGCCAGCCGGTCCCGGATGAAGCTCACTTGATGCCCCTCAAGGTGCCGGCCGACAGACTGCCGGGGCTCCTGGCCGCCGTTCGCGGCGCCGTAGCGAACCTCACCGTCTGCCTGAACCGGTTCCAAGGCATGCACATCCTGATCTTCGACTCGGCAGACCTGGATCGCGTCGCCACCCGGCTGGCCGCCGCCGGCGTTGGCCATGGTGGAGTGCACGCGATACAGCGCCCGATAGAAACCGCCGATGGGATCCGAATGGTTCCAGCCCGCTACCTTGAGATCAACAGCGACGAGCCGGACGCGCCACGCGGACTGTTGCCCGAAGGCAGGGTCGGTGTCGCCGAAAACACCACCGTTTTGGGGCAACGCCGGCTGGAGCACGCTAACGGCGCTATCGATCTGGTTGGATGCATGATGTGTGTTCCCGACGACGCTTTGTCGGACTTCGAGCATCGCTACGAGACTTACCTCGGCTGCGCCGCTGACCGCAATGGCCCCGTGCGGACTTTCGGACTCGACGGCGACGCCACAGTCTCCCTCGTCGCCGCCTCCGCCTTGCCCGACGTCCTGCCGGGCGAGCATCCGCCGTTCATTCCCGCCTTCGTCGCGTACACGATTTCGGTGCATGACATCGCCCAGACAGAGCGCCATTTGCGGGCGGCCACGGTGCCATATACCAAGGGACGCAAGGGCGAGCTCGTCGTGCCGGCCGGCGAAGCTCTCGGCGCCGCTGTCATCTTCAGAACCAGCGCCGGCTGATGTCCGCGGCACGAGCGCCGCTCGAACGGTTTTCACATTGTGGAACGCGAGTACCGATGGATAGGACGAGCTACTAGGGTGGCAGCGTGACAAGTATTGCGGTGGTTGGCGGGGACGGGATCGGGCCCGAGGTTGTCGCGGAGGCCATCAAGGTGCTCAACGCGGTCTCTCCCGGCTTCGAGCTGGTCGACTATGACCTAGGCGCCGCCCGCTATCACCGCTCGGGCGAGGTCCTGCCCGACTCGGTCCGCGACGAGCTGGCCCAGCACGACGCGATTCTGCTCGGCGCGGTCGGCGACCCGACCGTCCCACCGGGTGTGCTGGAGCGGGGTCTCCTGCTCAAGCTGCGCTTCGACTTCGACCAATACGTCAACCTGCGCCCGTCCCGGCTGTGGCCCGGCACGGCGGGCCCACTCGCCAACCTCAAGGCGGGCGAGATCGACTTCGTGGTCGTGCGCGAGGGCACCGAGGGGCTTTACACCGGTGCCGGCGGCACACTGCACCGCGGCACGCCCGCCGAGATCGCGACGGAGGAGAGCCTCAACACCCGGCACGGCGTCGAGCGCGTGATCCGCGACGCGTTCCAGCGGGCGCGCCACCGCGAGCGCCGCAAGGTCACCATGGTGCACAAGACCAACGTGCTCACGCACGCCGGCGGCCTGTGGGCGCGCACCTTCGCCGAGGTCGCCCGCGAGTTCCCCGACGTGACGACCGAATATCAGCATGTCGACGCCGCGGCCATGTTCCTGGTGACCAACCCCCAGCGTTACGACGTGGTCGTCACCGACAACCTGTTCGGCGACATCCTCACCGACATCGCGGCCGCCATCACCGGAGGCATCGGCCTGGCCGCGAGCGGCAACATCAACCCGACCGGTGATTATCCGTCGATGTTCGAGCCCGTGCACGGTTCGGCGCCCGACATCGCGGGTCTTGGCAAGGCCGACCCGATCGCGGCCATCCTGTCGGTCTCGCTCCTGCTCGACCATCTCGGCCAGGCCGAGGCGGCGCGCAGGGTCAAGGAGGCCGTCGGGCAGGAGCTGGCGGGTCGTGTTTCCGGCGAGCCGATCCGCACGCCGGAAGTGGGCGATCGAGTAGCGGTACTTGTGAGCTAGACGCAAGGCCCCTGGCCTTGTTGGCCAGGCGCATGAGGCGATCCCGGCCACCAGGGCGCTATGGGGTGAACGAACGTTAGAGGTAAGTTTCACCCGAGAAGCAGTTTCGAGCCTGGAGGGCAGCGCTTATGAGCGGTGGTGGTGGCATGATCGACTTCGAGATCCACAGGAATCCGCAGCCGGTAACGGCCACCGAGCGCGAGGCGCTCCTGGCCAACCCGGGGTTTGGCCGGGTGTTCACCGACCACATGGTCACGATCCGCTACGCGGAGGGCAAGGGGTGGTATGACGCGCGGGTCGAGCCGCGCGCACCGATCCCGATGGATCCGGCGACGGCGGTCCTGCACTACGCGCAGGAGATTTTCGAGGGCCTGAAGGTCTACAACCGTGTCGATGGCAAGCTCGGCCTGTTCCGGGCCGACGCCAACGCGCGCCGGTTCGTCGACTCGGCACATCGCATGGCGATGGCCCCGCTGCCCGAGGAGCTGTTCCTCGGCTCGATCCGGCACCTGGTCAACGTCGATCGCGAGTGGGTGCCGTCCGACGGCGAGAGCAGCCTCTATCTGCGCCCGTTCCAATACGCGAGCGAGGTTTTCCTCGGTGTGCGGCCCTCGCTGGAATATCTTTACGTGCTCATCGCCTCGCCCGTCGGGTCGTATTTCTCGGGCGGTGTCAAGCCCGTGACGCTGTGGGTGTCCACCGACTTCTCGCGTGCCGCGCCGGGCGGCACGGGCGCGGCGAAGTGCGGCGGCAACTACGCGGCGGGCCTGATCGCCCAGGCGCAGGCCATCGAGCAGGGCTGCGACCAGGTGGTGTACTTGGATGCGGTGCACAGAAGATATATTGATGAGTTGGGCGGCATGAATGTCTTTTTCGTGTACGCCGATGGCTCCCTGGCGACCCCCGAGCTCAACGGCGCGATCCTGCCGGGAATCACGCGTGACTCGGTCATCACGCTGGCCCGCGAGGAGGGCCGCACGGTGACCGAACGCCCCGTGACCATCGACGAGTGGCGTGACGGGGCGGCCAGTGGCGAGATTGTCGAGACGTTCGCCTGCGGGACCGCCGCCGTGCTTACCCCGATCGGGCGAGTGCGTGCTGCCGAGGGCGAGTTCGTGATCGGCGACGGCGGCACGGGACCGGTCACCAGCGCTTTGCGGCAGTCCCTCGTGGACATCCAATATGGCCGAATCGCCGACTCTCACCAGTGGACCAGCATCATCTGATCGGTCGTTGCGTACCCCCTGGGTGGGATCCGCTTGGTCGGGAACCACCCGGGCGGGTGCCGGCGTACCCGAAAACAAATTGATACTCGACGCTGGATTCGGGACGCTCTAGATTGTCTACCATGCTTCGACTAACGAGCGAAGCTGGCGATTACTACGCGTGGGCGAATCTGCGGGACGGGCGGACGCTCAGCGGTCGGTCAAGGAAGGTGGCGTCGAGGGCGACGAGCGCCCCGATGATGGCCGCCTGCACCTGGTCGGGGGCGGGCAACCGCCAGCCGACCTGCCGGGGCGTGACGTGCCAGCGCACCGGGCCTTCCGGCAGGACGGTGGGCGGCGCCGGGATCCATGATCCGGCCGTGTGCTGCACGATGTCGGACCGGTCGGCGAGGATGGGCAGCAGCGGGGATCCCCTTCGCACCAAAAAGATCCAGTGTCCGGCGGGTGTGACGATCACGGGCCCGGGTGGCGCTTTGACAACTGAGCCAACGAGCATGGGGACCTCGATGGCGTCAAATGCGTGTCCCGTCGGCAGGAGCACCGAATGCGGTTTGCGGTTCCACCAGTCTTCAGCGAACCCGGTGTGGTGCTCCCAGTCGGGCAGCACCGGATGGCAGCTCGTGGCCCAGCAGGTCGCCCTGTCGCAGGCCATGCGTTCGCCGTTGAAGTATCCGCCCGGCATGACCGGCCAGCCGTGGCCGACGAAGGTTTTCGCCGCACGACGCATCCGCATTCGCATAAACATGTTGACATTCATCTGTGCGTCACCTTCGCCTTCACATTTCGTTGACCTTTGCAAGGTCCAAAATCGCAAGAGTCGTTCTGCAATCTCTAACTGCAACTTGCATCTTAAGTTACTAGGGACTTCGAGATGTACCCGCACAAGTTGTGCGATCGGAGGGCTGGGACCATGGACGAGCTGCCGATAGGACGGCGGGTCGCCTACTGGCGCAACCGGAGAAAGATGTCCCAGCAGGTCTTCGCCGACCGGCTGGGCAAGTCGAAAAGTTGGGTCGACAAGGTTGAGCGAGGGGTGCGGAGGCTCGACAAGCTGTCCGTCACGTCCGAGATCGCCGACGTGCTTCAGGTGGATGTGCAACTGCTCCTGGGGCGCGAACCGGAACGGCGACCCGAAAGCATGAATTGCATCGATCAGATCGAGGTGGCCGAGATCCGGTCCGCATTGGAGCGGTACGACCAGATCAGCGCGTTCTTCTATGCGCCGCCGGAGCCACCGCCGATCGTGGAAATGCGCAAGGCGACGGCACACGCGTGGCAGACCCTCCTGCACGCCAAGTGGGGCATGCTCGCCCGGGTGCTGCCCAAGCTGCTGCGCGACGCGCAGGCCGCAGACACCGCATACGCCGGCAGCGAGCACGCCGAGGAGGCGGCACGACTGCTCGGGCAGGTCTACCAGATCACGTCGTCGGCCATGCGCCGCATGGGCGAACTTGACCTCGGCTGGCTCGCGGCCGACCGGTCCATCGCCGTGTCGCAGCGGGCAGGCGACCATCTGCTCGCCGGCGTGGCCACCGCTCGGGTGGCGCTGGCCCTTCGCGCACTGGGCCGGCACCGCTCCGCGCTGGAGGTCAACGTCAACATCGCCAACCGGCTGTGTCCGGGCGCCGAGCAGGCCGACCCGGATCGGCTCTCGGTCTATGGCTTTCTCCTCCTGCAGGGCGCGATGGCCGCCTCCTGCCTGGGGGACAGCGCGACAATGCACGATCTGCTCAACGCGGCCGAAGACGCGGCGCAGGGGGTCGGCGCCGACGCCAACCACTATTGGACGAGTTTTGGTCCCACGAACGTGTTGCTGCACCGGGCCGCGGCGGCGGTCGAGCTCGGTGAGGGCGGCGCGGCGGTGGCGGTGCACGAGTCGATCAATCCGCACGTGTTCAACGCGCTCGTCCCGGAGCGGCGGGCGCACCACTTCATCGATATGGCGCGAGGCTTCACCCAGGTGGGCGACATCGCCCGCGCGGGTGAGATGCTGCTGGAGTGCGATGCGATCGCGCCGGCCGAGGTGAGATGCCGGCCCATCGCACACGAGGTGATGAGCGATGTGCTGCGCCGCACGAAGGGCTCACCGCCACTGCAGGTCGCCGACCTGGCCGAGCAAATGGGAGTAGGAGTTTGACGGTCCTCTACGTGATCGCCTGTGGTTCCCCAGTCGCCCGCGATGTCGGGCGACTGATTACGTTGGGACAGAAGAAGAATTTTAATGTCTGTCTGGTACCGACCGAGTCCGCGCGGCCGTTCCTCGACATCCCGGCGTTGGCCGAGCTGACGGGCAACCCGGTGCGCAGCACGTTCAAGCATCCAGGCGAGCCGGACCTGCTCCCGCTGCCCGACGCGATCATCGTCGCGCCTGCCACGGTCAACACCATCAACAAGTGGGCCGCCGGCGCGGCCGACACGCTGGCCCTCGCGCTGCTGATCGAGGCGCACGGCCTGGGCATCCCGATCGTGGCCGTGCCCTACACCAACTCGGCGATGGCCAGGCACCCGGCGTTCCAGGAGAGTCTGGTCAGGCTCAAGAGCTGGGGCGTGCGGGTGCTCTATGGTGACGAAGTGGTGAAGCTGCACCCGCCCCGGGCGGCGCACCGGGCAGACTTCCCGTGGCATCTGGCCTTGCGGGCGCTTGGGGAGGGATGGGAGGCATGATGCGGCTCGCCGAGTTGATGGTCCTGTTTGAGGCGCGCTACCCGGCCGAGTGGGCCGAGCACTGGGACCGCGTGGGCCTGGTGACCGGGCGGCCCGAGCGGTCGATCCACCGCGTGCTATGCGTGATCGACGTCACGCCGGACACGGTGGCCGATGCGATCGCGCTGAAGGCCGACCTGATCCTGGCCCACCACCCGCTGCTGCTCAAGGGTGTGTCGTCGGTGGCGGCGGTCAACCCGGCCGGGCGCATGATCCACGATTTGATCGCGAACGACGTGGCCCTGTTTGTGGCGCATACCAACGCCGATATCGCGAGTCCGGGGGTGAGCGATGCGCTCGCCGACGCGCTGGGCATCGTGGGGCGGATGCCGCTGCGGCCGGCGAAGTTCCCCGCGACCGGGGACGGGCGCGGGCACGGCCGGGTCGGGCGGCTCCCGGTGGTGATGCCCCTTCGCGAGTTCGCTCAGCTGGCGGCGCGCGTGCTGCCAACCGGCGACCTGGGGGTGCGCATCGCGGGTGATCCGGCCAAGCGCATCACGCTGGTCGCCGTGTGCGGGGGCTCGGGCGACGAATTTCTTCCGCAGGCCCGCGAGCTGGGCGTGGATGTGTACCTCACCGGAGATCTCAAGCACCACAAGGCGAGCGACCACCTGTTGGAGGGCGGCCCGGCACTGATCGATGCTGGTCACTGGGCGACCGAGCAGCCGTGGCTGGCGGAGGTGGCACAGTGGCTGCAGAAGGAGGCCAGCCTCGAAACCGTGGTGTCGAGCGTGCGCACCGATCCGTGGACCATGCACGTCTACGGAAATTTCGCGCGCTGAGACGAAATCCTGCGGTCGGTGATCGTGCCGCGCACGCGGGGCGCGACCTGGACCCGCGACCCGGCGGCCAAGCTGCGCGGCAGGCTAACGTAGCCGGGTGACCTCAGGCTCGCGCCTCGCGGCCGTCACGGCGGTCGTGCACACGGCCATCGACCACTGGCTGGACGCGCCGCGCGGCACGAGCCTGCGGGCCACCCTCGCGCGGGCGTTTGACCTGATCGCCGTGTTGGAGAATCGTGGTACCCATAAGCGCATAACGGAGACAGGGAGCTCATGAAGGCCGACCCCAAAGACCAGCAGCGCCTGCTCGACCTGCAGGCCATCGACACGGCGCTGCGGCAGCTCGCCCATCGAAAGAAAAACCTGCCGGAGTTCGCCGAGGTCGACGGGCTGACGAAGGTGATCGGCGCGCTCGAGGACGAGCGGGTGCGGGCCGAGGTGGACCTCGACGACCTCGACCGCGATATCGCGCGCCTGGAGCGGGAGATCGACTCGGTGCGCCAGCGGCACGATCGCGACCGGCAGCGGCTCGACGACGGGCGCCTTCCGGCGCGCGAGCTGACCGCGCTGGAGCACGAGATGGTCTCGCTCAAGCGGCGTCAGTCCGAATTGGAGGATGCCGAGCTTGAGCTGATGGAGAAGCGGGAGACCGCACAGGCCACTTTGGACGCCGTCGACGAGAAGATCGCCTCCGCGCGGGCCAGGCGCGAGGGCGCCGAGGAGAAGCGCGACGCGGCACTGGGCGAGATCGCCAAGGAGGAGGAGTGGAAGGGGCAGGCGCGCCGGCCACTGGTGGCCGATCTGCCCGCCGAACTGGTTGCGCTGTATGAGAAGGTGGGCGCGGCATTGGTCCAACATGGACGATGTGGCTCGTGCCGCATCGAGCTGTTCGGCGCCGACCGGGCACGGGTCAAGGCCGCGCCTGCGGACGAGGTGGTGCGGTGCGAGGAGTGCCGGTGCATCATGGTGCGCACAGCGGAGTCCGGCCTGTGAGAGTCGTTGTCCAGGCTGATGGCGGGGCCCGGGGAAACCCTGGGCCTGCGGGCTACGGGGCGGTGGTGCGCGATGCCGAGACCGGGGTCGTGCTCGCCGAGCGCTGGGAGGCGCTGGGCGTCACCACCAACAACGTCGCCGAATACTCGGGCCTGATCGCGGGCCTGGAGGCCGCGTTGGAGATGGGCGCGACCGAGGTCGAGGTCCAGATGGACTCCAAGCTTGCGATCGAGCAGATGTCGGGCCGGTGGCAGATCAAGAATCCCGGGCTGCGCACGCTGGCCGCGAAGGCGGCGGCGCTGCAGCGCAAGTTCCGGGCCGTGGACTATCGGTGGATCCCGCGGGAGCGCAACAAGCACGCCGATGAGCTGGCCAACCGGGCCATGGACGGTGCCGATGCGGTTGCCGAGACGCCTGCTCCCGCCCCGACGTGGGAGCCGCGCACGGACGCGCGCACCCGGCTGGTCCTGGTGCGGCACGGCCAGACCGCGCTTACCGCGGAGAAGCGCTACTCCGGGCGGGGCGATGTCCCGCTGACCGACACCGGGCGGGCGCAGGCGCGGGCCGTCGCGGCCCGGGTCGCCGCCATGCGCCCCGAGGTCGCGGTCACCTCGCCGCTGTCGCGCTGCGTCGAAACCGCGCGGCTCATCGGCTCGCCGGTCGTGGTCGAGCAGGACCTGATCGAGTGCGACTTCGGTGAGTGGGAGGGCATGACGTTCGCCGACGTGCGGGCGCGCTTCCAGAGCGAGCTCGACACGTGGCTCGGCTCGACCGCGGTGGCACCGCCGGGAGGCGAGTCGTTCCAACAGGTTTCGAAACGCGTGCGGGCGGTGGTGGGCCGGTTGCGCGAATCCTACGCGGGCCAGACCATCGCGGTGGTGTCGCACGTGTCGCCGATCAAGCTGATTCTGCGTGACGCGCTGGCGGCGGGCGATGCCATCCTGCACCGGCTGTACCTCGACCCGACCGGGCTGTCCATTGTGGACCTCTACCCGGACGGCGGGGTCGCGGTGCGTACCGTCAATGACACCTCTCATCTCGACGGACTCGGCTCGCCCTAGGGTGTCAGATATTCAAACCAGACCTCGATGGTGATATATCCCGGGGTCTCGGTGGCGTGCGAGATGTCGACGAACTTCACAAACGAGATGGGTCCGATGGCGGCCCCCTCGTCCTCGTCGCGGCAATACACGCGGCCGGCCTGGATCGGGAGTGCGTCGACTCCGGTGAATCCGTGCGAGCCGCACTGCGGCGGCGTGGGCGTCGCGCTCCCGGTTGCCGTCGCGCCATAGTAGAAGATCTGCGTCCACGCCCTGTCGTAGGCGACCGCGTAATCCTCCACGCCCACCTGGGTCCGGGTGGGCTGCGAGATCCCGTTGAACTTGATGGCGTCCTTGAGTTCCTTGTCCGCGGTGGACCGGTCGTAGAGGGTGTACCGCCACGGGCCCGCCTTCGCCCAGGGAAGTGTGCTCATCCGCACGTGTGCGCTGTCGGCCGACTCGCGGCCGGCGGTGTCGAAGGCGCGCACGAAGTATTCGTAGGACTTGTTGGTGGGCAGGTCGGTGTCGGTGAACGACAGGCCGTTCGCGGTTTTGTGCAGGCCGCCGTCGCGGAAGACGCGGTACCCGGCGATGGGATTGCTGCCCGGCGACGACGGTTGCCAGGACATGGTGATCGAGCTTTGGTTGCTGCGGTCGTGCTTGAAACCCTTGGGCGCGCTCGGCGGTGTCGGCCCAGGCTGCGGGGGAAGCGGCGCATCCCCGGCGGGAGTCGTCACCGTGACGGCCGGGCTCGACTCCGACTCCTCGCGCTTGGCGGTGTCGACCACGCGCACGGCATAGCTGTACGACGTCTGCGGCGCCACGGTCGTGTCGGTGTAGGTGGGCTGGTTGCTCTGGGCGATCTTCGCGCCGTCGCGCAGCACGCTGTACTCCAGACCGGGCCCGCTGTCCGTCCAAGCGAGGGTCACGGATCGGGCCTCGATCGCCGTGGCCGCCAACCCGTTGGGCGGTTTCAAGGTCGCCGACGGCTTGAGGGTGCTCACCTTGCGCTTGATCGGCACCGATTCGCCGCCGTCTACCCCGACGGCGATCACGCTGTACTCGTACTCCGTGGCGGGCTTGACGTTCTTGTCTTCGTATCTGGTGTCCGTGACCTCCTCCAGGAAATCCCCGTTGCGCAAGACCTTGTACGCCTTCACCCTGTCGGCGGGCGCGTCCCACGTCAGGGTGACGCTGTCTGCGGAGACCTCCGGGGTGAGCTGGGTCGGCGGCGCGGGCGTCTTCGGCGGCCACAGCAACGCCGAACCGGCGATCACCGCCACGGCCAGCAGCCCGGCCACGACCTTGCGGGCATTGCTCATCTTGGCGATCGGGCCGCCGAACACGCCATAGGTGGCCACACACACGCCCAGCCCCACCGACGCGCCCACGATCAACGGCGGGAAGTCCAACGGCACCGCGGCCACCAGGCCGCTGAGAGCCAGGACAAAACCCGCGATGAGAATGACGATTTCGGTACGCGAACGCGCCGATCCCTCCCCCTCGACCATGGACGAACGGTAGGCGGTTCGAGGCGATGGATTGAACCCCAGAAATGTGGGGATTCGCTAGGGTGGGGGCCATGCCGCCACGCCGCAGGCGAGACCCGGGCCGGGTGGCCCGAGAAGTGCAGGAAAATCTGGTACCGGCGGGCAATGCCATCGACGTCATCAACCGCGCGATCGACGTGTTGCTGCCGCATGTGCCCGCGGCGATCTGGTGCGGTGTCGTGGTCGACCCGGCCACGCTGCTCGATACCGGGGGCGAGCATCGCAGCGGCTTCCCGGCGTCGGTGATGCCCCGGCTGTTCGAGATCGAGCACGGCGAGCAGGACGACGTGGACAGCCTGCGCCGACTCGTCCGGCGGGCGGAGCCGGCCAGCGCGCTGAGCGCGTCCACGGCCGGGCAGCTGCACACGAGCAAGTACTACCGCGACATCCTGCGACCGCTCGACCTGGCCGACGAGCTTCGCGTGTTGCTGCGCGACGGCGGCCGGACGTGGGGTCTGCTCGTCATGTGCCGGGAGGAGGGCACGGCCGGATACAGCGCGCAGGACGTGGAAATCGCGGCCGCCGTGGCGGTGCCCGCGGCCGCGGCTCTGCGCAAGTCTCTGCTCACCGGCGGGGTCGATGGCGGGACCGTGCCCGATGCGCCGGGCGTCGCCGTCGTCAACCGGGACCACAGCATGGCCGCGCTCAGCCCGACCGCACAGCACTGGCTCGACCGGCTCGCCGAAAATCACGAACCGGGACGGACCCCGCACGCGGTCTCCGCGATCGTGAGCCACGCCCGCGCGGGCGAGCCGGGAGCGATCGCCCGCTCCCGCGCCCGCACGCGCGACGGCGGCTGGGTCACGCTGCACGCCTGGCACACGTCCGAAACCGGCCAGACCACGATCTCGATCGGGCCGGCGCTGCCCGGCGAACTCGCCGCGCTCATCCTCGACGCGTATCCGTTCACGGCCCGCGAACGGGAGATCACCCAGCTGGTCCTGTTAGGACGATCGACGGCCGAGATCGCTGCGGCGCTTTACGTTTCCACGCACACCGTCCAGGACCACCTGAAGGCGGTGTTCGACAAGACGGGTGTGCGCAGTCGCCGCGATCTCGTCGCCGACGTGTTCTTCCAGCATTATCTGCCGCAGCTGGCCAGTGCCCGCCTGACGACCGACGGCCGTCTGCTAACGCAGTAGGAACTCCTGCACGGCCGCGTCGGCCTCGGCGTTGCGGCCCTGCATCGAGTGGCCCATGCCGGGCACGATCACCAGGCGGGCGCGCGGCGTGCACGCGGCCAGATCGCGCGCCCACTTGTCCGGTGTGGACAGGTCGCGGTCCCCGTTGAGCAGCAGCACGGGCATGGTGAGCTTCTTGAACGGCGGCCTCGGGCTGGGCCGGCTCGGCGGCCACTGCCCGCACACCGACGCGATGGCCTGCTCGCCCGCCGCGCTTGTGGGGAACGGCCACACATACGCCGGTGACAGCTTGCCGACCGCCCGTGCCAAGGCCTGCTCTCGCCCGGCGAGCGGCGCAGACGAGTCGCCCCATGGCGCGTCCACCAGATCCGCGCAGATGGTCGCTATGTGCAGGCCCGAGCTGAACTCGCTCGCCGGGGTGAAGTTGCTGTGCAGTCGCTCGATCGCCGTGCGCATCGGCGCCAGGTCGCCCTCGCCGGCCTGCCGCAACAACCGCAGCACCGGGAAGTACGTCTGCCCGGTCAGCTTCGGATCGACGATGCTCGCGATAATGATGAAGTCGAAGAAGTCGACTGCGTTGAGCCCGGCCTGCAGCGCGCGCTCCAGATAGACAGCGGGATCCCAGTCACAGCCCTGTTCGCGGCACGCTTCCCGCAGCACGAACTCCACGCGATGGAAGCTGTCCGCGTACAGCGTGTAGATGCCCTCCTTGGGCACGACCGAGTCAAGCACCAGCCGCTCCACCCGCCATGGATAGGTCAGGCCGTACTGTGCCGCGACGAACGCTCCATATGAGACGCCGTCCAGCGTCCACCTGCGCACGCCCAACGCCGCGCGCAGCTCGTCGAGGTCTTTCACCGTGTCGTGGGTCGTGTAGAAGTGCCGCGTCTCTCCGAAAATCGCCGCACACTCCGCGATCGCCGCTGCCGACGGCGGCCGTACATCCGACGATCCCACCTCCCGCTGCAGCTGCGGGCAGTCGATCGCGCCCGCGCCCGTCCCGCGCTGGTCAATCATCACCAGCCGGTAGTCGGCCAGCAGATAGGCCAGCCGCTGCGAAATACGCGGGACGAAGCTCACCCCCGGCTGCCCCGGGCCACCGGTCAGGACCAGCAGTGTGCCGCGCGGTGCCGTGGCATCGGTCTCGAATGCCACCTGCAACCGCAACGTCTCGCCGCCGCGGCCCGACCTGTCCAGCGGCACCGGCAGAAACGCGCACGTGAATCCCGTCATCCCCGCACATTCGTGTCTGTCCACAAGCGACGGTCCGCCCGCCTGACCCGGACTGGCGGTCAGCGTGGCCATCATCAACGCGGCACATAACGCCGCACCCCATCGTGACTTCATCCCCGCATGCAATCGCATGCCCATAGCCACGGCGTAGAACTTCTATGCTCTTAGAATCTTTTTGAGGGTACCGGGTGAGCCTCCCGCGTGCCGCCGCACCACCCTGATCATGTGCGCCTGGTCGGCAAAACCGTACCGGGCCGCCAGCTCCCGCAGGTTGTCCGCGCCATCCTGCAGCTCACCGAGCACCTCCCGCACCCGCGCGCGATTGCGATACTCCGTCAGCGTCTGCCCCGTCACCCTCCGAAACGTGCGGCTCAAATGGTGCGGCGAGCAATCCAGCAGCCCCGCGATCTCGCCCAGCCCCACCGTGTATCCGACCGCCGCCAACAACTGCGCGGCATGCGACGTCAGCCTGCGATGCGCCGCCGTCACCGCTCCCGTCGGGGCCAACCCGGCGTTGGGCAGCCGCTCCAACAACATGCCGATGCGCTCGTTCAGCTCCAACTCGTCGATCCCGCGCCGGGCCGCCGTGACGATCTGCCGCTGCGCCAGGTCGATCTCGTCGTCCACGGCGAACACACCGGTTCGCAGCGGGTCGGCCAGTTCCTCGGACAGGTCCAGAAGCACAAGCTGATCGCCACACCCCAGCGGATGCGCGACCGCCATCTCGTCGCCCGGCTTGACCACCAGCACCGAGGTGCTGTCGCCAAACGACTCCACCCCGTTCACCCGGCGCAGGTAAGCCCCGTGCCGCACGAACGCCACGCGATGCCTGCGCACCGGCGACCCGGCCGTCCACTTCGGATCCTCGACCGGGCACAATCCCTCAATCAGGCACGCCCCGTCCACACACCACACGTTCACCCTCACCCAACGCCTGGATCACGCTCACAGGTTGCCTCCCACGGATCGCGCTCGCGGCGCGCCTCGCCTCCGGCACCCGGTGGCAAGCATGCCGACCATCGGCCGATTGACAGTCTTCCCCGCCGCTGGCCAAGAATCTGCGGTGACTTCGGCCGAACCCAAGCACGCCGTTGCGGCCATCCCATGCCGTTGGCGCTTCGGCCTGTGGCCTTCTTGTGCGCTGCGTGGTCTGCCTGCCGTTGGCGCTTCGGCTCGCGGCCCTCTTGCGCCGGGCAGGGCTGGGGCGCGGGTGACCGCCGCCGCTAAGCAGGTCGCCAAAAGCCTTGTCCGTAACGTCGGCGACCGGGGCCAGGTCAGCCCAGAACTATCCGCCGAAGTCACGGACAACAATTCTGAGCAGGTGCTCAGAGCAGCGCCAGCACGGCATCGATCGTGTCGGCCTCGGAGGCCGGCTTGTCCTCCCGATATCTCAGCACTCGCGCGAACCGCAGCGCCACCCCACCCGGATATCGCGTGCTCCGCTGCACCCCGTCGAACGCGACCTCCACCACCAACTCCGGCCGCACCTTGACCACCCAGTCGCCGCGCTCCACCGCCAACGACAGCAGCTTTTCCGTCTGCCACGCGAGCATCTGATCGGTCAGCCCCTTGAACGTCTTGCCCAGCATCACGAACCCGCCCCCACGCGGATCCCGCGCCCCCAGATGCAGGTTGGAAAGTTTGCCCGTGCGCCGCCCGTGCCCCCACTCCACGGCCAGCACCACCAAATCGAGCGTGTGTCGCGGCTTGACCTTCACCCACGCCGACCCGCGCCGCCCGACGTCGTATGCCGCCTCGGCCGCCTTGACCACGACACCCTCGTGCCCCGCGCTCAACGAAGCCTGGAACGCCGCCTCGGCCTCCGCCTCACCGGACACCATGACCCGCCGCACGCGCATCTCCTCGGGCACCACCTCATCCAAAGCAGCCCACCGCACCGCTCCCGGCTCGTCGATGAGATCGCTCCCGTCCACGTGCAGCGCGTCGAAGAAATATGCCCGTAGCGACCCGGACTCCCTGCGCATCGAGCGGCTGGCCGTGTCTTGGAACGGCATCGGCCGCCCGTCGGGCCCGACCGCGAGCGCCTCACCGTCGAGCACGACCCGCGCCACCGGCAGCCGCAAAACCTGCTGCACCACCTCGGGCATGCGCCCGGTCAGGTCGTCGAGGCTGCGGCTGAACACCGCCACCGTCTCGCCCTCCCGGTGCACCTGGATGCGCACGCCGTCGAGCTTGTCGTCGACCGCGGCCGGAACCCCGGTCGCGGCAAGGGCCGTGCCCACGTCGGCTGCCGACTGAGCGAGCATGGGTGCGATCGGCCGGCCGACCGTGAGCGCGAACTCGGCGAGCGCCGGCGCTCCACCCAGCAATGCGGCCACCGCCACCAACTTCAGGTCTCCGGCCAACAGCAGCGCGCGCCGAATGGTGCCCGCGGGCACAAGCGCGGCAACGGCTATCGCGTCGGCGAGCAGCCCGGCCTGCGCGCCCTGCCGCAGCTCGCCCGTGACCAGCCCGCCGAGCATGCGCTGCTCGTCAACGGTCGCCGCGCCGAACAGCCGGTGCACCAGCTCGCGCCGCCGCGCCTGCGACCCCTGCCCGGACAGCGCGCCCATCGACTCGAACGCGGTGTCGACGTCGCGCACCGTCAGCGTGGCCGCCTCGGCCGGTGGCGGCAGGTCGCGCAGGCCCGCATAGCCCAGGCCGATCTGGC
>NZ_QJUG01000419.1 GCF_003426775.1 Allorhizocola rhizosphaerae | reverse complement strand
GGACCTCGCGTCCGGCGGCGGGTCGGTGTTGGGCACCCGCTACTACGCCGGTATCGCCGTACGCGACCCCACCGGCCTGAAATGGATCTGCACCAACCACCAAAAAACCAGCGTCGCCCAAATCGACGCCGTCACCCTGTCCGCCACCCGGCGGCGGATGCTCCCCTACGGCGAGGACCGCGGCACCCCACCCACAGGATGGATGGGCACCAAAGGCTACGTCGGCGGCACCAAAGACACCACCGGCTACACCCACCTCGGCGCCCGCGAATACGACCCCACGTTGGGCCGGTTCATCTCCGTCGACCCGCTCATGGACCTCACCGACCCACAACAATGGCACGCCTACACGTACGCTAACGGCAACCCGACCACGTTCTCCGACCCGTCGGGGTTGATGAAAAAGGAGCCGGGCGACCGCAATAGCCCCACTGCCCCCATCAACCCCGGTCCTGGTGAACCCGGAGGCCCCAAGGTCCCAGGGGGCGGAGGCGGCACGCCAAAACCGACTAAGCCGGGCAACTGCCCTCCGTACCTTGTCAATCCGAACTGTGGCAGTGGCGGCATCGTCCGCGCTGTAGCGGAGGGCACGACAGCGTGCGACATCTACTTCAACGCACCCGTTTGCGCCGATGCGACAGCCATCCAAAATGCCGCAAACGCCCAACAGGCGCAACAGCTTCTCGTTTCTATTCAGCTCTTTCTTGCCTTCGCCGGGATGGTGCCTGGTGTCGGCGAGATCGCCGATGGAGTCGACGTTATCATTGCACTGTCTGTAGGTGACACTGCCGGGGCGTTGATGTCGCTCGGAGCCATGATTCCTTTTATCGGCTGGGCCGCAGGCGTGGGGCGCATCGGTGACCTGGGTACCGACCTCTATCGAGCATGTAACAGTTTCGATCCAGAAACCGAGATACTGCTCGCAGAGGGCGGCACTAAGAAGATCAAGGACGTCCAGGTCGGCGACGAAGTTCTCGCGACAGACCCAGAGACTGGTGAAACAAAGCCAAAAGCGGTGACCCAGCTCCACGTCAACCAGGACAAACAGCTCACACTGGTTACTGTCGTCGACGAGGATGGCAATCAGTACGTCATCGATACGACGTGGGAGCACCCTTTCTGGACAAAGACTCGTCGCACATGGACCCCAGCAGCAGGTCTCAGCTCGAATGAACACCTGCTCACCGCCGACGGCAAACAGCTCACGGTCGCGAAGGTGATTAACTACCTCGGATCGAAGATCATGCACAACCTCACCGTCGCCGACATTCACACCTACTACGTCCTCGCCGGGAATACTCCTGTGCTGGTACACAACACTGGTCCGGGCGGATGTGGCCCGACAGCTCGATTTGTGACCGACGCAAACGGTGTGACAATTGACCTCCAACCGTTGGGCCGAGGATCAACTGGAAGAACGACGGCAAACAATCTGAATGAGCAACTCGCGATGCATTCTGTAATGTCGAATCCAATGGGTGGCACGATCGTTCCCCTCAAGAAAGGCATGACCGATCCGCGTTGGATGGGTACCGACGGATGGGTCAAGATGACGCAGCGAGTAAACGGTATCGAAATTCACTACGTCATGAACCGAACCACCGGCCAAGTCGACGATTACAAGTTTGTGGGCTGACATGGAAGTTACATGTACCGCTGGAAGCGCTAGGCATCTACCTGCGAATACTGCCGCGTACAACACTGAGGCGGACCTGCATGTCACTGTTGGCGCTCGATACCAGGTGGCTGCGATGTCGCTTTACGCTGGCGCACTTATGGTCCTAATCCTCGATGACACTCGGCTCCCGTATTGGTATCCGATCCAGCTATTCGAGGTTGCTGATCCGGCTCTTCCCAACGAGTGGCTGTTCGCGGATTACGGCAATTCCGAACACCTGCAAGCCATATGGGGTTACGAAGAATTGATTCGCGAGGAATCGCATTACGATGCGCTATTAGAACGCGATGCGGATGCACTGAGGATCTTCATGGAAAGGTCCCAGCAATCGTCATGATCCAGCGGAGTGGTCCCATTACCGTGCGTATTGGTACCACTCCGTTGTGCGCTGATGGTCGTGGTTGTCCGCCCCGGTTGCTGTCACGGTTGCTGTCAAGCACTGAGTACGTATGCGAATTGATGGATGCCAACTGTCCGATCACGACGGTCGGCAGGGTTGGCCGGTGGCACGTCGCGTAGCGCGTGGCGTCGATCCCCGGAAGCACTGTCCGGCTTGACCCATGAGGGGATCGTCAACGGCCTGGTGTGGCCGGGTTGATGCTGCTTTGCCAGGTTCAGGCTGACTTGTTGCGTGGGTGCGTGCGCGCGAGCCACAGCAATGGCACGGCTACGTCTACGCCAACAACAATCCGGTCACCTTCGACGATCCGGATGGCAAAAAATGCAGATGTGGAGGAGCTAGGTTCGGTACAGGCGGTGCCCGCGGAGGTCCAGCAGGCAGAGCCGGTGGGATCGCCGAGTATCACATCGTAAGCTGGGGAAATGCCGGACCAGCTGGCGTTGCTGGCGGTCTTACAAAGACACGTGGAGTTGGCCTCTTCGCTCGCATCAAAGACGCTGTAAAGAACGCTATCGCCTCGTCAGTCGCTAAAGCGCGGGGCGTCTCACGGATTGCTAAGGTCGAGAACCAGCTGGGCCGGGGCCAACGCACCATCACTCAGCCCAAACCCACCCAGCCGAAACCACCCGGGCCAAACCAGCCCACCAAGCCCGGTACGAAGACGGGAAGCGGCTCTACTAACAAAGGTGTTGGTGGCGGCTCTGGCCCGTGGACTGAAGGTCTAAACATTCGACCTGGTGGAGCTGTCAAACTGTCAAGCCCCGGGTTTGATGGAGAGTGGATTATCTGGTTTCCAGGGCTGCGGTGACCGGGTGGGTCATCGCGTGTAGGGCTTCGTGCTCGGCGGGTGGGATGTGCCCGAGTTCGCCGTGCAGACGCCGGTTGTTGTACCA
>NZ_QJUG01000418.1 GCF_003426775.1 Allorhizocola rhizosphaerae | reverse complement strand
CGGCGTCACCACCCGTCAGGCCGCCGGTGACACCGGTGACCGTGTCGAGCGTGCCGCCAAGCAGACCGGCGTCGCCACCGGTCAGACCACCGGTAAGCCCGGTGACCGTGTCGAGCGCGCCGCCGACCAGGCCGGTGTCGCCACCGGTCAGCCCGGCCGTCAAACTGGTGACGGTCTCGAGCGTCCCGCCGACCAGGCCGGCGTCGCCGCCCGTCAGGCCACCGGCCAGGCCGGTGACCGTGTCCAATGTGCCGCCCACCAGGTCGCCGCCGAGCAGGTTGCCGCCCAGACCGGCGGTCAGGCTGCCCGTCAGGCCGCCGACCACGTTGAGCGTGCCGCCCAGCAGGTTGCCGGTGAGGCCGCCGACCAGGTCACCGCTCACCTCACCTCCGCCACTGAGCGTGGCGTCAGCGGTGACCTGGCCGCCACCCGCCGAGCTGATCAGACCGGCGTCGAGCGTCGTCGCGACGTCGGTGTCGGCCATGAGCGGGGCAGTTCCCGGCGGGTGGGCGACGATGTCGCCGCCGGCCTGTGTGGTGACGCCACCGTTGCCGAGGCCGTTGGGCGAAACCGTGATCGCGCCCAGGGCCGACAGGTTGATGTCGGCCGTCGTGGTGCCATTGAGGACGCTGTTGAGCGGGAGCTGCTCAACGATGCCCTGGAGCTGACCGACGACGTTGGCCGGGGCCGCGGTCAGGCCGCCCAGCCCGAGCGGCTCGCCCAGGCTCGCGAGGCCCTGCAGCGGGACGAGGTCGACGACGAGCGGCACCACGTCCTGCACGTCGGCCGGCGTCAGATCGCCAAGTCCAGCCGCCTGCAGGGTGCCCTCCGGGTCGAGCTGGAAGGTCAGGCGGGCATCCTGATTCGTGATCAGGTTGAGCACGAAGTCGTGCAGGGTTTGGTTCGTGTCCATATCGGACGGTCTCCTCAGCGTGTGAACATCAACTGCGAGGAAACGTAGGGCTCGGGAGACGATTCGGACATCGGGGACCACTCCCCCATCGCACGTTAGGGGCTTAGGGGATCACGCGGTGCCGGAGTTTAGGGTCCTGTTGGTCAAGCGGATATGGTACGAACAGAGGAGCCCCTTAGCCGCGAACGGTCCCCGCCAGGTTCGATCCGGCCTTGCAACCGCACTGAAAGGATGCTGCCTGCAATGCCGCATGTCCTCGGGATCGACCTCGGCAATTCCCATGTCGCGGCGGCCGTGTCCCGCGCCGGCGCCTCCGGCTGGACGGTGCCCGAGGTGATCTGCGAGAGCCCGGCGGTGCTGCGCCTCACCCCCGATGGAACCCTGGTGACCGGTGAGCACGGCGACGGGCAGGCCGTGCGCGACTTCGTCGCCCGGGTCGGCGACGACGTGCCGATGGTGGTGGGCGGTGAGCCCTGCCGACCGCAGACACTGGCCGCGATGCTCGCAATGTGGGCGGTCGAGCGCACGTCGGCCTGGGAGCGCGAGCACGCCGAGCACATCGTGCTGGGCTACCCGTCGGCCTGGGGGCAATACCGGCGAGAGCTGCTGCGCGCGGCCTTGCGCGAGGTCGGCCTGCACGAGGTGACCCTCCTGCCCAAGCCGGTCATCGCCGCCGAGGGCCACCCGGCGCGCGTCATGGGGTTGTATTCGTTGGGTCGCAAGGGTTATTCGGCCGCCGTGCTGCGCCGCTCCCGCCCCGCCGGGTTCGAGATGCTGGCCTGCCTTGAGGGTGTGCCACCGCTGGGCTCCGAGGACATGCTCGCGGCCGGCTCCGAGGAAGAGGTCCGATCGGCCGTGCGGCTGACCGTCGACACTCTTTTGTGGACGGTGCGCAGCGCGGGCCTGCAACCGGATCAGCTCGATGACGTGCTGCTCGTCGGGGCCGCCGCGGAGGTGCCGCTGGTCGAGGAGACCATCCGGGCCGACTTCCCCAACCGGGTCACGATGGCCACCGACCCCCAGTTCACCGCGGCCACCGGGGCCGCGCGTGTGGCCAGCCGACTGCTGTCGGGCCCCGTGAGCCCGCTGCCCGCGCAGCGGTCCGCGCCACCCTACGATCAGCAGCCGAGCGGCGAGGTGAGCGTGCTCGACGAATCGCCGCCGCGACCGCCCGTCCGCATCACGTCGCTCAAACTGCCCCGCCGCCGCGCCCTCACACAGGGACGCTCCTTCTCCCTCTTCGGTTTGTGAAGCCCATGCCTTTGATAGTCAGTGAAGAGCTCAAGTCCGTTCTGGCCCGCCCGGGCAGCCTTGCCCTGCAGGGCCCGGGCGGGCACGGCAAGTCCACGCTGCTGCGGTCGGTGCAGGCCGATCTGGTGGTCGACGACGCTCACCTGCTCGACGACGCCGAGCTGCGCGCGCTGTCGGAGGCGGTCGCCGGGGGCAAACGGGTCGTGGTCGCGTGCCGGCCGTGGCCGCGTCCGCCCGCGCTGGCCGAGCTGGTCGACGCGATCCGGCGGCGCGGGTCGCTGGTCGTGCTCGCGCCCTTCACCCTGGCCCAGACGTCGTCCTATGTGGGCGAGGCACGGGCCCGGCAGGTGCACGAGCAGACCCTGGGCGTGCCGGGTCTGGTCGCCCGCATCGACGATCCGGCCCTGCCCGTCGGGATCGCCGCCGAGATCGAGCACCTGCCCGCAGACGTGCGGCAGCTGCTGATCGTGCTCGCGGCCGGGGTGGACATCCCGCTGGACCTCTTGCGCGCCTTGATGTCTCGTGGGCCGGAAGAGGTCGACCGCACCCTGGCGGCCGCGCGGGCCACCGGATACCTCTCCCCCGACAACCGGATCGTGCCGGCCATCCGGCAGGCCATTGTCGGATACTGCCCGGCCACCCAGCGCGACGAGGTGTGGCAGCGGCTGGCCGAGCTCACGCTGAAGCACTTGGGTCGCGCGCTGCCGCTGGCCCGCGCCCTGCACGCGGCGACCGTCCGGGGTGGACGGTTCGCGGCGCTGTTCGAGGCGGGCGGCGACGACGCGCTCGCCGACGACCCGGCGCTCGCC
>NZ_QJUG01000417.1 GCF_003426775.1 Allorhizocola rhizosphaerae | reverse complement strand
CCGACCCGCCGACCTCACCCGGATACAACACTGGTCCGCCTGGCGCCGACACCACCAAGCCCGAGCACGCGCCAGCCACTACAAACGCCGGCACCAACTCGAATCAACCTGGTCAAGCCATAACCCGTGACTGCCGTACTAGAGGGCTTCAACAATGGACTTAGAAATCGATAGTGAAGGCAAGTTGCCACTGCCTCTTTCGAATTGCGACGTGGCAATGCTCCGTATCGACTACGCGCTGACGTTCGTGATTGGACATGTAATGGGCACTTTCGAGTTGCGGATATCGTCGGACTTTAGCTACTACAGTCAGACTGGGCGAGTCAACCTGGATCCGGAGGATCGTCCGGAGGAACTGGGACCGATAATCCACCTCGCACGAAGCTGTATTGTTAGTGCAAATGCGTCCAGTGGCGGTTCACTCTCTATTTCATTTGCCGATGGCAGTTGGATAGACGTTCCGGCATCTGAGGAATTCGAAGCTTGGCAGCTCAGCGGCCCTGGGGGTCTACGCGTCATCTCAGTGCCGGGAGGAGAGCTGGCAGTGTGGCGACATCGGCTGTAGAAGCGTTGCAACATGGCTATTGATTTACCAGCGTGTCCTCTTTCAGTCGCTATGCAAACTGTACGCCGGCGATCAGTTGCACTCTAAAAGTTCCTAATAGAATAATCTCGGATTGAGTCCTATATGGATGATCGCCCCCATTTTCGGTCGTGCGTCGAGGTGAACAGCCGCCGTGGATAGCGCGGACCAATGGTGGCAGCGTATCGAGCCGCGCCGGCTGCACCATCCAGCCCGCAGACCGCTGCCAGACAGGTTAATGGTATGAAAGGCATCCTGTTCATGCTTCACACCGGGGATCCAGTGGGAATTCCTGCCGCAAGAGCTCGGTTCGGCTTCGGATGACCTGCTGGCGTCTGGAGCAGTAGAACGCTGCTGGCGCGTGGACCAAGCTGCACCAGGTCCTGCTGGCCGAGTTGCGCCAGGCGTGCAACCTGGACTGGTTCCGGGGCGGTCATCGACTGCTCCCACGTGCGGGCGGCCCGGCGCGGCCCAAAAGCGGCCCGAGCCTGGTCGACCGTGGGCGGCCCGGCTCAAACACCACGTGCTGACCGAGGGCGCGGGCGTCCCCATGACCATATCGATAACGGAGGCGACGCCCATGCGTGACCGAGTGGCGTCCCTGGTGGAGGCGCTCCGCCAGTGTCAGGTCGGCAAGGTCGCCCTCGCCGATGACTCAGCGACGGTCGCGTCCAGGCTGCCGTTGGCGTAGACGGCCAGAATGAGCCGGTCGACTTGATCGCGGTTCAGACCCGTGGTATTCGCGACCCGCGACGGCCGGCCGGCAAAGATTTCTGCGTATGTCCTTCTCGGTTGGGTTGCTTATCACGGAAAAGATCCGGCAAGCCATCATGCATGCCAGCGCGTGGGAACCCGCCGGAATGACGCAGACGTATGTGACGGCGTGCGCTTATGTATCAATCTCGCGTGTCGCGTCATCGATTTTCTTGATGGTGGCGCGGATCGCGGCGCGGGTTTGTTCGTCCGTGTGCCCGGGATTCTCGGCGCCTCCTGGCCTGGCGACGGTGGCGTCGCGCTCGGCGAGGCGTTTCAGCTGTGGAACAAACGGCGCGGCGATCGGGCCGAGCTCGGCAAGCAGATCGAGCACCGGTGCCCAGCTGCCTTTCGTCGGCGCATAGTCGGCGGTCGTCATGGACTTTAGCAGCGCAGAAAGCCCAGGGTTGGGATCGCCGGTGAGCCGCCACAGCGCACGGCAGGCGCGCACGCGTTGCGCATAGGACCCGTGTTCTGACGCTACCTGGATCAGTGCCGCCACGGACGTCGTGTCGCCCAACTCGCCCGCGAGGATCGCCGCCTCGATCCGGCCGTAGCCGCCCATGTCGAGCCCGAGAAAGACATGGGAGTAGGACAGCGCGGGCGTCGGGTCGCCGGTCCACTGCCAGACCATCCGGGTCAGCGCGAGGCGATCGGAGTGGTACCACTCGCAGTTGGCCATCCACGTGGGCAAGGCCGCTTGGATCGCGGGCAATAGGCGGCGGACCGGATCACCGATCTCATCGAGCAGGGCGATCGGATCGCCGCCGATATTGCCTCGCTTGACGCCGCGCCAAGCCTCGTCAATGGCCGGCTCGGGATCGCGGGTCAGGCGCCAGCAGGCTCGGGCGACGGCCAGCAATTCCTGATCGCGGTCGCGGTTGCGGCGGACCTTGTCGGCGTGTGCCCGCAGGGCTGGAAGCGCCGCAGCCGCGCCCGGACCGATGGCGGCCAAGGTGTTTATCACCCTTTCGGCCAAGCGGTCCGCACGCAGCAACTCAACCAGCTGCTCCACGGCCGGTGCTGCGGCCGGCCCCCACGATTGCACGAGCATGAGCAGCGTCGTGCACTCGGAATCGCCGTATTGCCCGCGCCCCGGGACGGAGCGCAAGACGTCGATGTGGCGCTGTCTCGGTTGCTCCACGAACAATGCGCCGAGCCGGAATCGTACCGCATCAAGCAGTTCGGCGGTGATCGGCGTGCCCGCCTCGATCAGAGCGGCGCCGATATCGTCGGCCGCCGTTCCGGAACGGATCCACTCGGGCAGTCGTTGCGCGGCCCGGGGATCGCCCAGCTCGACCAGAGCGGCCAGCGCCTGCCCCGCCGCCTCGTCGTCGTAGCGGTCGACGACCGCCGCGAGCGCGTCGGCGGCATGGGCACCCAACGGCCCTGCCCGGCGGATCGCGTCGGCGGCCGCGAGTCGCACGTGCGGGTCGGCATCGGTCAGCGCAGGGATCAGCACGTCCGTGAGCGGTTCGCGGACCGATCGGGACTCGCCGATCGCGGTGCTGGCCTGCATCGCGGCGCGCTTGCGCACCTGCGGGTCCGGCGAGTCCAGCAGCGCCGCGACGATCGGCGCCCGGTCTGCGGGAGCGAGCCGGTCGAGCAGGTCCTCCAGCGCTTCGAGGAGAAATACCGTGGGCTGCCACTGATCGCCGTCACCGGCCGCGAACGGGTCGCCGTCGCGCCAGGCCGCACGCACCGCCTCGACCGCCCGTTTGCCCGGCCATCGCCGGCCCGACTGCACGGCGGCCAGCACCGCGCCGGCCCGCACGGCCGGCG
>NZ_QJUG01000416.1 GCF_003426775.1 Allorhizocola rhizosphaerae | reverse complement strand
GCTTGACCCGAGAAGGTGCAGTTGACCTTGATCGCGCCGTAGTCGTAGTCGGGCGAGCCGTTGGTGGTCCAGCCGACGACGGAGTACAGCGTGATGGCGCTGCAGCCGAACCCGGTGTTCGGGTAGCCGGGGTAGACCGTGACGCCGCTGCGCCAGGCGCCACCGCTGCCTCCGGTGTGGACGCAGTGTCCGGCGGTGACGATGGTGGACGCGAGGTTGGCGGGGTTGTAACCGGCCATCCAGCCCGTGCACCGGCCGCCGCCGCTGAAGGTGACCAGGACGGTGGAGGTGCCGGGGTACACGCCGGGGTTGACCTGGTAGCGGTCGTCGGTGCCGATGATGGAATCGATGCCGACACCCTTTCCGTCTGATGCGTTCGCGGTGGCCTTGAGATCGGCCGGCAGGCTGGCTCCCTTCGAGCTGCTGACCATGGAGGTGGCCGCGGCAGGTGCAATGCCGCTCTGCGAGCCGTCGCTGGACACGATGGCCGACAGGCGGGTCTTCGCGGCCCGGGGTTCGGCGGCCGTGGCGCCGGCTGCGGATATCTGCACCAGCCCGAAAAGGGCCGCGGCCGTGATAATGCCTGCGCGGTGCAAACCTGTTCTGTGGAAAGCGTTCACTGGACCTCCCCTTAGGAGCATGTTCCGCCTGCTTGACCAAAAGTCATGTAAGCGGCTTTACCGACGTGGATGCAGTCGCAGGTTCACGTTCGGGCAGGGCTGGAATGCGCCGCGAGAGGTCCGGCGGCGCGGGACTGTCCCGGACGGCGGCGGCACTCACTCCACTTCTGAGCACAGACAAGTTTGTCGATGGCAACTAGGCTGTGGTTGGTGGAGGGAGTGCTGACGTGGTGCAGGCGGCTGGTCCGGTTGCCGGTGATGGTCGGCCTGATCCGAGTTTGGCGGGCACGGCGGCGGAGTTTGTAGACGCGCTGCGGCGGTTGCGGGATTGGGCCGGTGTGGGTTTTCGGCGGCTGGAAAAGCGCGCCGCACAGGCCGGGCGGATGTTGCCGCGCAGCACGATCAACGCGGCGCTCAAGCGTAATGTGCTGCCCCGGGAAGATTTGGTGGCCGGGCTGGTGTATGCCTGCGGCGGCGATCAGGATGAGGTGGACCGGTGGGTGGCCGCCCGGAGGCGTATCGCCGCAAGGACACCACCACCCCCGGCGTCATCGTCGGATCCATCGGCTGCACCGTCAACCCGCGACGTGGCGGCGGTGAGGTCAGTGCCGGGGCCAGTGCGGTGCACGTTGCCGGCCGAACACGCGGTGTTCGTGGGCCGGGACAAAGAACTTGAGCAGATCGCCACCGCGGTCGCCGACGCCGCTCAGGTCGGTGGGGTTATCGCCATCCATGCCATCGATGGCATGCCGGGTATCGGCAAGACCACCCTGGCCGTGCACGTAGCGCACCTGCTTAAGGACCGGTTCGGCGACCGGCAGCTGTTCGTAGATCTACGCGCCCACAGCGCGGGACAAAAACCCGTGCAGCCGGCTGACGCGCTGGCGCAGCTGCTGGCCGCCGACGGGGTCGATCCCCGGTTCCTACCGGACACCCTGGACGGGCGAGCCGCGTTGTGGCGCGACCGGATGGCCGGTAAACGACTACTGCTGGTCCTCGACAATGCAGCCAGCAGCCAACAGGTCGCCCCGCTGCTGCCGGGCTCCACCTGCAGCCTGGTAGTGGTCACCGCCCGGCGTAGCTTGGCGGACCTGCCCACAGCGGTACCCATCGGGCTGGATGTGCTCACCCCGGACGAAGCGATCACGATGTTTGCACGGCTGGCCCCGCAGGCCAGTACCGATCGGGAGGCGACGGCCGAACTGGTCCGAGCATGCGGATACCTACCACTGGCCATCTCGATCGCGGCAAGCCTGTATCTGCGACACCGAACCTGGAACATCACCGACCTGCTGTATGAGGTGCGCCAGGCAAACAGCGGCTTGCTCACCCTCACTGCGGAGAACCGCACCGTGGCGGCCGTTTTCGACCTGTCCTACCAACACCAGCCCGCCGACCGGCAACGGGTGTTCCGTCTACTTGGACTGCACCCCGGCGTCGAAGTCGAACCGTACGCGGCAGCCGCCCTGGCCGGCATCTCGCCGATGGAGGCACAGCAGCATCTGGACGCTCTGCACGCCGACCACCTGCTGGAGGAGCCGGTCTACCGCCGCTACCGGATGCACGACCTGATCCGTGCCTACACGCAGAGCCTGACCGCCACGATCGACCCACCTGAGTCAAGACACGAGGCGCTCGGGCGGTTGCTGGACTTCTACCGGCATACCGCTGTCAAGGCCATGAATGTGGTGTATCCCTATGAACGGCAGCGTCGTTCGACCATTGCGCCGATCGACAGCCCCACACCTGACTTGTCAGACCAAGATCGGGCCGCCCGATGGCTGGACACCGAACTAGCAAACTTGCTCGCCGCCGCACGGCATGCCGCAGCACACGACCGGCCCGAACACTTGCTATACCTGTCGGCTCTGCTGCACCAACATGTGTTGATCCGCGGCCACTACCAGGATGGGGAAGCGCTGCACCAGCAAGCCCTCAACCTCGCCCGCCAGCTCGGCGATCGGCTGGCTGAGCTGGAAGCACTGATCGTCCTGGGCCAGATGCACTGGGTGCAGGACCGGTATCAGCAGGCCGCCGACCACGTTGAACGGGCGCTGCAGATCGCCCAAACCACCGGTAACCGCGACGGCGAGCTCAAGGCGCTGGTCGGCCTCGGCCACACCCACTGGGTGCAGGGCCGCTACGAGCAGGCCGCCGACCACTTTGGACGGGCACTGTACATCGCCCAAACCACCGCCGACCAGGGCGGCGAGCTAAGCGCTCTGGTCGGCCTCGGCCACACCCACTGGGCGCAGGGCCGCTACCAGCAGGCCGCCGACCACTTTGGACAAGCGCTGCAGATTGCCCGCAGAACCGGCAACCGCGACGGCGAAATGCGGGCGCTGACCAACCTCGGCATCATCCGCCGGGCGCAGGATGGCCACCAGGAGGCCGCCGACCACCTTGAACGGGCACTGCACATCGCCCAAGCCACCGGCAACCGCGACGGCGAAATGCGGGCGCTGACCAACCTCGGCCAAGTCCACCGGGTGCAGGGCCGCTATCAGCAGGCCG
>NZ_QJUG01000415.1 GCF_003426775.1 Allorhizocola rhizosphaerae | reverse complement strand
CGTGATCGCGCTGCATCGGCGCGTGCCCGTGCGCAGGCTGGCCGCCGGGCTGGGGGCCCTGCTCGCGCTGGCGGCCGTGCCGGTCGTGGTCCTGCCGGACGTCCGGACCGAGGTGGCGCGCCGGTTCTGGGGGGTCGTGGACGCGTTCGGCCTGCCCATCGCGCACGAGCGGCCTCCGCCCGACCTGAGCCTGCCCGTGTGCGGGCCGCCCGAGGAAGCGCGCCAGGACGGCCGGCCCGGCAGCCCGTGCCGCAACCTGGAGCCCGAACGGGAGATTCGGGTCGTCTTCGCCCAGCAGGGCCTCGCGCTGCTGGGCCGGCGGCCGGTGCTCGGCTACGGCGCGGGCACGTTCGGCGGGATCGTCGCGCTGGAGCACGACGAGCGCTGGCACCGCCACCCGCGCTGGGGCCCGGAGGGCTTCGACATGCTGGGCTTCCACGGCAAGACGGTGGACTCGTTCTGGCTCCACCTGGTGGTCGAGCTGGGGCTGGTCGGGCTCGCATGCTACCTCGGCTGGCTGGCCCTGCTCGCGCGGCGCGTGCGCCCCGACCCGTGGGCGGGCTCGGTGATCGCGTTCGCCGTGGTGATCGCCGTGTTCGCCCCGGCGCTGGAGGGACCGCTGTTCCCCCCGCTCATGTTCGCGATTCTTGGCTTTTCCATGCTTAAGGGGCAGGATGAATTCTCATGAGCGGTGTTCCGGGAGTGGGCCTCGGCAAGGGTCTTGCCGTCACACTGAAGACCCTCGTGTCCCGCTCCACCACGCAGCAATATCCGGATGTGGAGCCGGAGCTGCCGCCCCGGTCGCGCGGGGTCATCGCGCTGCGCGAGGAGAACTGCACGGTGTGCATGCTGTGCTCGCGCGAGTGCCCGGATTGGTGCATCTACATCGACTCGCATAAGGAGGAGGTCGTCGTGCCGGGTGCGGCCCGCCCGCGCCAGCGCAACGTCCTCGACCGGTTCGACATCGACTTCTCGCTGTGCATGTACTGCGGGATCTGCATCGAGGTGTGCCCCTTCGACGCGCTGTTCTGGAGCCCCGAGTTCGAATACGCCGAATATGACATCCGCGACCTGATCCACGACAAGGACCGGCTCGGCACGTGGATGGAGACCGTGCCGCCGCCGCCGTCGCATGACCCCAACGGCGAGCCGTCCAAAGAGGAGACCAACGCGGCCAAAAAGGCAAGCGCGTCATGACCGTCTCCGACGTGTTGCTGACCGCGGTCGGCCTGGTCGCCGTGGGCGCGGCGCTGGCGGTCGTGATGACCGAGCATCTCGTGCGCGCCGGGCTCTGGCTGGTCGTCACGCTGGGCGCGATCGCGGTGGAGTTCCTGCTGCTGCGGGCCGAGTTCGCCGCGTGGGTGCAGGTGCTCATCTATGTGGGCGCGGTGGTCGTGCTGCTGCTGTTCGCGGTGATGCTTACCCGCGCGCCGATCGGGCCGAGCCCCGACCTGGATCGCCCGCTCGGCCCGGCCCTGCTGGTCGGAGCCGGGACCGGTCTGGGCCTGAGCACGCTGTTCGTGTGGGTCTTCGCCGACCGGCAGGTGGCCGTGCCCGAGACCGGCTCGGCGCAGCGTCTGGGCGAGGCCATCTTCGCCGACTGGGTGCTGCCGTTCGAGGTGCTTTCGGTGCTCCTGCTGGCCGCGCTCATCGGGGCCATCGTGCTGTCGAGACGGGAGGGTGCGTCGTGATCCGGCCGGTCATCCCGCTGCTGACCGCGGCGCTGCTGTTCGCCATCGGGACCTATGGCGTGCTGCGCCGGCGCAACGCGGTGCTTGTGCTGATGTCGGTCGAGCTCATGCTCAACGCCGTCAATCTGATCCTCGTCACCGGCGACACCGTGCGGCAGCAGCTGACCGGACAGGTGTTCACCCTGTTTGTCATCGTCATCGCGGCCGCGGAGGTCGGGGTGGGGCTCGCGCTCATCCTCCGGCTCTTCCGGCTCCGCGCAAACATCAACGTCGATGAGGTACCGCTCGATTGAAAATCTCCAAAGCGGGCGCCGAGGGTGCCCAGATCGCCTTGGCGCTGCTCGACGGCGCGGCCCAATGGCTGGTGGAGCTCGGGCGCACCGGGCAGTGGGGCACGGAGAAGCAGTCCACCCATCCCCGCCGGATCGCACAGGCGCGGGCCTGGGTCGAATCGGATGGTCTCTATCTGGCCTGGCTCGACGACGTGCCGGTCGGAGCGCTGGCGGTCGGCGAAGCACCCCAGCACATCCCGGTGGCCACGGAGCCGGAGCTGTACGTGAACTTCCTCGTGACCAGCCGTGCCCACGCCGGGCTCGGCATCGGCGGCGCCCTGCTCGACCACGCCGCGAGCCTCGCACGTGAGCGTGGTGTGGGACTGTTGCGAGTGGACTGTTACGCGGGCGATGACCGAGCCCTGGTCCGCTACTACGAGTCCCAGGGCTTCACGCCCACCGAACCGTTCACTGTGGACACTCCGCGCGGCCCGTGGCACGGGCAGGTGCTCAGCCGTCGAGTTTGACCGTCAGGCCGCCGCCCACGCTCAAGAACGAGCGCACGACGCCAAACGCGGCCAGTGCGGCGAAGGCAAGGCCGGCAAAGCCGTAGATGACATAGGCCAGGATCGACACCGCGCTGTCCACGCGGGCCAGGTGGGGCAGGCCGACGACGAACGAGAGCGCACCCAGGCCGATGATCGTCGCGTATTCGCCCAGCGCGACCGCCGCGATGACCTTCGCCTGGCCCAGCACCGGCTGCAGGTGCGCGGCGATGAGAACCGCCAAGATGGGGAAGCCGACCGTGACGAAGGTGGTGAAGTCGGCGCTGTGCGCGCGCTGCACGAAACCGCTGCCACGGAACGGCTCCAGCCAACGCGCGAGGGTGAAGAAGACGTCGATCGCCACGTAGCCGAGCAGGGCCCAGGCGAACAGGGGTCTGAGGGATGCCATGAGGCTACACCTTAGCCGCCCGGTATAGACCAACGTTCCATCCACATTCCACAGGACCGGCAAGCCTGATGACCCATCATGAGATCGAGCGTAGCGACGCCGCTGCTGGAGATCCGGTTTGACTCTGTTCAGGCGAAGCCGTGCTTGTTGCGCGGTTGTGGCCGGGCGCGAAGCGAGCCGGGCATAGCCGCTGCTGGAGATCCGGTTTTGACTCTGTTCAGGCGAAGCCGTGCTTGTTGCGCGGTTGTGGCCGGGCGCGA
>NZ_QJUG01000414.1 GCF_003426775.1 Allorhizocola rhizosphaerae | reverse complement strand
CGCTGGTCCGGGGTGAGCCGGGCCATGGCGTGCACGAAGGTGACTCGGCCGGGCCGGCGCTGCGGCTCGGCGAAGCCGGTCGAGGCGGTGGCGTGGCGGCGGGCGTGCTCGTGCAGGGTGTAGGCGGCGCGGGTGTAGCGGCGCCGCGACCAGTCGTGGCGAGTGCGTGCCTTGGCGGCCTGGATGATGAACCAGCCGCGGACGTCGAGCAGCGCGTGCGGCAGCTCCTCCAGCGCCCCGGTGAACGCGTCCTGCACCAGATCCGGGATCGCGTCGCGGTCGCGGTCGCGCATGCGCACGGCGATGTAGCGGGTCACCGCGTCGTGGAAGGTGCGGTACAGGTCGGCGAAGGCGTCGCGGTCGCCGTGCTGGGCGCGGTGCAGCAGCGCCAAGACCTCTGGGTTGACTTGCGGGTGCCGGCGCGTTCTCGGGCCGGGCTTGTTCGCCAGGCTGGTGTGGTTGGTGCTCACGGATTCCTCCCTGTGCGGGTTGTGGATGGAAATCCGGGCACGGCTTTCGGCCGTGCCCGGAAGATGCGCAAGTGGTTGCGCGATCCGGCCGGGCGCGGCCGGGAAACTGTGGTGCGAGCTGGCTGACCGGCAGAAGCCGCCGCGAAGGGCGGGCTACCGGCCGGAGCGGACTAGTGCCGTGGCGGGTGCGCGTTCTTGTCGGCGCGCAACATCGCGAGAAGCTCGTCGGGGATGACGGCGTAGGGATCGACGGCGACCAGGACATCGGTGGGGTCGAGGATCGTTTCGTCGATGCCCAGGCGCACCGCGTCCGGCTCGTTGTCGGGGTCGGTCACCGGGTCCCAGGAGAAGTCGAGCACGGTGGCGTAGAAGTTGCGGTGCGGGTTCCAGCCGACCTGGATGGTGTACCGCTCGCAGCCGGGTTTGGGTGTGAGGGTGTATTGGCTCATCCGCCTGTCTGTCCTTCCGATTCGGTTTGTGTGGATGGGGTTTTGGTCAGGGCAGGTGCACGATGTGGGTAGCGCCGTCTTGGGCGATCACTCGTAGCGCGCCGTCGTCGTGGGCGAGACCGATCAGGGTCGCCATCGCGCGGAGGCTGTTGTTGATCGCGTCGGTCTTGTTGTCGCCGGAGGCGGCCATGATCGTGGTGAGCGCGGTGGCGGCGCGCGCGTTCGCGTTGAACGTGATGCGGGTCAGTCCGACCCCCGTGGCATCTGCCGCTGGTTCGGTGTCGTTGTCTGTGGTCATCTGGTCTCCAACAGGGGCGACGGCGCGCGTCCGGTCGCGGACACGCGCCATCGCATGACGGGTAGGGGGTGCTACTTCGCGGCGGAGCGCAGGGTCAGGTGTGCCTCCTTGAGGCGACCGGCGCAGACCTCGCCGCTGGCACCGGCGGCGCAGAGGCTGTCGATGACGGTCTTGACGGTTTCGGTGGGCAGGTCGGCTAGGCCGGGGAAAGTGCGCTTGTCGGCGTGTTCGGCGAGCTTCTGGATGGTCTGAGTCAGGTGGGCCAGCAGGAGGTTCAGGCCGTGCGCGAGCTGGGCCAGCTCGATCAGGCTGTGGCGCCGGGCGTTGTAGGTCATTTCGTCGTTGAGATGCTCGGCGGCGAGCAGGGCCATGTAGGTGGCCGCGGCCGTCTGGGTCGGGCTGAATTCGCCCTCGTCGCTGAACAGCTGCGCGATGGCGCTGATCGCGGCCTCGACGGTGTCCATCTGCGCCACCTTGGGCAGTTCGCCGAAGTAGTCGCCGTCTGTGAGGTACCAGGCCGGTGTGAGCATGTTGATCTCCTCCAGGACATGAAGAAAGGCGGCCACCGGGTTGGTGACCGCCGTGCAAAAAGGGGATGGGCTAGCCCGCCCAGGCGAAAGGGTGCCGGGCGTGCGGAGTATGCGGTGATGATCTGACCGGGGTGAGCGCGGCCGACCGCGAGCGGTGGGCGTGGTGCCCTCACCGGAAGGGGGCAGATCAAGCACGGGATAGAAAGAAGTAGAGGTATCCAGGCTACGGCCGCAGGCGACCGCGAAGGCGTTTCTGTCAGGTTCGGTGACCTGGCACGACCTGACACCGCTGCTCAGCGACCTGACCGGCCTCGTGCGACGGCTGCGGTTGCGGTGACGCGGCTACCGATCGCGCAGGCGTCGGCGGCGGCCGGTCAGGGTGGCCTTGGGGCACACGAATATCTGGCGGGCCGTCCGATCGGGCGTGGCCGCGCTGTCGGGCGCGGGCCGGTAGCGTGCCCGGCGCACCGCGCGGACGAGCACGCCCGGTGTCACCAGGACGAGCGCCGCCGCCAGACGGCGGCCGTGCGCACCATCGCCATAGGTGGCCACCATCAGCAACGCGGTCCCGGCGAAGGCGGCGACATCGACCGCGAGAAGCGCCGCCTGAGTAGGCAGTGACAGGCGGCGGGCGTCAGCGAAGAAGGTCCGCAAGCGGACCGCCTGCCAGATCGACTCGGTGACCATGTGCGACAGCCACAAGATGAACATCAACCCGGCTGCTCCGATCAACGTGGCGAACGATTCGCCCAGCGCCGCCAGTAGGCAGCCGATTGCGGCGAGGAACACCAGCGGCCCGATCCACCGGTCACGGGCCTCGATTAGGTCGCCGAACAGCAGCGACAATGCCGTCAGCCAGAACCCGGCCGCCGCAGCGACGGCCAGGACCAGGCCGGTCGGGGCGGCGCTGCTTGCGTATGTGGTCACGGCCATGAACGTGACGAGGAACGCCAAGCCGTTGGCGACGCTGTAGGTGTTGCGTTCACCGAGTGTCAATACGTGGAAGTCCATGTCTTCTCCTTGATGTGCGGCAGCGCGGCCCGCATGTGGCCACGGCCGCGCTAAGGGTGGGAAGGGTGCGAAGAAGCCAGACCGCGAGACGTGGCTACCGGGTTTGGCAGCCACGTCTCGCCGTCCGGTTGTGCGGCCGTGAATGGGCGGCTCGGCAATGGGCCAAGTCCGTGATCATGGTCCCGCTCGGGGTCCCGCTGCCCGCTCGGTGCAGCGGGACCGTTAGCGGGACTCGCCGCGCCGAAGCGGTATCTGATCAACTTTGCGGTCCCGCTTCAGCGGGACCATGATCATCTGATCTTGGTGGTGCGGGACTCGGCAGCGGGACTGGTCCCGCACAGCGGTGGGCGGGTGCGGGACCGAACGGGACCCACGGGCGGCGATACCGCGCCGCCAGCTCGCCGGAGAACGCGCGGGCGGGACGTGGCTGCTTAGCCACGTCCCGCCCG
>NZ_QJUG01000413.1 GCF_003426775.1 Allorhizocola rhizosphaerae | reverse complement strand
CGGCCGACGGAAGCGGCGGCGCACCGCTCGGCGACGGCGGGGCCGGCCGCATGATCGCGGCAAGCGCGCTCGCGTGCGCCCGGTGTGCGTCGCGGATGGCCAGCAGCGCGGTGTTGCCCGCGGCCCGCGCCTCATAGAGCGCGGCGAGCGCCAGCGTGTCGTTGTAGAAATCGGTCAACGGGTCCGGCGGGGGCGGCGGGTCGGGCCTGAACAGATCGCATGCCGCGAGCGTCGGCGCCAGCACGGCCGCGCCGAGCGCGGTCCGCAGCAACGCCCTGCGCCGGTGGGAAAACATCGGCCAAGCGTATCGGTCACCGGACCGCCGGATGGGGCAAGACCGGCGGCCAAGCATGACAGCAGCGCGCCGAGGATCCCAGGCGACCGCCAGCGAGTTACGCTCTGCGCAGTCACATAGGTTGGGGGTAGGCGTCACATGGCAGCCGCGCAAGCAAGGAAAGGCCGCAGCACCGGCCGGCCCGCAGCACAGCCGCGCCCGCCCAAGCCCGCCCCGGTGGACGCCGCGGCGGTGCGCGCGGTGGTGGAGCCTGCGGTCATCGGCGCCGGTTATGAGCTGGATGCTCTGAATGTTAAGCCGGTCGGCCGGCGCTACCTGGTCCGAGTGGTCATCGATGGTGATGGCGGGCTCGGGCTGGACGTGATCGCCGACGTGTCGCGGGAGATCTCGCACGCGCTCGATGAGGCGGAGGAGTCCGGCGGGCAGCTCATCCCGGGGGAATATCAACTTGAGGTGTCGTCACCCGGCGTGGACCGCCCGTTGACGACACCGGCGCACTGGCGCCGCAATATCGGCCGGATGGTGTCGGTCAGGGCCCTGGACCGCACCTACACCGGCCGGGTGAACAGCGCCGACGATCAGGGGATCACGCTTGAAGTCGCGGGCGTCGGCCACCGGTTCGGCTATGGTGATCTTGGACCGGGTCGAGTGCAGGTCGAGTTCCGTCGGCTGGAGGAGATCTCCGACGACGATCTCGAGGAGTTCGGCGACGACTCAGGCGACGATCTCGGCGAGGACTTTGACGACGAGGAGGAGCGGTGAATATCGATCTTGCGGCCCTGCGGGCCCTGGCGCGCGACAAGGAGATCTCGGAGGAGACCATCCTGCACGCGATCGAGTCCGCCCTGCTCACCGCATACCGGCACACTGAGGGATCGCATCCGCACGCCCGCGTGGAGATCGACCGGCACACCGGAGCCGCCGTCGTGTATGCGCAGGAGTTCGACTCCGAGGGCAACGTCGTGCGCGAGTTCGACGACACCCCGCACGACTTCGGCCGGATCGCCGCGATGACCGCCAAGCAGGTGATCCTGCAGCGGCTGCGCGAGGCCACGGACGAGGTCCACTTCGGCGAGTACGCCAACCGCGACGGTGACCTGGTCACTGGCGTGATCCAGGCGCACGAGACGCGTACCGAAAAAGGGATTGTTTCAATAGATCTTGGCAAGGTCGAGGCGGTGCTGCCCCAGTCGGAGCAGGTTCCGGGGGAGACCTACCCGCACGGGCAGCGCATCCGGGCGGTTGTCGTGCACGTGGCCAAGGGCTTCCGTGGGCCGCAGGTGACCGTGTCCCGGTCGCACCCGGCGCTGGTCAAGAAGCTGTTCGCGCTTGAGGTGCCGGAGATCGCCGACGGGACCGTCGAGATCGCGGCGATCGCGCGCGAGGCCGGGCACCGCACGAAGATCGCCGTGCGCTCCACGGTCACCGGGGTCAACGCCAAGGGCGCCTGCATCGGCCCGATGGGCCAGCGGGTGCGCGCCGTCATGAGCGAGCTGCATGGCGAAAAGATCGACATCATTGACTGGTCCGAGGACCCGGCCGAGTTTGTGGGCAACGCGCTCTCGCCGGCCAAGGCGCTCCGGGTCGAGGTGGTTGATCTTGCAGCACGGGCCGCGCGTGTGGTCGTGCCCGATTATCAGCTGTCGCTCGCGATCGGCCGCGAGGGGCAAAATGCCAGGTTGGCGGCCCGCTTGACGGGTTGGCGGATCGACATCCGTTCCGACGCGGCGCCCGATCCGGCGGCTCGCCCGCGCACCGCACCGGAGGAGTCCGAGCAAGGGGACGCCCCGTTGCCCGCCTAGTCAACGCCCAATCGCGACGCCAACGAGGACGCGAGAATTACCTACTGCGAGAGGGACACAGCTAACCCCACGTTTTTCGCGCGCCGGTGGTCGGGCGCGCAGCGATCCGACCACCGGACACTGCGGGGAGAAACTGCTGTAGACTCTTTCGGTGATACGTCGTGCGCGGCCGCATGCCCGTCTTCGGACATGTGTGGGGTGCAGGCAACGTGCGGCTATCTCCGAACTGTTGCGTGTGGTGGCGATCGATTCCAGTTTGCGACCCGATCCTCACCGCAGGTTGCCCGGCCGGGGTGCGCATCTGCATCCAACGCCGGGCTGTCTCGAGTCGGCCTTGCGGCGGCGAGCCTTCGGGCGAGCGCTGCGGGTCACCGGCGTCCTCGACGCCGGTCAGCTGACCGAGGCGATCGCGGGCCGGCAGGCGCGCGATCCAGGGCCACCTGGCCCCGAGCAGACCGTAGGCGGAGCATCCGCCCCGCCGAAGGAGTAAGGACGACCAACATGAGCACACGATGAAGTCGCTGAAATGATCAGGCTTCAAGTGCACAAGTGAGGTCGCAGCGGGTGCCGCCCATGCGACCTCGGGATGAGGAGTGCAGTGGCAGGCAAGGCCCGCGTACACGAGCTTGCGAAGGAGCTCGGCGTCGAGAGCAAGAATGTTCTCGCCAAATTGAAGGAGATGGGCGAGTTCGTCAAGTCCGCGTCGAGCACGGTGGAAGCTCCAGTCGCCCGCCGGTTGAAGGAGGCCTTCGCGGCCGCCCCACCGGCATCCGCCAAATCGGCGGCGGCGCCCCCGGCGGCGCCGGCGACGACCGGCAACGTCCCCAAGGTTTCGGCAAAACCGGCGCCCCCCAAGAAGCCCACGGCAGCCGCGCCCGCGGCCAAGCCGAAGCCCACGGGGTCGCTGTTGCCGCCCGCGCCCGTCGCCAAGGTGGCGAGCGCCCATGACATCGAGGTCGCCGCGGCCGAGGCCCGTGCCGCGGCGTTGAAGGCTGAGCAGGAGGCGGCGCGTGCGGCGCAGCAGGCTCAGCGTGACAAGCCGGCCGGTGAGGCCGGACCGAAGCCCAGCTTCATGCCGCCCCGGCCGGGTTCTGCGGCCGCGGGTCCTCCG
>NZ_QJUG01000412.1 GCF_003426775.1 Allorhizocola rhizosphaerae | reverse complement strand
GTGGCGGCGCGAGTGTGGCGGCGGGCGGGCGGGTCTTGAGGGGTATGCGGCAGGTGTGCTCACGGGTGGGCGAGGAAGGGGGCGGCGGCGTAGTGGAGTGCCTGCACGTATTGCTCCTCTGCGGAGCCGAGCGGAGCGGGCAGTTTGCCGTTGAGTTCCAGGCTTAGCATGCCGTGCGACACGGCCCATAGGTGCAGGGCGATCCGGTCGGGGTCGCCCGAAACGAAGACCTTTTCCCGCTGGCACCACGCTACAGCGTCGACCAATGGGCGGTAGGCGGCTTCCGCGGCCGTGCGGCCCTGCTCGTCCGGCTCGACGCCCGCGACCTCGTGGCCGAACATCAGGCCGTACAGGTTGGGGCTGCGCAATGCCGCCTCCCGATAGGCCTGCCCGAGCAAGCCAAGGTACGCCAGCGGATCGTCGCCCATCGGGACGGCCCGCAGCGCCTCGCCCAGCCGCTTGAAGGCCTCCCGGTGCATGGCGAGGAGCAGCCCACGCTTGTCCCCGAACAGCGTATAGACGGGCATCGTCGAGACACCGGCTGCCGCCGCGACCTTGCGCAGCGAGAGGCCGGCCGGGCCCTCCTCCACGAGCAGCCGGGCGCCCTCGTCGACCAGACGGGTCATGAGCTCGGATCCATTATCTGACTTGACGCGCCTCACGCCCGGTACTATAACAGTGTTATGAATAATAACGGTGTTATGGCTTGGGTCATCCCGGCCCACGCCGCCGTGGCGAGCGTCGCGCTCATGCTCGGCGCCTACAACCTCTTGCGCCCGACCAAGGGCGACCGGCAGCACCGCCTGATCGGGCGCGTCTGGGTGGTGGCGATGTATGCGACGATCCTGAGCTCCTTCACCATCCGGGAGATACGCCCCGGCCAGTTCAGTTGGATCCACGGGCTGTCCGTGTTTACCTTTGTCACGCTCACGATCGCGCTGTGGGCCGCGTTCACGCACCGCGTTCAGACTCACCGCCGGTTCGTGACCGGCTCCTATCTCGGGCTGGTCGGCGCATTCGTGGGCGCGGTCGCCGTCCCGGTCCGCTATCTTCCGCGCACAGCGGTCGAGCGCCCGGTCGAGTTTGCCCTGGCGCTATTGGGTTGCGTGGTGGCGGCCATCGCGGTCATCCAGCTGACCAAGCAACAGCCGCGCACCCGCTCCCGGGTCACGAACTAGGCTCCCGCAACGGCTTGAGCGCCGTCGGATTGAAGTAGGCGTACTTCACGGCGAGCTGGATTTCGGTGAGGCCCGTCAGGTCGAGTTCGGCCTCCGCCGCCGCCTGCGGCGTGATGCTGATCCGCCACCGCGCCGCCGGGCTGCGTCCCCAGAACACCTGCTTGTCGGTCTCATCCAACCCGTCGGGGTTGATCCCCACCAATTGCGCCGGCGACGCCTCACCGCGCAGCGGCGCATCGGTTGTCACCACGGTGCCATCACGCCTCAGGTTGGTCGCGGTCCCGCAGTGCTCCAACTCCACCTGCACCCACTGATGCGTCGGTTTCGTGGTCGCACCGATCAACGCGACCTCCGCCCGGCCGATCTTCAACTCAGTGTGCTGCGGCGCGAACTGTCCTAACTCGACGGTGAACGAGGTGACCCGCGACCCCTGCAACGCTTGCAACACATCGGGATCGGTGATGGACACCGCCACGTTGCCGTCGAAGCTGAGCTGACTCCAGTAGTCGTCGTATTCCTCGCGCAACTGCGCCGGTTCAAACTGGGCCAGCGAGTTGACATATGCGTCCAGCAGGCCCAAGACCCGGCTCGCGTCATTGCGCGCCAACGCGACGTAGGCGTCCTCCTCCTGGTCCGGATGAACGTACCCATAATCGAACGGGAACCGTGGCGCCCGCTCCGACACGCTCAACGTGTACAGGTCGAACGCTCGGTCGCGCCGGAAGCCGTACCGAATAAAATGGTCCACATAGGTTTGGAACTGCCGAAGCACTGCTCGCGCAACCCTGATCAGCAGCGTCAGATTCTGCTCGAACCCAGCCTGCAGCGCCTGCAGCAGCTGCGCATCGGCCTGATAGGTCTCCCACTTGAGTTTCGCACTCTGTGCCGCGAGCCCCGACTGCTCCAGATCGATGGTCCGCCTGTTGACGTCGAACGTCGCGTCGAACGTCTTGATCAACAGCTCCCGCTCCTTCGCCCGGAACTCGTCGTCGCCCTCCGCCGCGAACAACTGTGCCAGCGCCCGGCCCTTGTCGACGAGCTTCACCGTATTGTCGAACAGCTTCTTCAGGTCGCCGGTCTGTCCCTCGGCCACGGCCGTGGGCTTGGGCTTGGCCGGGTCGCTCACGTCCACGAAGATTCCCGTGGCCGCCTCGCCCGCCACGGTCGCGCTCGACGCGGCCAGGCCGATGACCGCGAGATAGGCCGCGACGCTCGATCCTCCACTGTGGACGGCCGTGGCGATGGCGACGACCGCGCCGACCACCTGCACGACACCCTTCACGAAGTCGCCGAAATTGATCTCGTCATCGTCCCGCAGGTGGTCATTGATGATTTTCTGCAGATCGGCCCTGGCCTGACCGAGCTTGTTGCGGGCCTGCTGCAGTACCAGATTTGCCTGCGCGCGTTCGCTTTCGGCCAGTTCGTAGTCCTTCTGCGCGGCCACCGCCATGCCGATCGCGTGCGCCCGCAAAGCCGCCGCCAGTTGGCTCTTGTCGGCGGTGTTGTTCACGTCGAGCAGCAGCCGCAGCGTGTCTTGAAACAACGCGTCCCGCCGACCCTGATACGACGTGATGAAGTCTTCGTAGAAGCGGAAGTCCGGTCGCAGGTCGTGCTGGTAGCTCAGCCCGATCGGCGTGAGCGCGTTGTTCAGGTATCCGAGCAGTGTGCGCGCCCGGCTCACGGTGACCTTGGCGGGAGCCGCGATCGCGAACAGCGCCAGTGCCGAGTCGAACTCGTGCCGGGCGAGCTGGCGCACCGGCGGGCTCGTGGGCGGGTCGGTCGGCACATACGTCCGGAACCGGAACTCACCCACCCGGGTCCGATAATCGCCCCACTGCTCGGCCACCGGCGCGGTGAGCGCCGAAGTCACCTGGGTAAACCAGTCGGGCACGGTAAGCACCGTCTGGGTCACCGTGCCCGCGGTGCCGGCCGGGCCGACCGGGCCGGTTGCGCCGGTCGAGCCTGGCCGTCCCGCCCGGCATGGGCCGCCACCACCGCCACCGGGTCCGCCCGGTCCGCCGGTGCCGCCAG
>NZ_QJUG01000411.1 GCF_003426775.1 Allorhizocola rhizosphaerae | reverse complement strand
CGAGCCAGGCGGCCACGCGGCAGGGCGAGCCAGGCGGCCACGCGGCAGCGCGAGCCAGGCGGCCACGCGGCAGCGCGAGCCAGGCGGCCGCGTGGCAGGCCAACCCAGCAAGCAATCCGGGGCGCCAAGCGGCCACAGGGAGAGCTCACCGACGGCCAGGCCCGCAACGGCGCGCATGCCAGGCTCAACCATCGGAGCACGGTGCGCGCCACCGTGGGAGACTGCGCCGGCATGTGCCTAGGCACGAGGTCGGCGGGGCTGCTGCTCGCACGGGCGGCCGGGAACGGGCCAGAATATCCCGGTGAGCTATCTTGTGGCCATCGATCAGGGGACGACCTCGTCCCGGTGTTTCGTCTTCGACAGCGAGGGCCGGATCGTCGCGTTCGACCAGCGCGAGCATCGCCAGATTTTTCCCCGGCCGGGCTGGGTCGAGCACGATCCGGAGGAGATCTGGCGCAGTGTGCAGTCCGTTGTGGACAGTGCACTCGCCAAAGCGGGCAATCCGACGATCGCCGCCGTGGGGATCACCAATCAGCGCGAGACCACAATGATCTGGGACGCCGAGACCGGCGCACCGATCGGCAACGCGATCGTGTGGCAGGATACGCGGACGGCGCCGATGCTCGCCGAATACGGTGACATCGACACGTTTCGCGCGCAGACCGGGCTCCCCTTGGCGACCTATTTTTCCGCACCCAAGCTGCGCTGGCTGCTGGACAACCATAAGCCTACCGGCCGCGTGTTCGCCGGCACCATGGACAGCTGGCTGATCTACAAGCTGACCGGCCGGCATGTCACCGACGTGACCAACGCCAGCCGCACGATGCTCATGAACCTGTCCACGCTGGACTGGGACGCGTCGCTGCTGCAAGCATTCGGCCTGGAGCGGGACATCCTGCCCGCGATCGTCCCGTCGATCGGGCCGATCGCCGAGATCATCGACGGCCCGCTGCGCGGTGTTCCGCTCGCGGGCGTGCTCGGCGATCAGCAGGCGGCGCTCGTCGGGCAGGCGTGTTTCGAGCCCGGCGAGGCCAAGTGCACCTACGGAACCGGGGCCTTCCTACTGCTCAACACCGGCGAACGCCCGATAACGAGCCACAAGGGCCTGGTGACGACAGTCGGGTACCAACAAGAAAATCAAAACGCGATCTATGCGCTTGAGGGTTCCGTGGCGGTGGCGGGCGCCTTGGTCCAGTGGCTGCGCGACAATCTCGGCATCATCCGCACCGCGCCCGAGGTCAACGATCTGGCCGGGAGCGTGCCCGACAACGGCGGCTGCTACATCGTCCCCGCCTTCTCGGGCCTCTTCGCACCCTATTGGCGGCCGGACGCCCGCGGTGTCGTGTGTGGACTGACCGGCTTCGTCACCAAGGCGCATCTGGCTCGTGCCGCGCTGGAGGCGACCGCGTGGCAGGTGCACGACGTCATGCAGGCCATGCTGGAGGAAGCGGGCACGCACATCGCCGCGCTCAACGTCGATGGTGGCATGACCGCGAGCGATCTGCTCCTGCAAATCCAAGCCGACCTGCTGGATGTGCCCGTAGTCCGGCCGACGATCACCGAGACGACCGTGCTCGGCGCGGCCTATGCCGCCGGGCTCGCCACCGGGGTCTGGCCCAACACGGGCGCACTGCGCGAACACTGGCAGGCCGGCCACTGCTTCAACCCCGAAATGTCCGAAGAGCACCGGGCACGGGAGCGCACCCGCTGGCGCGCGGCCCTCGATCGCAGCCTCGACTGGCAGGCGCCCGCTTCTCAGCGCTGATGGCGTCGCGCTGAGCCGCGACGCCATCGGGTCGGACCTGAAAATGGAGCGACAGGTGGCGATGACCAACCCCCGGAGGCCACCGCCACCTGCCGCTCCTATGGGGAGGAGGCACAGGTCGCATCTGCGCTATTGCTATGACGCTTCTCCCAGCGTCACAGTTGCAGTCTGCGGGGATCCATTTCGCGAAAACTCAACTGTGACCTTTTGGCCGGGTGCTCCGGCCTGTACCGCCGAGACTAGGTCGTCGGAATCGTTAACCACTCGATTCCCGAACTTGGTGATGATGTCGCCCACCTGCAGGCCCGCGGCCTCGGCCGGGCTGCCCGCGGTGATCTGCTCGATCTTCGCGCCGCCCGTGTCGTTGGGCGTCACCTGCACGCCGAGGAACGGGTGGCGCACCTTCTGGCCCGCGATCAACTGCTCCGCCACCTGCTTGGCCTTGTTGCTCGGGATGGCGAAGCCGACGCCGATGTTGCCCTCGCCGGTGCCGCTCGTGGCGATGGCCGTGTTGATGCCGACGACCTCGCCGTTGGTGTTGACCAGCGCGCCGCCCGAGTTGCCGGGGTTGATCGGCGCGTCGGTCTGCAGCAGGCCCGACAGCGAGCCTGAGGTCTGGCCCGCCCGGATGGTGCGGTCCTTGGCGCTGATGATGCCGCTGGTTACCGAGCCCTGCAGGCCCAGCGGGCTGCCGATGGCCAGCACCGTGTCGCCGACCGCGACCTGGTCGCTGTTGGCGAACGTGGCCGGCTTGAGCCCCGTCACGTCGGCCTTGACCACCGCGAGGTCTGTCCTCGGGTCGGTGCCTCGGACCGTGCCGCGCACCTTCTTGCCGTCGGACAGCGTCACCGTCACCGAACCACCCCGTGCCGACTCGACGACGTGGTTGTTGGTGAGGATGTATCCGTCCTCGCGCAGGATGACGCCTGAGCCTTCGCCTGAACCCGTGGATACGGAGACGACGCTGAGCAGAGTCTTGGCCGCGACGCCTGAGAGCGTGGAACGGTCGACCACGGGTGCGGCATTCGTCGATACCGGAATGGAGAAGGTGTTTTCGTCAAGCGTGGTGGCGACCACCGCGCCGGTGACCCCGGAGCAGAGCGCGAGCGCCACGGCCGCGACCCCGCCGATGAGCACCTTCACTCCGGTGGGCATCTTCTTCGGCGCGGCCGCGGGCGGCGTCCAAAGTGGATAGCCCCCGGGCTGACCGGGCATCATCGTCGTGGATGCGACCGGTTCACCGGGCGCCTCGCCCGGCGTCGCGGGCGGCCCCGACTGTGGCACCCCGTATGGGCCACCGGAAGCCGGTGCCCCATACGGCGGAGCGGAACCTCCGGAATACGCCGCAGCATAAGGGGAACCGGGCGGCGGCAACGGCCGCTGGTACGGCGGCCCGGAGGCGGGTGGACCGGCGGGCGACCCCGGCGGCACCGGGACCGCGGCCGGGGGCACGGCACCGCCGTATGCCGGCACCGCACCGGGCGTCGTCTGCCCGGACTGCGGCGGTGACGGCGGTGA
>NZ_QJUG01000410.1 GCF_003426775.1 Allorhizocola rhizosphaerae | reverse complement strand
CGCTGGCCCGGCGGGCACGCCCCGCCGCGCCGCCCGTGCTCGACCGCGCGGGCATCCGCCTCGACCCCGCGCGGCGGGAGGTCGTGCGCGACGGGCGGTACGTGCCGTTGTCGCGCAAGGAGTTCGCCGTGCTGGAGGAGCTGCTGCTGGCCAACGGCGCGGTGGTCAGCGCCGAGCACCTGCTGGAAAAGGCGTGGGACGAGCACACCGACCCGTTCACCAACGTGGTCCGGGTGACCATGATGACCCTGCGGCGCAAGCTCGGCGAGCCGCAAATCGTGCAGACCGTGCCGGGAGTGGGGTACAGAGTGCCATGAGCGAGGGCTTGCCCGAGGGAATCGATTGGCATGCGCCCCGTAGCGCAGCGGAGGGACGCCAATGAAACTGATTCGTCGGCATTGGACCATCCGGGCCCGGCTGACCGTCGTCTACGGGGCGCTGTTCTTCCTCGCCGGCGCGGTGCTGCTCGTCGCCAACTACTGGCTCGTGGCCAAGCGGCTCGAAACGGTCAACATCCCGCTCAAGGGCGAAATCATTACCGCCATTGAAAACATCACCAACTCGCCGATCGAAGAGAAGCAGCGGTACCGCGAGGCGTACCTCAAGGCGCAGCAGGAGTTCCGCGACGAGACCCTCGAAACCATGCTCACCCAGGGCGGCATCGCGCTCGGCGGGGTCGGCGTGATGGCCGTGTGGCTGGGCTGGCTGACCGCCGGGCGGGCGTTGCGTCCCGTCAAGCGGATGACCGAGACCGCCAAGCGGGTCGCCGACCGCAGCCTGCACGAGCGGATCGGGCTCACCGGCCCGCACGACGAGCTGCGCGAGCTCGGCGACACGTTCGACGCCATGCTGGAACGGCTCGACCGGGCGTTCGACGGGCAGCGGCGGTTCGTGGGCAACGCCTCGCACGAGCTGCGCACGCCGCTGGCCATCAACCGCACACTGATCGAGGTCGCGCTCGGCCGGCCGGGCGTGTGCGGGGAGATGCGTCAGCTGGGCGAGACCCTGCTGGAGGTCAACGCGCGCAACGAACGCCTGATCGAAGGGCTGCTGACGCTCGCCCGTTCGGAGGCCACACCCACCTCGGTGGAGCGGGTCGACCTGGCCGACATCGCCTCGCACGCACTGGAGCAGGTCGGCACGTCCTCCGTGCACGTGCGGTCCACATTGGACCCGGCCCCGACGACCGGTGATCCGGTCATGCTGGAGCGACTCGCGTTCAACCTCGTGCAAAACGCGGTGCGATACAACACCGACGGCGGATGGGTCTCGGTCCGCACGCACAACGGCGACGGCACGGTCAGACTCACGGTCACCAACACCGGGCCCGTCGTGCCGTCGTACGAAATTCCCCGCCTGTTCGAGCCGTTCCGCCGCCTGTCCGACCGCGTCGGCTCCGCGCGCGGCGCGGGCCTGGGCCTGTCCATCGTGCAATCGGTCGCCCGTGCCCACGGCGGCACCGTCCATGCCACCCCGCACGCCGGAGGCGGCCTCACCGTCCAGGTAACCCTCCCAGCATCCTGATCAGGCGGCTCGGCTTCCCCTGCGGAACAGCCGACGCCGCAGGTCGACCATGAAGTTGATGCCGCGACGCGCCGTCGAACCTGGACGTAAGCTCATGATCAACCCGAAAGGGGGGCGGGGTGGGCCTATGGTGGAGGGGTGAAGATCGGTTTTGGGCTGCCCGTTTCGGGGGCGTGGGCGACGCCGGGCAACATGGTCCGGGTGGCCCAGCGGGCGGAGGAGCTCGGATACGAGTCGGTCTGGACGTTCCAGCGTCTGCTCGCCCAGCCTGACGGTCCCATCGCCTACGACAGCGTGCACGACCCGCTCGTGCCGCTCGCGTTCGTCGCCGGCGCCACGCACCGCATCCGGCTCGGCGTCGCCGTCTGGAACATGCCGTTCATCAGCCCGGTCGTGCTCGCCAAGCAACTGTCCAGTGTAGACATCGTGTGTGGCGGGCGGCTCGACGCCGGGCTCGGAAACGGTTGGCAGGAAGCGGAATTCGAGGCTGTTGGCACCACCAGACACGGCCTCGGCAAGCGCGCCGACGCGTTCATCGGCGCGCTGAAACACTACTGGGCCGTGCAGGATCCAAAGCCCGTGCAGCGCCCGCATCCGCCCCTGCTGCTGGGCGGCGGCTCCCCGGCCGCGCTGAGCCGGGCCGGCCGGCTGTGCGACGGCTGGATCAGCAGCAGCAGCCACACTCTGGAGGATCTCGCCGAGGCCATCCGGGTCGTCAAGGCCGCGTCGCCGCGGCCCGACCGGCTTCGGTTCATCGCTCGCGTCCCACCCCGCGCGATCGGCCGGCTGGACCAGATGGCCGAGCTGGGCATGACCGAGGCGTTCATCGACCTGAACTTCAGCGAAACACCGCCCACGATGGACGATGCCGAGCGGATACTGGAGACTTATGCACCCCGATAACCTGGACCAGTTCGAGGAAATGCCCACCGACTGGACTCGCGCGCTGGCCATCGCCGCGCACCCCGACGACCTCGAATACGGTGCGGCGGGCGCGATCGCCGTGTGGACCGCCGCGGGCAAGGACGTGCGCTATCTGCTCGTCACGCGTGGCGAGGCCGGGATCGACGGCATGCCGCCGGAGCAATGCGGCCCGCTGCGCGAGGCCGAGCAGCACACCGCGGCCGGGTTGGTCGGCGTGTCCGTGGTGGAATTCCTGGACCATCGCGACGGCGTGATCGAATACGGCGTTCCCCTGCGCCGTGACATCGCGATCGCGATCCGGCGCCACCAGCCGGAGCTCATCATTACCGGCAACTATCACGACCAGTGGCCCGGCGGCGGGTGGAACAGCCCCGATCACCGCAACGTCGGGCGGGCCGTGCTCGACGCCGTCGCCGACGCGGGCAACCGCTGGATCTTCCCCGACGAGGCAGGCCTCGGGCCGTGGGGTGGGGTCGAATACGTTGCGGTGGCGGGTTCGCCACTGGCGAGCCACGCGGTCGACGTGTCGTCCACATTGGACCAGGCGGTGGCCTCACTGGAGGCTCACCGGGCCTATCTGGACGGGCTGGGCGAGCACCCGATGGCTGCGGCGCGCGAGTTCCTGGAGTTCATGGCCGACCTCGGCGCGCACCGGTTCGGCGGGCGCCGCGCCAGCGCGTTCGAGCTCATCCGGTACTAGTAGTACTTTGTTAAGTTCAGGTGTGTCGTTGCGTGACTTTGACCCGGGTTCTGGCTGAGATTGTGGTGTGAGGACTGGTGAACTGGAGCGGGTAGCGCCCCGGCTGGTGGATTTCACTGCTCGGATGTTGGACGGTGTG
>NZ_QJUG01000041.1 GCF_003426775.1 Allorhizocola rhizosphaerae | reverse complement strand
ACTGCTGGCGATGGCCCGAGGCACGGTGACGCGGGGCTGGCTGGGCCTGCACCACGTGGAGACCGCAGCGGCCGCGCGCCGCCGTGGGCTCGCCCGCGCCGCGGTCGGCGCGCTGGCCCGCTGGGGTGAGGCACATGGCGCCCGCCATGCCTACCTGCAGGTGCAGGACGACAACGCGGGCGCTATCGCACTCTACGAATCACTGGGCTTCAAGACACAGCACTCCTACGCCCGCTACGTGGAGAACGGGCGGTAGCGGTCGCGTGGCGTGGGCCGGAGGCTGGCCTCCACGGCTTCGACGGCAGCAAGTGTTTCGCTGAGTTCGGCGCGCTCGGCTTGGGATAAGGTGAGCGCGCGGGCCCGTGCCAGGGCATCGCGGGCGGCGCCGGTGTCCTCGGCGCGGAGTGCGAGTTCCGCGCGGTAGGCCAGCGCTTGGAGTAGCTCAGCGACCGTGGCGGTGTCCCTGTCCCGTTCCAGGGCCGCATCGAGGATCTGGGCCGCCCGTAGGTGTTCACCGTGGGAGTCGCCCATGACGACCGCCTTTTGCAGGGTTGTCGTGAGCTTGCCGGAGACCGCGTCCCCGCCCTCGGGCCCGGGTTTGGCGGCCACGATCCTGATCGAGTTCCCGCCGGGGTCGATGATGGTGAATCCGGAATGGTCGTCGGCGTTCTTTCGTTTGCGGGGCCGGGTCATCCGGGGAATTCCGGAGACCAGGATTTTGCCGTGGGCCTCGCGCATACCCGCGGCGAACGCCTCGAAGAGCTCACCGGTGTCAGGCACGATTACCAGGCAGGTCCCGTAGGAGTTCGCGGGATCGAAGTCTTCGGGCATACCGAAGAAGTCCAGCTGGAGATCCTCACGTTTGAGCGACACATACGGGTTCGGGCGGACCTGGTAGTAGGTCCGCGTGAAGCCCAGCATGGTGTAGAACTCGGCGATCTCGTCAATGGACCGGCAGGGAAGCAGCGGTACGGTGATCTCGTTGGCCATGGGGCTCCGTTCTGATGAACCTGGGATCGTTGTCTTGGGTCGCCATTGGACGTGCGGTGCGGGTGGCGGGGTCCTCGCCGGCCATGGTGAAGGCGCCCTCTTCCAGGCGGCGGATCAACCGGTGAGTCCATTGGGCGCCTGTGTCGGCGGTGGTCAGCACCCCGACAGCACCTCTCCCGCTGCCCCCACGTGTCCAGATCGGTGTCCGCGGGCAGGTGCGAGGTGATGCTCCTGCGCCACTCGTGCATCGCGCGGGCCCGCTCGCGCGACAACTGCAGGGCTCATTCCCGGGGAAGGTCCTCGTTCAGACCAACAGCGCGCCCAGCTTACCGCAACGTGGGCCCCGCCAGGTTCTCGGCGGGGCCCACGTAGTCGGTCGGCATCAGCGGTGCACGACACCGTCGAACTGTGCCGGTGCCGCGGATGGCTCGGTCGGGAAGATGGCCGGGCAGTGCGAGCCCGGCGGCGGGGCCGCCAACGTGATCAGGTAGCGGTCGGAGGCTTCCTGCACGCACGGGCTGATCCGGTACGCGACGTGCCCCACACCGTCGTAGGTGAGCAGCACTGCGGAACTGCCGATCTGGCCGGCCGCGTTGGCCGCCCACGCCCACGGCGTGGACGGGTCGAACCGGCTGCTGCTCACCAGGATCTTAGGCGCGCCGACGACCTCCAGCTCGTGCTGCGGGTTGCTCAGCTGCGTCGGCCAGTTCTCGCAGCCGGTCATGTCGGTCCAGGCGAGCGTGTTCATCCGGGTGTGCCGCGCGACCTGGGCCAGATCCCGGCGAAGCTGCTCCAGCGCCTGGAACGAGCCGATCGTCAGGTCGAAGTCCTCGCACAGGATCGGGTAGTAGTCGTATATCTCTTCCTGCTGCGGCGCCCGCGTGCCGCTGACGGTTCCCGCGTCCCAGGCCGCGAGTTGCTCCGCGAGCGGGAACCAGAACCGGGCGGGGATGTCCATGGCCTCCAGTGTCGTGTTGATGATGAACTGCGGCGTGATCACGACCGGCGGTGGGCCGGGATCGATGATCTCGCCCCGGTCGGCGCGGGCCAGCAGGTTGTCGAAGAATGCCCGCACGTCACGCCCGTTCAGCGCGCACGGTTTGGTGCGCTCGCACCAGTCGGCGAACTGCTCGAACGACTCCTCCATGGCCTTGGCCGAGGTGGTCTGGTATGGCCTGAGGGCCAGGCTGTGGTCGATGTTGGAGTCGAGCAGCATGGCCCGGATGTTGCCGGGAAACATCTCGGCGTACTGCTGGCCGATCAGTGTGCCGTAGGAGAATCCGGCATACGTGAGATCGCCCTCGCCGAGCGCGGCGCGGATCGCCTCCAGGTCCCGGACCACGCTGGCGGTGTCGACGTGCTCCACCAGCTGGCCGGTGTGCTTGATGCAGTTGGCGCCGAGTTCCTCGTTGGTCTTGCGCAACGCGGTGAACTCGTCGGCGTCGCGTGGGAACTGCAGCGCCTCCTGCTGGTCGATCAGTGCCGAGTCGCACGTCACCCCGCGGCTGCGGTTGACGCCCCGCGGGTCGAACCCGACGATGTCGAACCGGGCACGCAGGTTCGCCGACAACGGCGATGGATTCCGGAAGACGAAGTCCACTCCGGAGCCTCCCGGCCCGCCCGGGTTGATCACCAGTGAGCCGATCCGCTGGGCCGGGTCGGTGGCCCGGCTGCGCGCCAGCGCCAGTTCGAATCGTGGACCGAACAGGTTGCCCCAGTCGACCGGCACGCTGATCGTGGCGCAGTCGAAGGTGGGCCGGTCCGGGCACGGTTGCCACGCGATGGGGCCGGCCAACGGAGTGGCCGAGGCCGGCGCGGGCAAGAAGGCGAACGCCCCGATCAGCGCCAATACGCCGCTGACGAACATTCTCGGTTTTCTTCGCATGTTTCCTCCCCGTCGTGGCCGGGCGTTTCCGGGCCACAGGAGCAACATGCCATTGATCCCCTTGCGGGCCAACGGTTTCAGCTCCGGCTAAAAGCCACCGGTGCGGACCAGGCCGCTCTCGTAGGCATAGACCACCGCCTGCACCCGGTCGCGCAGCCCGAGCTTGGCCAGGATCCGGCTGACGTGCGTCTTGACCGTGCCCTCGGACAGGTAGAGCCGCGCCGCGATCTCCGCATTGGACAGTCCGCGCGCGATGAGGCCGAGCACCTCGCGCTCCCGCTCGGTGAGCGTGGTCAGCCGGGGATCGGGTCCGGACGGGCCCGTGCCCACGTGACGCTCCAGCAGCCGCCGGGTCACGCTGGGCGCCACGATCGCGTCGCCGCGCGACACCGCGCGGATGGCCGACAGCAGATCGGGCGCGAGCGTGTCCTTGAGCAGGAAGCCGCTCGCCCCCGCCCGCAGCGCCGCGTAAACATATTCGTCGAGATCGAACGTGGTCAGCACGAGCACCCGCGTCGCGAGCCCCAGCGCGACGATGCGGCGTGTGGCCTCGACCCCGTCCATCATGGGCATCCGCACGTCCATCAGCACGACGTCGGGCTCGTGTTCACGGACCTGCGCAACCGCGGCGCCCCCGTCCCCGGCCTCGCCCACGACCGCCATGTCACCGGCATTCTGCAGGATCATGCGGAAACCCGTGCGCACCAAGGCCTGGTCGTCGGTGATGAGGACGCGAATCATGTCAGCGGGAGCCTCGCGTCCACCGCGAACCCGCCCTCGGCCGTCGGACCGGCCGTGACCTCCCCGCCCAGCAGCGCCGCCCGCTCCCGCATGCCGCGCAGCCCCGCTCCCCCGTCGTCGCTGACCCGCAGGCGCAACTCCCGATCTGTATAGGTGATGTGGACGCGTGCCTGGGCTCCCGGCCCGGCGTGCTTCATGGTGTTGGTCAAGGCTTCTTGGATGATGCGGTACCCAGAGAGGTCCACAGTGGACGGCAGGGCACCCGCCCGCCCCTCCACCACGACCTCCACCGGCACGCCCGCATCGGTGACGTGCGCCGCGAGGCGGCGCACGTCGGCCAGCCCGGGTTGCGGCTCCCGCGCCACCGCACCCAGCACGTGCCGCATGTCCGCCAGCGACTTGCGTCCGGTTTGGACGATCGCCTCCAGCGCGGCGCGCGTGTCGGCGGGCCGGTTGTCCAGTGCCGCCGCCCCACCCTGGGCCTGCACGACCATGACCGAAAGCCCGTGCGCCACAACGTCATGCAGCTCTCGGCTGATCCGCGCCCGCTCGGCGGCCGTGGCCAGCTCGGCCTGCCGGTCGCGCTCGCGCTCCAGATATCGGCGCCGCCCACGGGCGCTCGACCCCACGGCCCACGCGGCCACGAGCATCGAGCCGAGCACGGATATCCCGCCCGTGATGTTGAACGTGGTCGCCTGCTTCTCGATGAGCAGGATGCCCGGGGGGTTCGGCCTCGGGGGCGGCTCGACGATCGGTGCGACGGACACCTGGCGCTCCCATGCGAAATCGCGGTCTGCCGTCTGCACCACGCTCAACACCGCGCCCAGGGGCAGCAGGATGGCGAGGCACGACAGCGACACGGCCCGGCGGTAGCGGTCGGCGACCGTGTAGAGCAGGATCGGCGTGGCCAGATCCACGATCACGAAGGGTGCATCCGACGTCAGGTGAATGCCGGCGGCGACCGCGCACAGGGCGAGCATCGGTAGCGGCGCGACCCGGCGCAGCGCGACCCCGACGCCCGCCATGAACGTCGCGGCCCACCACATCGCGGGCGTCCTGGGATCATCGAGCAGGGCGCAGCTGACCACGAGCACCGACGCCAGTCCGACGTCCTGCACCCACGGTCTGCGCCACATAGGTCGCGAGCCTACCCACCGGAGACGCTCACCGGATCTGTCTAAAGTCAGATGTGCGAGCCGACTGAAGACGGATGTGCGGGCATCAATCGGCCGCGCAGGATCGGTCGCATGAAAAAGCTCATGGTGCTCGGCTTGACGGCTGCCCTGCTCGCAGGGTTCGCCACGCCCGCAACCGCCGCGCCTTCTTCTCCCGCCCCCCTTGCGGCGGCGATCAGATGGCACGACTGCCCGCAATACTCCGACGAGGTGCTGAGGTTCATGTTCCCCACCGACCGCATCCCGGCGTTCCGGGAGCTGTGGGCGCGCACGGAGTGCGGCACGATCCAGGTGCCGCTGGACTACCGCAACCCCAAGGGGCGCCAGATCACCGTCGCGCTCAACCGGGTGCGTGCCACCGACCAGGCACGCAGGATCGGCAGCATGGGGTTCAACCCGGGCGGCCCCGGCGGCAGCGGCTATCTGATGCCGATCAACATCCTGTTCAACCCCGATATGGCCCGGCTCAACGAGCGCTACGACCTGATCGGGTTCGACCCGCGCGGCGTCGGCTACAGCTCCAAGATGAACTGTGCGCCGCCCGGCCCGTTCCCCGAGCCGCAGCCGGGCCCGCTGACCGAGCAGGAGGCTCGTCAGATCTACGCCGCCGAGGTGGCGTTCAACCAGGCCTGCGGCAACACCGATCCGGCCTTCATCTCCCAGCTGACCACGGTCAGCGTGGCCCGCGACCTCGACCGGATCCGGGCCGGGCTGGGCGAGCGCAAGCTCAGCTTCTTCGGCGTCTCGTGGGGCACGTGGCTCGGCGTCGTGTTCCGCAACCTGTTCCCCGAGCGGGTCGGCCGAATGTGGCTGGACAGCACGGCCATCCCCGGCCACCGGTTCGACCGGTTCCTCAACGAGCGCACCGCTGCGGCCGAGCGTAACGCGTCGCGCTTCGCCACGTGGCTGGCCGGATTCCACGCCGAGTACGGCTTCGGCACCACCCGCGAGCAGGTCGAGTCGGCTCTGCTCGGGCTGCAACGGGACTTCGACGCCAACCCGAGAAGGTTCACCGATCTCGACTTCGTCTTCGACGCCGAGTTCATCGCTCTGGCCAGTGGGCAAGACTCACCGACGTGGCCGCTGGCCGCGCAGGTGCTCAAGGAGATCCGCGACGCGATCGGGCCGCTGGCCCCGCCCACGGTGAAGGAGGTCCTGTCGGGTGGACCGGGCGGCCCACCGCCTGCGGGGCTGCCGGACCGGTTCAACCAGACCATGGGAACGGCCGTCTTCTGCAACGAGGACACGGGGCCGCGCAACGATTTCGCGGCGGCGTGGGCGGCATATCAGCGCCGGCTCGCCGACAACCCGCTGATCGGTGCCGCGATGGTGCCCTTCACCGCCAACTGCACGGGCTGGCCGCACGAGCCACAACCGGTCCACTTGCGACGGTCGAACGCCTCGGTGGTCCTGTCAGGGCACCTGCATGAGGCGCCGTCGCCCTACCAGTGGACGTGGGAGACGCAGCTGCGCGTCGGCGGTTCGGTGCTCACGGTCGACGACGACGTGCACGGCTCGGTGCCGTTCGCGCCCGGGTGCGTAGCGAAGCTGCTGGCATACTTCGACACCGGCCGCGCGAAGACGCACGACCGGTGCGAGGGAATCCCCACGCCCACCGCCACAGCGCCGCCGTCGGCCTCCGGACGAAGCGATCCTGGAGCCACGCTCTTCCGGCTCCAGGATCGGGAGGGAAGAGGCCGACTTTAGGGCGGCGCTGCCCCGCGGCTTGCCTTGGCAGGAGCAAAGAAGGCACAGCTCAGACGCGCTTGGGCACGACCTTCTTGCGCTCGGCGAACGCCTTGAGCTGGCGCGCCCGGTAATCCGCGGCAAGCGCGACCAACACGATGTAACCGAGGGCGGTGCCGCCGATGGCGATGCCGCCCCAGGTCCACACCTGGGCGAAGAAGGCACCGGCCCCGTTGGCGAACGGCGACTCGCCGACCGTCAACGGGCCGATGAAGACGCTCAGCAGGCAGGCGGCCAATGCCGACACGCCGAGGTCGAACCCGACCCGGTTGAACGGGCGCACGCGGCCCCAATAGATTGTCACGCCCATGAAGACCAGGCCGAGCACACCGATGATGATGAAGCCCGCGAGCGCCTTGCGGTCCTCGAGCGCCTGACTGTTCTCCGCCTTCAGCGATTTGGCGATCCACCGGCCGGCGACGTTGATCGCGAACAGGACGCCGACGAGAATGGCGACCTCGCGCCACCTGACCAGCAGCTCCCGCCACCTGAGTGCCATCAATTCCTCCCACGACACGTTACGCGTGGCTCAGCATCGTACCGCCAGGAGAACTTCTCCCGCCTCACCTCTTTGCCGCCTTTTTCAAAGATCCGCCAGGCGTCCTGGCGGAAGCCCTGCGAGCCGGGACGGGCGATGCAGTCGGACCCGCTGGATTGGATCTCCTCGGGCTCGGTGAAGTCGCGCTTGGCGCTCCACTCGGTGCGGATCTTGTCGTAGACCTTGGTCGACCACATGCTCACGGTGATCGAGTCGTCGGTGTACGAGGTGTCGATGAGCACGCCGTGCTGGGTGTCGTTGCGGAACTTCAAGTCCAGCTCGGGATAGAAGATCGTGGCTTCGATCACCGAAGGATAGCTGGAGAAGTAGAGGGTGTGCGGCTGGTGCTCCACGTCCTCCATGCCCGCGTAGTAGGCCGCGTTGAACAGGGTCGTGGTGAACTGCGACATGCCGCCGCCCACGCCCGGCACGAGCTTGCCGTTCATGATGATCGGGGCGTCCTTGTAGCCCTGCTCGTATCCGCGCGGACCGGTGAAACCGTTGAGCGAGAACGTCTCGCCGGGCTTGACGATCGCGCCGTCGACCTTCTTCGCACCCGTGATGATGTTGATACTGCGCCCGGAGTCCAGGCCGCCGCTGAAGTACGTGGTGAACGTGGACACCTGTTCCCTGATGCCCAGCGCCTCCAGCTCCGCGGTGGTCGTCTCCGGCTCGACCTGCTTGAGGGCCGCCCGCACCGCGCGCTCGGCGCCGGGCGCCTTGGGCAGCACCGGCATCAGGTCGGCCGCGAGTTTGGCCGTGTCCACGAGCGTGCCACCGGAGCTCGCGACGATCTGTCCATCCCCGACGGTCGCGCTCTGCGGGGTGATCTCCACCCGGGCGAGCTCGGGCTGCATCGCGTTGCGCAGCGCGGTTTCGTCCACATGCGGGTTGAGCTTGCCGAACTCATCGGAGTCGATGACCAGGCTCGCGGCGATACTTTCCGGGCCGGCGGTCAGCGGGCCCTGATCGGTGTCGATGGCGACGCCCGCCGCGACCGCGGGCCGGGCCAGCTCGGCGAGCATGCGATCGACGTCGGCGGGGGTGCTGGCCGGGACGACATCGACGATCGGGACCACGGTTTCCGGCTCGCGCAGCCACGACCTGGTCACGGCAGCTGTGGTCGTCGAAATTTCCAGGCCTTTCCCCGGTACCGGATAAACGGGTTGAGGGGTCAGGCCGTCGAAGCGGATGGCCGGCATGGTTGCCGGAGCACCGACCGCGTCTGCCGCCGGTTTCAGGGCCGCGACAAGGAGTTTGCCGTCGGCATTGACCACCGGCTCGACCTGGTCCCGGCCCAGCAGGGCGAGCAGCCGGTTGTGCCGCGCGGCCCGCTCGACCGTCGCATCGACGTCAAGGGATAGCCCGACGTCGGCCGGGTTGAGATCGACCGGCCGATCCTGGACCTTCACGTGGACGGGCTGGTCGATCCGGTCGGCGAGCCCGGCGTTGAGCGCGGCCCGGGCGTCGTCCCGGCTCATCCCGCCGATCGTGATGCCCAGCACGCTGACGCCGCGCGGGATGTCCGGCGCAGCGGAGTACGCCGTGACCACACCGCCCAGGACGAGCACGAGCGCGGTCGAAATTCCGGCGATCAACCACCCCCGGCTGCGTGTAAGCGAAGCCGTGCTCTTGGCCGGCTGAGGGCGGTCGCGGAGCGGCCCGGCCGCAGCCGCAGCCGCTGACGCTGACGCTGACGCTGACGCTGCGGGAGATTCTGGTTGCTTATCCATAGCCTTTTTCCGAGGGAGTGCCGTTTGCACTGACAAACCCGGACCAGGCTAATGCGATATGCCCGACACGCCCATTTTATGTGTGTTCGGTCTCATGATCGGCATAAGGAAGCCGAAGGCGCCCGCGGCAAACGCGCCCAGGCCCGTCCACGAGTTGGCCAGCTGATCGCCCTCGGACGTGGGCGCGATCGCGAGCAGCATGATGACTGTCCACGGCACGGCGGGCAGGAGCCATGCCCAGCCACGCTCCACAGTGGACACAGCGAACCACGCCAGGAACACGTTGCCGATCAGCGCCGCGGGCACGGCGATGAACCACGGCCCCGGCGTCGAGACCGCCTCAAGCAGCGCGAGCCCGACCGCCATGGCGATCGCGATCGCCCCGCCGGCGACGCGCAGCACGACATCAAAGCCCTGCAAACAGATCATCTTCCCAGCCGTAGGGGCCCTTGGCCGGGCCGCGCTCCCCGCGGGCGAGGGTGTAGTGCTCGACGCCCATGAATTCCTGGCCGAAGTTGCCCGCGATCGAGTACAGCCACGAGTTCGCCGGGATCTGCGTGGCATGCGCGCGCAGCGCGGCCATCTTGGCGTCGTGATAATCGGACCCGTCGATGCTCGCGGCGATCTGCTCGTCGGGCGTGCCGAACGGGAACTGATCGACGTCGGTGATCCCCTCGAACGGGTTGTGCTCCGACTCGGCGAACGCCTCGATCCCGGCCTTCAGCACGGAAAGCGGCATGGCCGTCCAGTAGATCTTGCTAGGCGCGGCGTCGCCCGCCAGCTCGGCCGCGCGCATGGCGACCCGATGCGCCTGGATGTGGTCCGGGTGGCCGTAGAAGCCGTTCGGGTCGTAGGTGACCAACACCTGGGGCCTGGTTTCCTTCATAACCTCGATGAGGTACCCGGCCGCCTCGTCAAGATCGGCACGCCAGAAGCACCGGGGATGGTCGTTGGCCGGGGTGCCCATCATGCCCGAATCGCGATAGCGGCCCGCCCCGCCCAGAAACCGATGATCGGTCACGCCCAGCGCGGCGCATGCCTCGCGCAGCTCCACCAGGCGGTAGCCGCCCAGCTGGTCCGCCTGGGCCGCCTCCAGCCGCGCCAGCTCGGGCACATGGATCTCGCCCTCTTCGCCCAGCGTGCAGGTCACGAGCGTCACACGGGCCCCGGTGGCCACGTAGTGGGCCATCGTCGCGCCGGTCCCGATTGATTCGTCGTCGGGATGGGCATGCACAAACATGATGCTTCTCGCCAGACCATCAGCCATGACAGGGACTCTATCTTTCCAGGAGCGGGAGGCCATGAACCACTCATTGGCCACGGCCACGCGCGCAAAAGCACGGCGTGGCCTGAACGGAGTTCCAGAGGTTCCGCAGCCGGAAGGGGGGCCGCGCCGATACCATTCGGCCATGGGGGCAGAGGTCACCGTCAGCCGTGATGGCCTGTGCGTGCTGCACTTGCGCGACGGCGTGCTGCGCGCTTGCGACGTGCCCAGCGGGCAGGTGCGCGAGCTCGGCGTGGGCGTGACCGACTACGCCGTCGACCGGACCGGCAGCATGATCGTGTGGCAGTCGGACGGGGAGGTGTTCACCGAAGCAGCCGGCCGCGTGCCCACGATCGGCCCGGCACAGTCGGCTCGGCCCGATCCGAGCGGGCGCCGCATCGCATACCTGACCGAAAACACCCTCCGGGTCATCCGCGAGGACGGGGCCGACGTGCTGCTCGCAGGCGAGCAGGACGGGATCGTCTGGGGCATGCCCGACGAGGCGTGCGGCTACTTCGGGCGCGAGGAAGGATGGTGGTGGGCTCCCGATGGGGAGACCATCCTCGCCACGCGCCTGCAGGGCGACCAGGTCTCGCTGCACCTGCTCGACTTGGACGGGGGCTGGGTCGACGTCCACTGGGATCGCGAGATCTACCCCTATCTGGGGATCGTGCGCTGGGTCGATGGAAGCCCGCTCATCACGGTGCTGCGGCGGTCTCAGTCGCACGGGCTCGTGCTCGCGATAGACCGGCGGACGGGCGAGACGCAGGTCCACGCCGAGCTGGCCGACCCGCGCTGGGTCAACCCGGTGCTCGGCACGCCCAGACACCTGGCCGATGGGCGAGTCTTGGTCGGTGGGGAGATCGCGCACGATGGATACGACGCGCGCTGCCTGTTCGCGGATGGGACATTGCTCACACCGCCCGGGTTGTATGTCCGGCGCGTTGTCGGGCGGCTCGGGCCGCGCGCCGCCGGGGGCGAGCTCGGCGAGCTACTGATCGAGGCGAGCGAGGGCGAACCGGCCGAGCAACACCTGTACAGGGTGCGTGGCGCGTCCAGCGGGGCCATGGCGGTACACCGGTTGACCACGACGCCCGGCTGGCACACGGCCGAATGCGCCGGCGACACCATCGTCACCGGGTCACGGTCGTTCACGCAGCAGGGCACGCAGTGGGTGGTCACGTACGCGGGCAAGTTCGCGGCCATGCTCAGCGACTACACGCCCGCGCCCGCCCCGCACTCCGGCGTCGACCGGGTCACCGATCGCAAGCTGCCCACGGCCGTGCTCTATCCGGCCGGGCATGTGTTCGGCCGGCGCCTGCCGGTGATCCTGCTGCAGCCGCGAACCCCTACGGCACAACAGATCCGGGCCGACTATGCCGCCTTCGAGGAGGCCAGGAGGTGGACCGAGGCCGGCTACGCGGTGGCTCTCATCGATGGGAGGGGGACCGTGGGCGTCTCGCCGAGCTTCGAGAAGGTCACCCACCGGCGCCTGGCCGACCTCGCCGTGGCCGACCAGGTCGACGCGCTGCGGGCCATCGCCGACAAACACTCCGATTTGGACCTGACCCACGTGACGGCGGTCGGGTCGGGCTACGGCGGCTGGCTCGCGGCCATGCTCGCCTCCCGCCGGCCCGAAGCCGTGCAGCGGGCCATCGCGATCGACCCGTGGGACTGGGCGCAGACGCCCGTGCCGCTCGCGGAGCGATACCTGGGGCCGCGCGACATCGAGAGCGAGGTCTACGCGCGGCACGAGCTCGGAGAGCTGCCGCCGTCGGTGCTCGTGCTTCCCGGGCCGGATCACCAAGCGGCGCTTGGCTTTTTGCACTGAGTTCACGTGCGGGACGGTTGGCTGGGCCAGAACGCGGCATAGAACCTGCAGCATCAAGGGATCTCGATGCCGTGCGCCTCGCATCCCCAGTTGTAGGAACAGATAACGGTGAGATCGTGGCGATGGGAACCGCCTGCCGCGCCGAGACTCCGGCCGCCGGCTGGGATGCGGCGTCAGCGCGGACCGAGGCGGCCGCGGGCGAGGCAAGCGCGAGAATGGGCGCGCCGCACGACACGGCACCGGCAACCCCAGCCGCGTCGATCATGAACTTATTGCCACGACACGCCGACGAGCATGCACTCAAGTTCATGATCGACGCGAAGAGGGGGCTGGGTTAGACGCGTTTTTTTAGTCTGTACAAGGAAAGTGGGGCGAAGACTGCCATGATGCCGATGGCCCACAGGATGGAGTAGAGGGCGGGCTGGGCGACGGGGCCGCCGATGAGCAGGCCGCGCACGGCGTCGGACAGTTGCGAGACCGGGTTGGCCTTGACCACCGCCTGCAGCCAGCCCGGCATGGTGTCGGTGCGCACGAAGACGTTGCTGACGAACGTGATCGGGAACAGCGCGGTGTATCCCAGGATCTGCACCTTCTCCGGATCGCGCGCGGTCACGCCGACAAGCACCGAAATCCACGAGAACGCGAGCGCGAAGAACAGGATGAGCACAGTGGCGACCGCCAGGCCCACGATGCCCGTGCCGAGCCGGAATCCGAGCAGGTATCCGACCCCGAGCAGCAGCGCGATCGACCACGCCTGCTTGAGCAGGTCGGCAGCGATCCGCCCGGCGAGCGGGGCCCACCGCGCGATCGGCAGCGAGCGAAGCCGGTCGAACACGCCCTTGGTCAGATCGGTGTTGAGACCCATCCCGACATACATCGTCACGAAGATCATGTTCATCACAATGATCCCGGGCAGGGCGAACCTCAGATAACCGCTCGTCGAACCCTCGATCGCACCGCCGAAGACATAGGTGAACAGCAGCACGAACATGATGGGCTGGAAGCTGAAGTCGCCGAGCTCGAAGGGGTTGTGCCGGATCTGCACGAGCGTGCGCCAGGCGATGGTGAGCGTCTGCTGCAGCCCTTCCCACGGGCCGACCCGCGGGCGCACCTCATTGACGGTCGTCATCGGACTCCTCCTCGATCGGCTGGCCGGTCAGCGACAGGAACACCTCGTTGAGGCTCGCGCTGCGCAGCCCCAGCTCGGTCACCTCGATGCCGTCTTGCGCCAGGCGTTGGTACAGCAGGGGCAGCACGCCGGGGTCGGCCACGGGCGCGCTCACCAGCTGCCCGTCGACCTCCGGCTCGACCCGTGCCAGCTCCGACAACGCGGCCACGACCGTGGGCACGTGGACCGGATCGACCGGCCGCACGGCCAGCGTCTGCGCCGCCGTTTTGGCCTTCAGCTCATCGGGCGTGCCCATCGCGATCACCCGGCCGTGGTCGATCACCACGATGTCGTCGGCGAGCGCGTCGGCCTCGTCCAGGTATTGCGTCGTCAACAAAACCGTCATGCCACCCGAGACCATGCCGCGGATGAGCTCCCACGCCTCCATCCGCGCCCGCGGGTCCAAACCCGTTGTCGGCTCGTCCAAATACAGCAGCCGCGGCCGCCCGACCAGCGACGCGGCCAGGTCGAGCCGCCGTCGCATGCCGCCCGAGTATGTCTTGGCCGCGCGTTCCCCGGCATCGTCCAATTTGAACGACCCGAGCAGCTCGCGCGCCCTTGCCTTCGCGTCCGCCTTGGGCATCCCGAGCAGGCGCCCCACGAACACCAGATTTTCCAAGCCGGTGAGGTTTTCGTCGACCGAGGCAAACTGTCCGGTGAGGCCGATCAGTTGGCGCACCTGGTGCGCCTGCGTCATGATGTCGTATCCGCCGATCGTCGCCCTGCCGCTGTCGGGCTGCAGCAGCGTGGCCAGAATCCGCACGATGGTGGTCTTGCCGGCCCCGTTCGGCCCGAGCAGGCCCAGGACCGTCCCGTTGCGCACCGACAGGTCCACCCCCGCCAGCGCTGTCGTCTCCCCGAAGCGTTTGACCAGACCTTCAGCCTGGATGACATCGCTCATTCTCGAAAAGTATCACTGTTCGGGAAAGTGGCATGCGACGTTTCCCGCCGTCAGCACCGGTTCCTGTGTGGCGCAAACTTCTTTGGCTTTCCAGCATCTGGTACGAAATCGGCACCCGCTGGGCGGGTTGAGCGGCGTGGGGACGTCACCCTCGAGCCGGATGCGCCCAGCCGATCCGGGCACGGCCGACAGCAACGCCCGCGTGTAAGGGTGCGCGGGGGCGCCGTAGATCTGCTCACGCGTGCCGAGCTCCACCAGCTTGCCCAGATACATGACCCCGACACGCGTGCAGAAATGCCGCACGATCGAAAGGTCGTGCGCGATGAACACGAACGCCAGCCCCATCTCCCGCTGCAGCTCCCGCAGGAGGTTGACGACCTGCGCCTGGATCGACACGTCCAATGCGGACACCGGTTCGTCGGCCACGATGAGCCGGGGCCGCAGCGCGAGCGCCCGCGCGACGCCGATCCGTTGCCGCTGCCCACCCGAGAACTCGTGCGGAAAGCGATTGTAGTGCTCCGGATTCAGGCCCACCAGCTCAAGCAGCTCCTGCACGCGCCGCTTGACTCCGCCCGGCGGCTTGACGCCGTTGACAATCATGGGCATCGCGACGATGTCGCCGACCGTGTGCCGCGGGTTGAGCGACGAGTACGGGTCCTGGAAGATGATCTGGATGTCCTGCCGGTCCTTTTTGGACCGCCGACGGGTGATGTCGCGCCCGTCGAACGCGATCGACCCGGCGGTCGGCTCGATCAGACCGACCAGCATGCGCCCGAGCGTGGTCTTGCCGCAGCCGGACTCGCCGACCAGGCCCACCGCCTCACCCGGGCCGACCGACAGCGACAGATCGTCGACCGCGCGGACCTTCCCACCCCGCACGGGGAAGTGTTTGACCAGACCGTTCACCTCAAGCACAGCCGACATTGATCCATAATGCGGCAGGCACGGCCCCTGCAAAAGGGTCTAGGGTCTACTGACATGGGCCACTTCGACGCCGCGCAGGCGGCCGTGTCCGCCGCGCTTGACGCCGGTGCTCGTTACGCCGACGCACGCGTCATGCACAAGCGATACGAGTCAATGAGCGCACGCAACGGTGACATCGAGGATCTCGTCTCGGACGAGTCGGCGGGGCTCGGTGTCCGGGCACTCGTCGGATCGAGCTGGGGCTTTTTCGCCGTACCGGATATGGAAAGGGTGACCGAAGCGGGGCATCGCGCCGCGGAGATCGCTCGGGCGAGCGCTCGCGTCCCTTCGGACCCGATCGACCTCATCCCCGTGCCGGCCCAGACCGCAAGCTGGGCAAGCGAATGCGTGATCGATCCGCTCGCCGTGCCGCTGTCGGACAAGGGCGACCTCCTGGTCCACGCGACCAAGGCGATCCGCGAGCACGGGGCCGATCTCGCCGAGGCGCACTACCAGATCTGGGACACGCGCAAGTGGTTCGTGTCCAGCGAGGGCCATCGCATAGATCAGCACATCCGCGAGTGCGGCGCCGGGATCAGCGCGACCAGCGTGGGCGATGGCGAGACCCAGCGGCGCTCCTATCCGGCCGGGCGGGGGCAGTTCGGCACGCGCGGCTGGGAGCTGGTCAACGAGATCGACCTGATGGCGCACGCCGCGCGCGTCGCCGAGGAGTCGCGGGCGCTGCTGAGCGCGCCGCTGTGCCCGTCCGGCGAGACCGCGCTGATCCTGGGCGGCGAGCAGATGTGCCTGCAGATCCACGAGTCGGTCGGGCACGCCATCGAGCTCGACCGCATCCTGGGCTGGGAGGCCGCGTTCGCCGGCACGTCCTGGCTCGACCTTTCCCGCCTCGGCAACCTCAAATACGGGTCCGAGCTCATGAACATCACCATCGACCCGACGATCCCCGGCGCGCTGGGCAGCTTCGGCTTCGACGACGAGGGCACGCCCGCCGCCAAGCGTTACGCGGTGCGCAACGGCCAGTGGGTGGGCGTGCTGGCGGGCCGCGACTCGGCCGCGCTCGCCGGGCTGGACTACGGCGGCAGCGTGCGCTCCGACGGCTGGTCCCGCCTGCCGATGGTGCGCATGACCAACGTGGGCCTGGAGCCCGGCCCGCACACCCTCGAAGAGATCATCGCGAGCACGGACGACGGCGTGTACATGGAGAACAACCGCTCCTGGTCGATCGATGACCGCCGGCTCAACTTCCAGTTCGGCTGCGAGATCGGCTACGAGGTCAAAAACGGCAAGCTCGGCCGGATGCTGCGCAACCCGACCTACACCGGGATCGGGCCGCGCTTCTGGTCGTCCATGGACATGCTGTCCAGCGAGATCGTCAACTGGGGCACGCCCAACTGCGGCAAGGGCCAGCCCAGCCAGACCGGGCATACCGGCCATCCCGCCGCGCCGGCCCGCTTCCAGCACGTGCGAGTAGGAGTGCGTTCGTGATCGACCAGATCTTCGAGCAGGCCCGCAAGGCCCTGCCCGGTGCGGATATAGAGGTGACGGTCGAGCACAACCGCGCGGCGCTGACCCGCTTCGCCAACTCGTTCATCCACCAGAACGTCGCCGAGGACACGACCACCGTCGGCCTGCGCGTGCACCACGAAGGGCGCACCATCGCGCTGTCGACCACAGCCGACCCGCAGGCGCTCATTGACCGGGCCGCCGCCATCCTCGGCGATGCGCCGCGCGACCCCGGTTGGCCTGGGCTCGCTCCTGCCGCGTCCCTCGCGGGCACCCCGCAGCTGGACCCGACCGACCCCGGGCCCGACGCGCGGGCCGAAGTGGTGCGTGGCTTCGTGGAGGCGGCCGGTGGCCTGTCGACCGCGGGCTACTGCCGCACGGTCCGTTGGGCGGGCTCCTACCGCAACTCGGCCGGGCAGGCGCTCGACGCCACCGCCACGAGCGCCGACATGGACGGCATAGCCCGGCACGACGGCGCCGACGGGGTCGCGCGACGCCACGCCGTGCAACTGTCCGACATCGACGGGGCGGCGCTCGGTGCGCGTGCGGCCGCGTCGGCACGGGCGCAGGGCGATCCCGTGGAGCTGCCGCCGGGCCGGTACGAGGTCGTGCTCCAGCCGGAGGCGGTCGCCGACATCCTGAGCAACTTCTCGTACCACGGCTTCAATGGGAAATATCTCAACGACGGGCGCTGCTTCGCGCATCTCGGCGAGGCCCAGTTCGACCCGGCAGTGAGCATCTACGACGACCCGTTCGCGGGCGTTGGCGGGCGGCCGTTCGACCACGAGGGCACGCCGCGCGGCCACCTGAGCCTGGTCGAGCACGGGGTCACGCGCACGGTGGCATACGACCGGCGCTCGGCCGCCGAGGCGGGCACCGCCTCCACCGGGCACGCGCTCTCGGACGACAACTGGGGCCCGATGGCCGTCAACCTCGCCTTCGCGGGCGGCTCGTCCAGCGCCGAGCAGATGATCAGTGAAATGCGCCGCGGGATTTTGGTGAGTGATTTTTGGTACACCCGCGTGCTCGACCCCCGCACGCTGGTGATCACCGGTCTCACCCGCAACGGGGCCTGGCTGGTCGAGCACGGTGAGATCGTGCGGCCGGTGCGCAATTTCCGCTTCACACAAGGCTATGTGAGCGCGCTCGCGCCGGGCCGGGTGCTCGGCATCGGGGCCGAGGTGACCCCGCTGCCCAACATCAGGCGGGAGCTGCAGAACGTCTCCTGCCCCGCCATGCGCCTCGCGTCGTGGAACTTCACCGGGGGCGCGAGCGGGTGAGACAACGCGCGGGCGTACCGTGTCGGTGATCGAGCCCGTTAACTGGGCCCTGCTGTGCTGGAGAGACAAAGATGACGACGTTGGCAACGAGGCCGACCGGCGCGAAGTCTCGCGCCGAGATCGCGGCCAAGACGTTGCGCACCGACCGGTGGTGGCTCGCTCCGCTGCTCACGGTGGTTGGGCTCACCGCGTGGGTGGCCTACGCAACGGTCCGCGTGTTCCTGCAGGACAACTATTGGGTGGAGGCATACAGCTACCTCACGCCCTTCTATTCGCCGTGCGTGTCGATGGGCTGCGTCGAGGGCGCCGCGCACTTCGGGCGCTTCCTGCCGGATCACCCGCTGATCCCCTATGCCGCACTGAGCCTGCCGTTCCTGCTGCTCTTCCGCCTGACGTGCTATTACTACCGGAAGGCTTACTACCGGTCGTTCTGGATGTCGCCGCCCGCGTGCGCGGTGCCCGACGGGCACAAGCGCTACGGCGGCGAGACGCGCTTCCCGCTCATCTTCCAGAATTTCCACCGGTACGCGTTCTACGCCGCGGGGATCATCTCGATCATCAATACTTACGACGCCGTGCTGGCGCACGTGAAGTCCGATGGGTCGTTCGGCTTCGGGCTGGGCAACGTGATCCTGTGGGTCAACGTCATCATGTTGTGGGCCTACACGCTGTCGTGCCACTCGTGCCGCCACATCGTCGGCGGGCGGCTCAAGCACTTCTCGAAGCATCCCATGCGGTACAAGGCGTGGACGCTCGTGTCGAAGCTCAACTCCCGGCACATGGGCCTGGCCTGGATCACGCTGGCGACACTGGCCGTCACCGACGCGTACATCATGGCCGTGGCCGCCGATTGGATTAGTGACCTAAGGTTCGTGGGCTAATGGACAAGTACCAATACGATGTCGTCGTGATCGGCGCGGGCGGCGCCGGGCTGCGGGCCGCCATCGAGGCCCGGCTGGCCGGCAAGCGCACCGCGATCATCTCCAAGTCGCTGTTCGGCAAGGCGCACACGGTCATGGCCGAGGGCGGCGCGGCCGCCGCGATGGGCAACGTCAACAGCAACGACAACTGGATGGTGCACTACCGCGACACCATGCGCGGCGGCAAGTTCCTCAACAACTTCCGCATGGCCGAGCTGCACGCCAAGGAGTCGCCGGACCGGATCTGGGAGCTGGAGACCTACGGCGCGCTGTTCGACCGGACGCGGGATGGGCGCATCTCGCAGCGCAACTTCGGCGGGCACGAATACCCGCGCCTGGCGCACGTCGGCGACCGCACCGGGCTGGAGCTGATCCGCACGCTGCAGCAGAAGATCGTGTCGCTGCAGCAGGAGGACAAGGCGCAATACGGCGACTATGAGGCGCGCATCCGCGTGTTCGCCGAGACGACCATCACGGAGCTGATGCTCTCTCCTGAAGGGGCGATCGCGGGCGCGTTCGGGTACTACCGCGAGTCCGGCGAGTTCGTGCTGTTCGAGGCGCCGGCGATCGTGCTCGCCACCGGTGGGGTCGGCAAGTCATACAAGGTGACGTCGAATTCCTGGGAATACACGGGCGATGGCCACGCGCTCGCGCTGCGTGCCGGGGCCAAGCTGATCAACATGGAGTTCCTGCAGTTCCACCCGACCGGCATGGTGTGGCCGCCGTCGGTCAAGGGCATCCTCGTGACCGAGTCGGTGCGCGGCGACGGCGGGATCCTCACCAACACGCTCGGTGAGAGATTCATGTTCAAATATGTCCCCGACGTGTTCCGCAAGCAGTACGCGGAGACGCCCGAGGAGGCCGACAGGTGGTACACCGATCCGGACAACAACCGGCGGCCGCCGGAGCTCCTGCCGCGCGATGAGGTCGCGCGTGCGATCAACAGCGAGGTGAAGGCCGGACGCGGTACCAAATCCGGAGGGGTTTATCTCGATGTCAGCAAGCGGCTTCCGGCCGAGGTGATCCGCAAGAAGCTGCCCTCGATGTATCACCAGTTCAAGGAGCTGGCCGACGTCGACATCACCAAGCAGCCCATGGAGGTCGGGCCGACGTGCCACTACGTCATGGGCGGCATCGAGGTCGACGCCGACACGGCCGCGACCTCGGTGCCGGGCCTGTTCGCGGCGGGCGAGTGCTCGGGCGGCATGCACGGCTCAAACCGCTTGGGCGGCAACAGCCTGTCCGACCTGCTGGTGTTCGGCAAGCGGGCCGGTGAGCACGCGGCGGCATATGCGTCCGCTTTGGACGGCAGGCCGAAGGTGCGTCCGTCCGATGTGGACGCCGCGTCGGAGTTCGCGCTCGCGCCGCTTTCGCGGGACGGCGGGGAAAACCCATACACGCTGCAGCACGAGCTGCAGGAGGTCATGGGCAGCCTCGTGGGCATCATCCGGCGCGAGGGCGAGCTGCAGCAGGCCATCATCGACCTGGCCGCGCTCAAGGAGCGGGTGCAGAAGGTCGGCGCCACGGGCGGCCGCCGCTACAACCCCGGCTGGCACCTGGCGCTTGACCTGCGCAACATGCTGGTGGTGTCGGAGTGCACGGCCAAGGCAGCGCTGGAGCGCACGGAGTCGCGCGGCGGGCACACCCGCGAGGACTACCCGAAGATGGACCCACAGTGGCGCCGGATCAACCTGGTGTGCGGGCTCGCCCCTTCGTCGGGGGACGTGGAGTTGACGCGCCAGCCCGTCCCCACCATGCGGCCCGATCTACTCGACCTGTTCGACAAGTCGGAGCTCGCCAAGTACATGACCGACGAGGAGCTGTCGCAGTCATGAGCGAGGGCTCGCCCCGAGTGAATCAAAAGCCAGGGCTCCCGGAGCGCAGCGGAGGAAGCAAGTGAGGAAGTTCAAGGTTTGGCGCGGCGACTCGTCCGGCGGCCGGCTCAACGACTACCAGGTGGAGGTCAACGAGGGCGAGGTCGTGCTCGACGTCATCCACCGGCTGCAGGCCACGCAGGAGCCCGATCTGGCGTGCCGGTGGAACTGCAAGGCGGGCAAGTGCGGCTCGTGCTCGATGGAGATCAACGGTATGCCGCGGTTGGCGTGCATGACCCGGATGTCCACATTCGAGGAGAGCGAGACCGTGACGGTGACGCCGCTGCGCACGTTCCCGGTGATCCGCGATCTGGTGACGGACGTGTCGTACAACTACCAGAAGGCACGTGAACTGCCGGCGTTCGCTCCGCCCGCGGATGTCGCGCCGGGCGACTATCGCATGCAGCAGATCGATGTCGAGCGCTCGCAGGAGTTCCGCAAGTGCATCGAGTGCTTCCTGTGCCAGAACACCTGCCACGTCGTGCGCGACCACGAGGAAAACAAGCGCGAGTTCGCCGGCCCGCGGTTCTTCATCCGCGCGGCCGAGCTCGACATGCACCCGTTGGACGCGCGCGGCGACCGCAAGGAGTTCGCCACGCAGCAGCAGGGGCTGGGCTACTGCAACATCACCAAGTGCTGCACCGAGGTGTGCCCGGAGCACATCAAGATCACTGACAACGCGATCATCCCGATGAAGGAGCGCGTCGTCGATCGCCGGTATGATCCGCTCGTGGTGATCGCTCGCAAGATTCTCCGGCGGGACCAGCTGCCCACGGCCGCGCCCGCCGAACCCACCCTGCACTCTCCCCCGGTCACGGTCATGGAGGGCAAGGCGCCGGTCGACTTCAGCCGCTCGGCCGAGGCCGCGGGCCCGGAGGTGGGCCCCGACGGCCACGTCAACCTCAACGAGATGCTCTCCGACCGCGTGGCCGCCGCGTCCCCGTTCGGCGACCAGACTCAGTTCCCGCTCGATCCCGGTGACCTGAACTACTACCATCCGGACAAAAAATAAGGTTTGGCGCGGGTCATCCGGGTTAAATGATCTGGATGCCCCGCGCCTACCGAATGACTGTGGTAGACGGCGTCTGTACCGTCCGCCTCGTCGGAGAAATCGACTTCGCCAATGCCGATCAGGTAACCGATTGGCTACTCAACGCCATCGACGGCTCGAAATGCACGCGCCTGGACATGAATTTCGCCGAGCTCGCGTTCCTAGACTCCTCCGGCATCCGGGCGCTGCTCACGGTGTACCGGCATGCCATCAACCGCGACGTGGAGGTGAACTTCCACACCATCCAGCCGGGCGTGCAGCGCACCCTCCGCCTCGCCGGCGTGGACTCATTGCTCGGAACTGGAACCTAGGACAGCGACTGATAGACGGCCTCGTCGCAGGCCGCCTGATTTGAGGCGGCGCACTTCGCGAAAGCAACTGATACACAGCCTCGACCCGGGCCGCTTGATTTGATGCGACGCGCTTCACGACAGCGACTGATACACAGCCTCGACCCGGGCGGCCAAGCCCACCTCGGCGGGGGTCAGCCGGCCGTCGCTTTCCGAGCAGACCTGGATCTGCGTGCGCCCATCGAGGCGCCGGATCTGTGGGCGCACTCCCAGCGCCTCGGCCGCGATCTGGATCCGCTCCGTCAGGATGGCATGCTGAGCGTCGTCAAGCAGAAGCGTCCTGCGGATGCAATCACCGTCGTGCAGCCATCCCGACAGCTGCGATAGTGCGTCGCTGAGGTAGTCGCGTCTCTGGCCCCGCTTCCAGACCACGCCCATTCACACCTCCAGCGTCGTTGCCGGCTTGTGGCCGAATCTTCTCCGCACCGTTGCCTTCCGGTTCTCCTATCCTGCCTGCTTACCCGCTGTGTGTCCACGCACACAAAACCGACCTTCAGGTACTTCGCAGGACGCTGCCGACATGGCCAATCGTGTTATGGCCGTTCGTCTGGCACGCTGTCATCCCGTGCCTACTTTCTCCGATCTCCGCGTCATCGTCGGTGCCGCGATAGTCTCCGACGGACGCGTTTTGGCCTGTGAGCGCTCCGATCCGCCCGAGGTCGCGGGAAAGTGGGAGTTTCCGGGCGGCAAGGTGGAGCCCGGCGAGACCGAGGAGGCGGCCCTCGTGCGCGAGTGCGAGGAGGAGCTCGGGGTCGTCATCGCGGTCGGCGTGCGGGTGGGGCAGGATGTGCCGCTGGGCAACGGGCGGGCCGTGCTGCGGGTCTACGCGGCGCAGCTCGTGCAGGGAACGCCGGAGCCGCTGGAGCACAGCGACCTACGCTGGCTCGCCGTCGACGAACTCGACTCCGTCACGTGGCTGCCGGCCGACGCGCCCATCGTGGCGGTCCTGCCGGCCCACATGGACATCACACGTTGAACCGGAACTCGACCACGTCGCCGTCAGCCATCACGTAGTCCTTGCCCTCGATGCGGACCTTGCCGGCCGCCTTGGCCGCCGCCATCGAGCCGGCCGCCATGAGGTCGTCGTATCCCACGATCTCGGCTTTGATGAACCCGCGCTGGAAGTCGGAGTGGATGACGCCCGCGGCCTCCGGCGCGGTGGCGCCGACCGGGACGGTCCACGCCCGCGCCTCCTTGGGCCCGGCCGTCAGGTAGGTCTGCAGGCCCAGTGTGCGGAAGCCGACCCGGATCAGCTGGTCGAGTCCTGGCTCGGGTTGCCCGATCGCCTCCAGCATCTCGCGCGCCTCGTCCTCCGGCAGATCGATCAGCTCGGACTCGATCTTCGCGTCCATGAAGATGGCCTCGGCGGGCGCCACCAGTGCCCGCAGCTCGTCCAGGAACGCCTGATTGGCCAGCTCCTCCTCGTCCACATTGAACACGTAGAGGAACGGCTTGCCGGTCAGCAGGTGTAGCTCGCGGAGTGGTTCGAGGTCCACACCGGCCGCGTAGAGCGTCGTGCCGTTGTTGAGTATCTCGCCCGCCTCCTTGGCCGCCTGGAACACGGGCAGGCGATCCTTGCGCGTCTTGCCCTCCTTCTCCAGGCGTGGCAACGCCCTTTCGATGGTCTGCAGGTCGGCGAGGATCAGCTCGGTGTTGATGGTCTCGATGTCGTCGCGCGGTGAGATCTTGCCCTCCACGTGCACCACGTTGGGGTCACTGAAGGCGCGCACCACCTGGCAGATGGCGCTCGCCTCGCGGATGTTGGCCAGGAACGCGTTGCCGCGCCCCTGCCCCTTCGAGGCGCCGCGCACCAACCCCGCGATGTCCACAAAGGACACAGGGGCGGGCACGATGCGCTGCGAGGCGAACATCTCGGCCAGCTTTGTCAGCCGCTCGTCGGGCAGGCCGACCACGCCGACATTGGGCTCGATCGTGGCGAACGGGTAGTTCGCCGCGAGCACATCGTTGCGGGTCAATGCATTGAACAGGGTGCTCTTGCCGACGTTGGGCAGGCCGACGATCCCAATGGTGAGTGACATACGAACGCGAGTACCCTTCTGACCTGTAATTTCGTGGCTCGGAGTGATCCGCCTATCCAGCTACTCAGACGAGTCTACGAGGTTCATCCGACACCATCTCCTCCACGCTCGGGCAGCTGACCAAGACAAGGTCCGGGACGAAGGCGTCGCACCCAGTCGAGCTAGCGATACTCGTCGAAGAATTCGGGTTTGACGGCGATGTCCTCCACCACCCGCTTGGTCACCGATACCCCGAGCCGAAACCGACGCAGCAGGTCGCAGAGCTCAGTGCCGTCAATCAGATCGATCGGCTTTGCCCCGTCTCGGGCCGCTTCCTTTCGCGCGTCACGAGTGAAGGCTCCTGTCGTGATGAAGAGACCATTCCCACCTCGGCCATCCATCGCCCCGCGGAAGTCGCGGACTTCACCTGCCGTCACAGAACCCGTGTATCGCTTGCACTGGAAGAAGACTGGGAATGACACGAGCGCGAACCGATAGGCTCCCTTGCCGTCGATGCCACCGTCACCGGACCTCCCAGTGACGACAACGTTCTCGAAGCCCGCTTCGCGCAACAACAACTGCGAGAGGCGCTCAAATCCTTCCGGGGAAAGGGCTCGCAGGCACGTGAGGAGCTGGTCCTTCCACTCGACCTCGGTGCCGTCGGGCTCGTCACCACCAGCGTCGTCCACTTCCTCCTCACCTCCGACGTCGGTGGTCTCCGACCCATCCGCACGAGCAGCTCGCTTGCGCCGTAGCTCGTCGCGATAAGCCCAGTGCTCGCTGATCATCTGGTCCTCGGTGAGCGAATCGCCGTGCTCGGTGATCGCCCACACGCCACGAGCAGTGTTGTTCGCCGCGCCGATCGCCTTCAAGTGGGTCAGCGCCCACCTCAGCCGGTACTGGATCTGAGCCTCCCGGCCATTCGGTGCGACGACAGCCTGCTGCTCTTCGGTGAAGCCCTCGTTCTGCACGACGAGCCCATACAGCTCGTTGACCGTCGCCGAACCACCCAGCTGCTTGAAGGCTGTGAGCGCCGGCCACATCAGCTTGTGGTACCTGGGGATGGCGAGCGTCATCTGAGAGCCTTCCGCAAACTGAGGGATTTGGAGGATACCGGACAAATCAGTCGATGCCAGTGCCATGAACGACGAGATCGTCTGTTCTTATGTCGTGGTTGACGATGCCTATGGTCAGACTCACGCCCAAGAAGCTTGCTTTCGCCGATAACGCGCCCCGATCTCGTCCCAGGTACCGCCTGCGGAGCTCGCTGCTTCGCTCGTCCCCCACCCAGGTCGACCGACTGGAGCTGCTTCCAGCAGCCGGGAGATGTCGCCGATCTCGGTGTCTTTGCGCACCGCACCGGCCGCCTTGGCGTTCTCCAGCAGGCGCCGTGACGCCTCCACCGCGCGGCAGCTCATCCCAGCTCCTGCGTGACGGTGAAAGCCCCGGCCAGCCGGACCGTCAGCGACCCCGAACGGGCGTCGGGCGCCTTCCGCACGAAGCTCACAAAGTCCTCCCACGGGTCCTGGTGGCAGGCCTGTGCCTTGCGCCCAGTCGACCCGGTACCAGGCATAAATCTCTGGAAAAGGGCCTGATGATCCGGCCACACCACATCGACATTCCGCAGACAGACCTCGACGGCCTCAAGGCGCGGCTGATGCGTGCCGTCGGCTAACTCAAGGGCCTGGTGAAGTACCGGCGCGACGCCTCGAAACGACAACTCGGCTCGCATCGCGTGGTGCGTCCTAATTGGACTCGCACGCGATGCCGTCGTCGTCGCGGTCAAGCTTGTACGGGTCGCGACCACCGATAACCCGGAAGTTCTTGTGTGGGATCTCCGTGCAATCGAGGTCCGTCACTCTGGGCAGGCACACGCTGTAGTTCGGGTGGCAGTCGGGCTTGGGGCTCGGCGACTTCGACGTCCGGGTTGCCGTCGGGGCAGGCCTTGGCGCGCTGGTCGTCGGGCTCATCAGGACCGCTGCCGGGCTCATGGCCGGCGACGGCACGGCCGAGGGCGAGGGCGACATGGAAGGCGACCGGGCTGCCGATGGCGTTGTCGTGGCCTGCTGCGAGACCGCCTTCTGCTGCCCACCGCTGGGCAACAGTCCACCTAGGATAGACCCGCCGCAGCAACACAAGACGACCAATGACAGTGCGACAACGGAAAGCACACCGACCGGCTGCTTAAGGAACGCCAGGATCTTTTTACCGAGAGCATTCGACACGGCACACAACGTATCTATGGCCACATGAATGTGCATGGCCCAATAGGCCAGGACTCGCGGCCGACGGTCGTCAGTCGCGCCGCCGTTCGCAGGCGATTCCGTCCCGATCGGGATCCAGACCGTACGGGTCTTTGCCGTCGATCACCTTGAAGTCGCGCTGCCGGATCTGGTTGCAGCTCAGCCTGCGCACGATCGGCAGGCACACGCTGTAGTTCGGATGACAGCGCGGGTTGCGGGTCATCGTCGGGGTGGGCGACGGTTCGGGCTCAAGCGGCGCCACCGACGGCGTGGCAACCGGCTCCGGCGCGGGCCCGGACGGCAGCGGCGGTTCGACGGCCTCCGAGACGGGTGGGCGCTTCTCGCCGCCGATGCCCGGGATCAGACCGCCCATCACCGCGCCCGTGTAGCAGCACATCACCACGAGCACCAGCGCCACAATGCTCAGCCAGCCAAGGGGCTGTTTGAGAAACTCCAGGATTCGCCGTCCTAAATGAGCGGGCACAAGCCGACGGTAGTGACTGCCGCCCCGTTTTCCAAGTCTGCCGATCCTAGGGCAGGCCGTCCACGAACTCCGGGGCCTGCGGCCGGCGCGGTGCCGACTCGACCGGCTCCAGGACCGGCAGCGTGTCGTCTGCCACACCCATTTCGGCCAGCCGCCGCGCGCTCACCAGCACCCGCTGCTCAAGCGAGCCGATCGCGTTGTTGTATGCCGCGACCGAGGCCGTGAGCGAGTTGCCCAGCTTGGTCAGGTGCCCGCCGACTGTGCCAAGCCGCGTGTACAGCTGCTTGGCCACCCGGTGCACCTCCATCGCGTTGCGCGACAACGCCTCCTGCCGCCAGGTGTAGGCCACCGTGCGCAGCAGTGCGACCAATGTGGACGGTGTGGCGAGCACGACGTTGCGGCCGAACGCGTGCTCCAGCAGAGTCGGATCGCGCTCAAGCGCCACGTTGAGGAACGGTTCGGCCGGCACGAACAACACGACGAACTCGGGCGCCTGCGCGAACGCGTGCCAGTATCCGCGTGCGCTCAACGCGTCCACATGTGCGCGAAGCGCCTTGGCGTGCCCGTCGAAGTCTTCGTTGAGATAAGCCTCAAGGGGTACCTTCGCGTCAACCACGACGCTTCGGCCGCCGTGCAGCCGGACGACCAGGTCGGGCCGCAGCACCGATCCCTCGACGACGGTCGTCACCTGCTCGTCGAAGTCGCAGTGCTGCAGCATGCCGGCCGCCTCGACGATGCGGCGCAACTGGTGTTCGCCCCACCGCCCGCGTGTGCCGCTGGTGCGCAGCGCGCCGACCAGCTGCCCGGTCTGCTCGTTGGCCACGCGCAGCTGCGAACGCAGCTCCGCGTAGGCGTCCACCCGGTCGTGCTCAAGCTGGCGCAACGTCTCGTGCAGCGGCGCGATAACCCGCGCCACCGCCTCCTGCGACTGCGCCGTCGCCTCGAACGACAAGGCCCGCATGGCCTGCTCCAGCCGGGTCTCGCCGGCCTGTGTGGCCTCAAGAGTGGCGGTCAGCCGGGCGAGCTCCGGCGCGACGCGGGCACGGGCGGCGAACCACCCGAGCCCGCCCCCGGCCAGCAGGCAGATGACGACTATCGCGAGAGTGGTCACCCCCTAAGCCTGAATGAACTCCGCGATATGTGCCGACTGCGCCACGCGGGAAGGTTCGTGGACATACATCATGTGGCCGGCCTCGTAGTAGCGGAACTCGATGTTTCCGGCCAGCTCACGCGGGATCTCCAGCTGGGCGAAGGTGTGCTCGCTCGCGTAATAGGGTGTGGCCCCGTCGTGGTAACCGCACGCGACCTGCACCCGCATGTGGGGATTGGACCGCATTGCGCGGGCGAGTTTGTCGGCCACGTTGACGTGCTGCCCCTCGAACTCCTTGAACGACCACGGGTTGACCTGCCGCCACGCCAAAACCTCGTAGGGCATGTCGTTTTCGACCTTCAGCTCCTCGCGCAGGTATTGGTTGATGGCCGCCGTGTAAGGCCCCATGATGGCGTCGAACGACGGGTCGGAGGTCCACATCTCCTTGCCGTAGTCGGCCTCCCAGCCGGTGAACCGCCCGTCGAGCCGCCCCACCGTCTTGCGCTGCGCCCGCAGCAGCTCGGTGTAGAAGCGCATGTGCTCCGGGCGCAGGTTGACGCGATCGACGTAATCCTCGGACAGCCCGCTGATCCGGGCCAGCCGGGCGATCGCGTCGGCGCGCTCCTCGTCGGTCAGCCGGGAGCCGCGGCTGAGCGCCCACGGATAGTCGCGCGCGGCGAACTGCTCGGCCTCGGCGAGCACGTCGGCCAGGGGACGCTCGCCGTGCAGCCCGTGATAGTGCGCGATCGCCGCGTAGGTGGGCAGGAACAGCGGATAGGCGAGGTCCAGGTGGGGATGGAACTCCAGCGTGCCCAGGTTGAGCACGCTGGACACGAGAATGAGCCCGTTGAGCCACATGCCGTGCCGCTCCTGCAGGTGCTGCGCCAGCCCGGCGGCGCGAAGCGTGCCATAGGACTCGCCACACAGGTATTTCGGCGACATCCAGCGCCCGTTGCGGGAACACCATAGCCGGATCAGCTCGCCGATGCTCTCGATGTCGGCCGTGAACCCGTGGTAGTCCTTGGGCTTTTCGCCCTTGACCGTGCGCGAGAAACCGGTCGACACCGGATCGATGAACACCAGATCGGCATGGCGAAGCAGCGTCTCGGCGTTGTCGCCGAGCTCATAGGGTGGCGGCAGGAGGTCGCCCGCGTCGCCCATCAGCACCCGGCGCGGGCCGAGCAGGCCCAGGTGCAGCCACACGCTCGACGAGCCGGGACCGCCGTTGAACGCGAAGATGACCGGGCGCCCGCGCCGGTCGCCGTCGTCGAGCACATAGGAGACCATGAACATCTCGGCCTTGGCCTTGTGCCCGTCGAACTTGTCGTCGGTGTGCGACTCGAACCGGAGCACGACCCGGCCCGCGGTCGCGGTGTAGCTCAGCCCCGCGACCTGGTGGTGTGTGGTCACCAGGTCGTCGGTGGGCTCCGGGGTGTCGTCGGTCTTCTTGTCTTTCTCTTCCTTCTGCTCCTGCGCCATGGGAGCAAACGTTAGCGCGTCCCTGCGACAATCAGCCGCTCGTGCTCCAGCAGTGCCCGCTTGATGTCCAGCCCCCAGCGGTATCCGCCCAGCGTGCCGTCCGTGCGCAGCACGCGGTGGCACGGCACGAACAACGCGATGAGATTCCGCGCGCAACCCTGGGCCGCCGCTCGTACCGCATGAGGTTTTCCGGTTATATGAGCGAACTCGGTGTAGGTGATCGGCTCAGTGAGCGTGCGCAGCACATCCCAGCAGTGCTCCAGGTAGGGCGTCCCGCTCTGTTGCACCGGCACCGAGTCCAGCGCGTGGAAGTCGCCGTCGAAGTAGGCGTGCAAGGCCTTGACCGCTTGCTCGGGCACCTCGCCGTCGGGCAGATCCGGGTTGCCGAACCGCGCCTGCGTGACCGCGAATCCGTTGCCCGTCATGCTGAACGGCCCGATCGGTGTCTCAATTGTGATCATTTGGTATCGCTCTCCAAAGCAGAATTTGGGCATACGATCGCCAGGGGCGCCAGCGTTCGGCGTGCCTGGCAAGCTCGGACGGATCGGTGGGCAGGCCCAGGGCGGCGGCCCCGTGCTTCGAGCCGAGATCGGTGGGCAGGAACACATCCGGGTCTCCGAGCGCGCGCAGCAGGATATAGTCCGCCGTCCATTCGCCTATGCCCGGCAGCGCGAGCAGCTCGGCCCGCGTCGTGGCACGGTCGCTTCCGGAATCGAGCGTGAGGCCGTCGAGCATGGCCCTGGCCAAGGCGCGCAACGTCTCCCGGCGCCGGCCCGGCATGGCGAAGGCCTCGTCCGGAAGCTCCAGCAGCTCCTCGGGCGTCGGGAAGGCACCGTTCACCAGCAGTCGTGAAAGGACGGTCCGCGCGCCGGCCACACTGATCTGCTGGCCCACGATGGCGCGCACGCCCATCTCGAACCCGTCCACGGCGCGCGGCAGCCGGACCCCGCGCGCGGCGTCACCGAACTCGGAAAGCGCCGACTCGATCGCGCCCGGGTCGGCGTCGAGATCGAGCAGGCGGCGGCAGCGCGCGACGGCGGGCGTCAGGTCGCGAATGTCCGACAGGTGCAGCGATGCCGCGATGTGCCCGTCCGCGGGAGTCAGCGTGACCCTCGCCCTGCCGTGCGGCAGGTGCAGCGGCCGCGAGTATGCGCCGTCCACATAGGACTCCATGCCCGGAATCGTCCGCGCGCCAAGGAAATCGAACAGCGGCTCGACCGCGATCGGCTGGCGGTAGCTCAGGCGCAGTGAGATCCCGCCGTCCGCCGCGATCGGGTGCCGGCGCAACATCGAGGGCGGACAGCCGTACACGTCGCGGAAAGTCTCATTGAATTGCCGCACGCTGCCGAAGCCTGACGCGAATGCGATCTCGGCCAGCCCCATGTCGGTCTTGCTGATCAGTGTTTTCGCCGTCTGGGCGCGTTGCGTGCGGGCGAGCGCCAAGGGGCCGGCACCGAGTTCGTCGGTAAGCAGGCGGTTGAGGTGACGCTCGGTGTAGCCCAGGCGCGCCGCGAGAGCGGGCACCCCTCCGCGATCCACGACCCCGTCGTTGATCAGCCGGACAGCGCGCGCCGTGATGTCGGCCCTGATGTCCCACTGCGGCGAGCCCGGCACCGCATCCGGAGCGCACCGCCGGCACGCCCGGAAGCCCGCCTTCGACGCGGCCGCCACGCTGGGGAAGTACCGCACATTCTCCCGCTTGGGCGTGCGGGCCGGACAGGATGGACGGCAATAAATGCCCGTCGTGGTCACGCCGATCCAGAACCGCCCATCGAACCGGCGATCCCTGCTGCTGATGGCTGAGTACAAATCCACGTCGCCCAGTCTGCCTCGCCGCAAGCCCGATGACTGGCGGAATTCGGACGCGGCGGCGATCGGGGGCTGCGGCTTTCATGTCGTGGCCGCTGCGTCCGTCATGTCGCACCTGCTCGCGGCAGCTCGGCCCATTCGGCGGGCTCAGCCTTTCGCGGCCGCTGCGGCCTTCATGTCGCGCTTGAGCTCCTGCGGCAGCGAGAACACGAGCCGCTCGTCCGTCGTCACGACCTCTTCCACGTCGGTGAAGCCACGCTCGGCGAGGTGGTCGAGCACCTGTGTCACGAGCTCGTCGGGCACGCTCGCGCCCGACGACACGCCGACGGTCGTCGCGCCGTCGAGCCACTCATCGCGGATCTCGTGCGCGAAGTCGACCAGATGCCCCCGCGGCGCGCCGGCCTGCACGGCCACCTCGACCATGCGCACCGAGTTGGATGAGTTGCGCGAGCCGACGACGAGCACGACGTCGCAGTCGGGCGCGATCTGCTTCATCACCTGCTGGCGGTTTTGCGTCGCGTAGCAGATGTCGTCGCTGGGCGGCGACTGGAGCAGCGGGAGCTTCTGCCTGAGCCGGTCGACCGTGGCGAGCGTCTCATCGACGCTCAGCGTCGTCTGCGACAGCCACACCACCTTGCTCGGGTCGCGCACGGTGACCTTGTCGACGTCGTCAGGGCCATCCACGAGCTGGATGTGCGCCGGGGCCTCGCCGCTGGTGCCGATGACCTCCTCGTGCCCATCGTGGCCGATGAGCAGGATGTCGTAGTCTTCGGCGGCGAACCGGCGGGCCTCCTGGTGCACCTTGGTGACCAGCGGGCAGGTCGCGTCGATGGCCTTGAGATTGCGCTGCCGCGCCTGCTCGTAGACCTCGGGCGCCACGCCGTGCGCGGAGAAGACGACCGTTGCTCCCTGTGGCACCTCCTCGTTCTCCTCGACGAAGATCGCGCCTTTGGCCTCAAGCGTGGAGACCACGTGCTTGTTGTGCACGATCTGCTTGCGCACATAGATCGGCGCGCCGTAGAGCTTGAGTGCCTCCTCGACGGTCTGCACGGCCCGATCGACACCGGCGCAGTAACCGCGGGGTTTGGCGAGAAGAACGCGCTTGCGAGGAGTGTTTGTCACACGGTGATTCTATCCTCGGTGCGTGAGCGAACAGAGCACAGCGGAGCAGCCATGGCCCGTTCGGGTGGTCAGTCAGAAAATTAGTTCATGGATCGGCAAGCTCGGCTGGGTGTGGGTGGACGGCCAGGTGGCGCAGCTGTCGCGGCGGCCTGGGTCGAGCACGGTGTTCGTCACGCTGCGCGACCCGAGCGCCGATCTGAGCCTCACCCTGACCGCCAACCGTGACGTGCTCGACAGCGGCGCGCCCAACCTGCAGGAGGGCGCGCGGATCGTGGCGCATGCCCGGCCCGAGTGGTTCGCCCAGCGCGGCACGCTTTCGTTGCGCGCCGATCAGGTGCGGCTGGTCGGGCTGGGTGAGCTGCTGGCCCGGCTGGAGCAGCTCAAGCAGTTGCTCGCCGCCGAAGGGCTGTTCGACCCGCGGCGCAAGCGCAGGCCACCGTTCCTGCCGCACCGCATCGGGCTGATCACGGCGCGCGCCAGCGCGGCCGAGCGCGATGTGCTGACAAATGCCAAGCGTCGCTGGCCGGCGGTCGACTTTCGCGTGCTCAACGTCACAGTGCAGGGGCCGACGGCAGCGCCGTCCATCATTGGCGCATTGCAGACCCTCGATGCGGACGAATCGGTTGACGTCATCATCCTCGCGCGGGGCGGCGGCTCGGTGGAGGATCTGCTGCCGTTCAGCGATGAGGCGCTGTGCCGGGCCGTGTTCGCCTGCCGCACGCCGGTCATCTCCGCCATCGGGCACGAGCCCGACACCCCGCTGGTCGACTGGGTGGCCGACATGCGCGCGTCGACGCCTACAGATGCGGCCAAGCGGGTCGTACCTGATCTGGGCGACGAGCTCCGGCTCATGGCGCAGGCCCGTTCCCGGCTCACCCAGGCGCTGCGCCACCGCATCGACCGCGAGCAGCAGCGGCTCGACTCCATCCGCAGCCGGCCCTCCCTGGCCAATCCGCACGCGCTGGTGGATCGGCTCGAAGCCGACCTGCACCACGCGGTCGACCGGCTGCGCCGGATCGTCGACTTTAGACTGAGCAGGGCCGACAGCGACCTGGCGCATACGCTGGCGCGATTGCGGGGGCTTTCGCCCGGCGCGACACTCAGCCGGGGTTATGCGATTGTGCAGACCAGCGATGGGCATGTGCTCACCGACGCGGCCAAGGCGAGCAACGGCGATGCGCTGCGGGTCCGGCTGGCCAAGGGCGAGCTTGCCGCTATGGTGACGTCATGACCACACGCCCCGGCCCCGCCCGCCGGCGCACCGCATCCGACGGCGCGGCAGCCGTGGCCCCGTCGCGCCCGCGGGTTGCGTTTGATGGCGCGGTTCGTCGGAGTGCCAGACTGTGGCGCGGTGTGGCGCAGGGAGTGATGGTGGTGTTGGCGTGAGTGAGGACCTGTCCTATGAGGCGGCCCGGGCCGAGCTGGCCGAGGTCGTGACGAAGCTTGAGTCGGGCGGCGGCACGCTGGAGGAAGCCTTGGCGCTGTGGGAGCGCGGCGAGCAGCTCGCGGCCATCTGCCAGGCGCGCCTCGACGGTGCCCGCGCCCGCCTCGATGCCGCGACCAAGCCGGCCACCGACTGACCGTCCATTGACGACAAGGCCGAATCAGGACACCTCCTACCCGCGAAACGGCAATGTGCGTGGGCCCTGCCACGCCCGCAGTCAAGTCCATCGCCGCCAAGGCAGAGGCGCCCGTGCCTGTGGAAACGCTCGGTGTGGTACCACCTGCTCACCGCGGAGGGCGGCACGAGCTGGGAGCACCGGGCGGCGGTCGCCCGGTCGCGCAACCTGTTCGGCAGCGGCACCTGCCCGTCGGCGAAGGCGACTGCGCGCGTCCCGTGGGCCGGCCGGCTAAGCGGCTCGTGGGCGGGCCGGCAGGCTAAGCGGCCCGTGGGCGGGCCGGCAGGCTAAGCGGCTCATGGGCGTTGAGGGCGGGTGGCGAGGGCAACCGCGACGAGGGCGAGTGTGGCGCCGAGGAACGTGAGCAGGTCGGGCCGGCCCGCGGTTGGGGCCACGCTGTCGATGACAAGCGCGCCTGAGATCTGGCCCGCGATCGTGCCCAAGCCCAACAGCAGTACGCCGATGCGCCGCACAATCGCGGCCGCCACGGCGATGAACGCGATGCCGAGCGGCCCACCCAGGTACAGCCACGGCTCGGTGGGCAGCGTAGCGGGTACCCGATGAAAAAGCATGACCACGACGAGGGCGATGGTGCCGACGGCGAAGTTCACGAAGGTGGCCGGCAACGCACCGTCGGCGGCCTGGCGGACGAAGCCGTTCATGCCCTGCTGCCACGCGATCCCGATGCCCGCGAGCGCCGGAAGCACCGCAAGGCCGATCGCACGGGCATCGCCGAGCCGGTCGCCGACCGCGATCACGACCGCGATCACGCACAGGATCGCGGCCAGCCCGCGGTTGAACGTGACAGGATGCGCACCGCCGGGTGCGAGCCCCGCCCGATCGACCGCCAGGCTCGACGCCGACTGTCCGGCCACCACCGCCACCGTGAACACGGCGACGCCAATCGATGCGACCGTCAGGCCCTGCGTGGCAACCAGAAACGCACCGCACAACCCGCCCAGCATCTGCCACCAGCGCAGTGTCCCGGCGCGCAGCGCCACCCGCACCTTGCGCAGGCCGGGCAGGATCCACGGCAGCATGCAGATCAGGATGACCATCCCCACCCCGAACGAGATGGTCGCCGCCGCTATCCCGTCGCCGAGCCTGCGCCCGAGCTCACCGTTGATCCGAGCCTGCACCGCCGTGCCCGCGCCCGCCAGCACCGCGAGGGCGAGCCCACTCAGTTTGTTCAATTTCAATCGAAATCGACGAGGGAGTACCGGGCCAACTTCTCCAGGCGGTGATAAGAGTCGATAACCCGGACCGTCCCCGACTTGGACCGCATGACGATCGACTGCGTGTACACGCTCCCGTCCCGATAGCGCACGCCGCGCAGCATCTCACCGGACGTGACCCCGGTCGCCACGAAGAATGCGTTTTCCCCCGACACCAGGTCGTCGGTCGTGAGCACCCGCTGCAGGTCGTGCCCGGCCGCCAGCGCCTTTTCGCGCTCCGCCGCGTCGCGCGGCCACAGCCGCCCCTGCATCACGCCGCCCAGGCACTTGAGCGCGCACGCGGCCGTGATGCCCTCCGGCGTGCCGCCGATGCCCATCAGCACGTCCACCGGCGACTGCTCGCGCGCCGCGTAGATCGCGCCCGCGATGTCTCCATCCGTGATGAACTGGATGCGCGCGCCCGCCTCGCGAATCTCCTGCACCAGCTCGGCGTGCCGCGGCCGGTCGAGCACGCACACGATCACATCCGAGACGCGTGATTTCTTCACCGCCGCGATCCGGCGCAGGTTTTCGGTCGCCCCGGCCGTGATGTCCACGACATCCGCATACTCGGCGCCGACCGCCAGCTTCTCCATGTAGAACACAGCGCTCGGGTCGAACATCGACCCCCGTTCGGACACGGCGAGCACGGAAAGCGCGTTGGGCATGCCCTTGCTCATGAGCGTCGTGCCATCGATCGGGTCGACGGCCACGTCCACCTCGGGACCGGTGCCGTCGCCCACCTGCTCACCGTTGTAGAGCATGGGCGCGTTGTCCTTCTCACCCTCGCCGATGACCACCGTGCCGCGCATCGGCAACGAGTTGATCAGCTTGCGCATCGCGTCGACGGCCGCGCCGTCGCCCGCCTCCTTCTCACCCCGGCCCACCCAGCGGCCCGCGGCCATGGCCGCCGCTTCGGTCACCCGGACGAGATCAAGTGCCAGGTTACGGTCCAGATCTTGAGGTGTGCGCATGGTCTTATCCTGGCATACCGTCATTAACGCTCGTTCGGGCGGATCGGATCGCGGCCACCGCCGGGCGAGGCGTTAACCTCGATGTCGTGACCGCAGCACCAGAGGCTTCCCCGGCTCCCGAGGCACCCGACACCGCCCCGGCGCCCAAGACCCGCAGGCCCCGCGACATGGCCATCTCCCTGCTCGTGCTGCTGATCCCGGTCTTCGCGGTCGTGTGGATGTATCGCACGCTCTACGGCGGCGACACGGTGGTGACGGTCGATCCGTCGGAGGCCATCGGGAGCGCGCAGCGCGCCGGGCTGACCCAGCTGCCGCCAGCGACCGCACCGCAGGGGTGGTTCATCGTGTCGGCCCATTTCCGCGATGGGTACCTCAGAATCGGTTATTTGAACCAGGACCAACAGGGTGTCCAGCTCGTCCAGGGGCGCGGCGAGCTGCCGCGGCCCGCCGAACGGCACTATGTCGGGCGCAGCGCAGACATGACCGTGATGCTGGTGACCGCCGGGGCCGACGTGGCACCGTTGGCCAAGCTGCTACCGATTCCGGTAAGCGTCGGCGAGGGCGGCTAGCGAGTCGGCAGCGGCGTCGGCTTGAGCCCAAACGTCTGATGCGTCAGCTCGCCGGCTTCCAGGTCCCCACTCCGAACCACCATCTCCTCAAGGGCATCACCGCATGGGTGCACCTGTTCGGCGTGGTCAACTTCGAGCTGTTCGGCAGGTTCCACAACGTGATCGAGCATGGCCGCCCGGAGCTGTTCGGCTACCAGCCGAGGGTTATGGCGCGACACATCGGCCTATAGGGTTACGCCATGATCCCAGCCACGGACCCGGACCGGGCGGCCATTGACGAAGGGCCCAGGATTGTCGTCGCCGGCGAGCAGGTTGTCGATCTGGTGCCCGCCGGGGATGGGCTATTGCGCGCCGCGCTCGGCGGTGGCCCCGCCACCACCGCGATCGCCGCCGCCCGGCTGGGCGCCCGCGTGGCGATGGTTGCCCGGCTCGGCCGGGACAGCTTCGGGCAGGCGTTCCGCAACCGTCTCGCACTGTCCGGTGTGGACACTTCGTTCCTCAAAACCACCGCGCAGCCATCCGCGCTCGCCCTGGCCAACGTCGACCCCGATGGCGAGGCGGCGTATGACTTCTGGCTGTCCGGTGCGGCCGACTTCGGCTGGCGCTTCCACGAGCTACCCAAGCTCGACCCGGGCACGACCATCCACATTGGATCGCTGGCCGCCTTCCTACCGCCCGGTGCCGACGCGATCGAGCGATGGGCGGCCGAGCACCGCGACCGCTGCATCATCAGCTTCGACCCTAACCTGCGCCCCGTCGCCCTGGCCCGGCCCGACTCCCTCGTGCGGCTCGAACGCCTGGCCGCGCTGGCCCACGTGATCCGGGTGAGTGAGCAGGACCTGGAGCTCGCCTATCCGACCGTCGCCGCCCTGGACACGGCCAAGCGCTGGCTGCCCGGCAAGCGGCTGATCCTGCTCACCGCCGGAGCCGCCGGCGCGACCGCGCTCACCGAGGACGGCATCGAGCACGTGCCCGCGCCCGTCGTGTCGGCCGTCGACACCATCGGCGCGGGCGACACGGCGACCGGCGCGCTGCTCGCGGGGCTCGACGCCGGCCGCGACGACCTGTATGAGTTTGCCTGCACGGCAGCCGCCCTCACCTGCACCCGCGTCGGCGCCGACCCGCCCACCCTCGACGAGGTGCTCAGCCGGATGAGTGACCCGGGAACAGGTGCGCCGCCGGGTCGATGACGATCGCCGCGTTGTTGACCGCCGTCGCGCCCTCCCCGAAACCGGTGGCGATGAGGCGCACCTTGCCGGGATATTCCACGATGTCGCCCGCGGCGAAGATGCGCGGCTGATTGGTGGCCATGGTCGAGTCGACCAGGATGTGCCGCTTGTCGAGCTTGAGCCCCCACTCGGCCAGCGGGCCCAGGTCTGCCGTGAAGCCGAGCGCCGCAACGACACAGTCGGCGGGGATCGTCTCCTCGCCGTTGAGCTCCACCGATTCGACCACGGCGCCGCCACTGATCTTGGTCACCTGGCTGTTGACCACGATCCGCACGGGCAGCGCCTTGACCTTGTCGACCGTCGCGGCGTGTGCGCGGAACTTGTCCCGCCGGTGCACCAGCGTCACGCTCGCCGCGATGTCGGCCAGCGCGAGCGCCCAGTCGAACGCCGAGTCGCCACCGCCCACGATCACCACATGCTTGCCCGCGAGCGCGACGGGGCTCGGTACAAAGAAAATCACGCCCTCGCCGGAGAAGTTGGCGGCGGCAGGCAGCGGCCGCGGGCTGAACGAGCCGAGCCCACCGGTGATGATGACCGATCCGCAGCGCAGCTCGGCGCCGTCGTCGAGGCCGAGCACCGGCAGACCGTCGGCATAGGACAGTGTCTTGGCCTGGACGCCCAGCCGGTACGAGGGGTTGTACTGGGCGGCCTGCTCGACCAGATTGGTGATCAGATCGCGCCCGAGCACCTGCGGGAACCCACCGACATCGAAGATCAGCTTTTCCGGGTACATCGCCGTAACCTGGCCGCCGACCTCGGGGAGGGTATCGATCACCACTGTGGACAGACCGCGAAAACCAGCATAATAGGCGGCGAAGAGCCCGGTGGGCCCCGCCCCGATGATCGCGATATCGACGTCGCTCATGGCGGCAAACCTAGCCTGGGAAACCTGACGACTCAATCGTGGCTTACTTGATCCCGCTTTCTCAAGGCGTCTAGGCCATCGCGCCCCGGATTTCGCCCACGAAGTGGGACACCTGGGTGTAGACGCCGGGCGCATCCCGCCGCGCACAGCCCACGCCCCAGCTGACGATCCCGACCTGGATCCAGCGGTTGTCGTGCCGGCGCAGCAGCGGCCCGCCCGAGTCGCCCTGGCAACTGTCCTTGCCGCCGTGCTCCGTGTCGCCGGCACACAGCATGTCGGAGGCCACGATCCGGTACCCCTGCCTCCTGTAGAGGTCTTGGCATTTTTCATCCGGTACGAAGGAGACGTTCACGCGTCGTAGATACCTTTGCTGGGTCTTCATCCCCTCCCATGTCGCGCCCCATCCGACGACCGTGAAGGTGCCGTTGTCCAGACCCGGGCCCGATGGCAGGTCGACCGTTGACACGTCGGCCGCCCACGCGAGCCGGATCACCGCCCAGTCGTCTCCCTCGACCACCGAATCGAAACCCTTGGCCTGGAGCACACCCGCGCTCGGGATGTCCTCGTTCTCGGGCGAGAACCGGTCCGCGGCGCCGACCGTGACGACGAGCGAACCGCTGCGCCGGACGCAGTGCGCCGCGGTGAGCACGCGGTCGGGCCGGATCAGCGTGCCGGCGCACCCGTTGGACAGCCTCACCACCCACGGGAACTCGTCGCCGTCCGCCTGCTCACCCCCGACGATCTCGATGTGCGGATCGTCGGGGTGAGCGTGCGCGGGGGTCCCCTGTAGGGACAGCATCGTGACCAGGCCAAGTGTCGTCGCCAAAGCTCGCATAACGCGATGTTAGGCGCAACTTGTCCGCTTTATGTGCGTTTTAGTACCAACCCGAGTTGAGGAAGTTCTGCCAAGCGCCGCAGGGTGTGTCGTAGCGGCTCTTGATGTAGTCGAGGCCCCACTTGATCTGCGTGGCCGGGTTGGTCTCCCAGTCGTCGCCGAACTTGGCCATCTTGCTGCCGGGCCGCGCCTGCGGGATGCCCTGGGCGCCCGACGACTTGTTGTAGGCCAGGTGGTTCCAACCGGATTCCTTTGTCCACAGCTTGTCCAGGCACGGCATCTGGTCCAGCCCGAACCCCGCCTGCAGCATCAGCGTGCACCCGATGGCACGGTTGCCGCTGAACGTCTGACAGCTCTCGGGAATCGGCCCGAACTTCGGCGGTGTGGTCCGCTTCTTGCGCGCCGCTTCCTCGGCGGCGCGCTGCCGCTCGGCCTCCGCCGCCAGGCGCGCCTGTTCGATGGCGTTCTCCTTGGCCCATCGCGACTTCTGCTCGGCGAGCAGGCCCTGCTCGGTGTGCTCGGCGTCGGCGTAGGCCTGAAGATGGGCGACGGCTTCTGCTTGTTGCGCTTTGTCGTTCTCGTCATCCAGGAAGAGCCCGCCGGTCACTCCCATCACGAGGGTCAGCATCGCCGCGATCCTGATGCCCAGCTGTCGCTTCCTGTTGCTGCGCGACTTGCTGCGCGGCTGGGCGGAAGACACAGTTTCTTCAGGCGAAGCCGTGCTCGTGGCGCGGTCGTGGTCGGGCGCGAAGCGATCCGGCCACTGCCGCTGCATGGAATGCCGGAGACTCCGTCGATGTCGGGGCACGATGGCGTTCCTAACGTCGGCGTCAAGGACACAAACAAGGACCCACCCTTGCTCAGTCGTTTAACGCCGACTCACGGCAGCCCGCAACGGTGTGACGCTGGTCACACCGCATTTCACCGCACAGTGGGGTGAAACTATCCCTCCAAGAGGTCGGTCACGACTTCGGCGATCGCCGACCGCTCCGAACGGGTGAGTGTCACATGCGCGAAAAGCGGGTGCCCCTTAAGGGTTTCGATAACCGCAGTAATACCGTCATATCGGCCTACACGCAGATTGTCCCGTTGCGCCACATCGTGCGTGAGCACCACCCGCGAACCCGCGCCGATTCTACTTAGGACAGTCAACAGCACGCCGCGCTCAAGCGACTGCGCCTCGTCCACAATCACGAACGCGTCATGCAGACTGCGGCCCCGAATGTGAGTCAGCGGAAGGACTTCCAGCAACCCGCGCGCGAGCACCTCCTCGCGCACGTTGTCGTGCACGACCGCGCCCAGCGTGTCGAAAACCGCCTGCGCCCACGGCGACATCTTCTCCTGCTCGGTGCCCGGAAGGTAGCCGAGCTCTTGTCCGCCAACGGCATACAGCGGGCGGAAGACGACCACCTTCTTGTGCTTGCCGCGCTCCATCACCTGTTCGAGCCCGGCGCACAGGGCAAGCGCCGACTTGCCCGTCCCGGCGCGCCCGCCGAGCGAGACGATGCCCACCGAATCGTCCAGCAGCAGATCCAGCGCGATCCGTTGCTCCGCGCTCCTCCCACGCAGGCCGAAGGCCTCGCGGTTGCCTGGTACCAGAACAATGGTTTTATCGGTTTTGATCCGGCCCAACGCCGAGCCTCTTCCCGCATGCAGGATCAGTCCGGTGTGGACAGGCAAATCGATGGGGCTGTCAAGGGTTTCGCCCGCATAGAGGGCGCTCATCTGCTCGTCGGTGATGTCCAGCTCGGCAAGGCCGGACCAGGTCGGGTCGATTGCCTGCCCGTGGCGGAACTCGTCGGCGGCAAGGCCCACCGCCGCCGCCTTGACCCGCAACGGCATGTCCTTGGTCACCAGGGTCACGTTGAGACCCTCGCCGGACAGTCCTAATGCGACAGACAGGATGCGCGCGTCGTTCGAATCATTCCGGAATCCCAAGGGAAGCAGCTGCGCGTCGGCGTGATTGAGCTCGACCCGGATCGTGCCGCCCGCCTCGTTGACCGGGACCGCGACATCGAGCCGGCCATGCTTGATCCGCAGCTCGTCGAGCTGGCGCAGCGTTTGGCGGGCGAACCAGCCGAGCTCCGGGTGGTGCCGCTTGCCCTCCAGCTCGGAGATGACGACGAGCGGGATCACCACGTCATGCTCGGCGAAGCAGCGGAGAGCGGCCGGGTCGGCCAGGAGGACGGAAGTGTCTAGAACGTACGTGCGTTTTTGGACATCGACCATGACTCAGCGTACGTCAGCTTGGAAGGTTCGGCGGTATGTCATCGGAGACACGCCCACCGCGGCACGCAGTTGTTGACGCAACGCTGCGGCCGTGCCGAAGCCCGACTCGTGCGCGACGCGGTCGACGGACAGGTCGGTGGATTCGAGCAGGTGGCGGGCGTGCTCGACCCGCTGGGTGATCAGCCACTGGCCCGGGCTCATGCCGGTCTCCTCGCGGAAGCGCCTGGTGAACGTGCGCACGCTCATGCGCGCGTGCGCCGCCAGCGTGGCGAGGTCCAGCGGCTCGTGCAGCACGGTCTGGGCCCAGTGGCGGGTCGGTGCGGTGGTCGTGTCGCCCTCGTCGGGGATGTGCCGCTCGATGAACTGGGCTTGGCCGCCGTCGCGCCAGGCCGGGGCCACACACCTTCGCGCCGCGTGGTTGGCCACGTCGGTGCCGAAGTCCTTGCGCACGATGTGCAGGCACAGATCGACGCCCGCCGTGACGCCCGCGGACGTCATGATGTCGCCGTCGTCCACGAAGAGCACGTCGGGGTCGAGCTCCACGTCCGGGTAGAGCGCGCGGAACCGGTCGGCGTGCCGCCAGTGCGTCGTGGCCTTGCGGCCCTTGAGCAATCCGGCCGCGGCGAGCACGAAGGCTCCCGTACAGATGGAGACGATGCGCGGCGCCTTCAGGGCCTGCTGGATCAGTGGGTCGAGCGTGCCGTCCTCGAAGGGCGGGCCGCCGTGGATGCCCGGAATCACCACGGTGTCGGCGTCTTCGAGGGCCTCAAGGCCGTGCTGTGTCTTGATTTCGACGTAGCCGCCCTCGCTCTTTATCAACCCGGGCGATGCCACGCGGATGTCATAGCGCCCGCCCGTGCTCCCGAAGACCTGCAGGGGCGTGCCGACGTCCATGGGCACCACATGATCGAGTGCGAGGATCACGAGCCTGTGGGACATGGCTCGATTCTTTCACACAACGGCTCACGGGCCACTGTTCGATCTTCCGAGGGCCGAGCACCCTGGTACGGTGCGTCGCCTTCACTACGCCTGGGTCGTCGCCGGCGTGACGTTCATCGTCATGCTCGGCGCGGCCGGATTCCGTTCCGCGCCATCGGTGCTGATGGTGCCCCTGCAGGACGAGTTCTCGTGGCCCCGCGGCGAGATCTCCGTCGCCGTGTCGATCAACCTGCTCCTGTTCGGGCTCATCGCCCCGTTCGCGGCCGCTTTGATTGAGCAGTACGGCATCCGGCGCGTCATCGGCACCGGCCTCGCGCTGATCACCCTCGGCAGCGCCCTGCCGATCTTCATGAACGCCAGCTGGCAGTTGATTTTGTTTTGGGGGGTACTGGTCGGCGCCGGCACCGGCTCGATGGCCCTGGTGTTCGCGGCCACCGTCGTGAACCGGTGGTTCGTCAAGCACCGCGGGCTGGTGACCGGCATCCTCACCGCCGCCGGCGCGACCGGTCAGCTGATCTTCCTGCCGCTGTTGGCGTCGCTGGCCTCGTCTTATGGTTGGCGCACCGTGTCTCTTGTCGTGGCCGGGTGCACCCTTGCCATGGTCCCGTTGGTGTTCCTGTTCTTGAAGGAGCGGCCCACGGGCGACCCGTATGGTGGAAAGGCCCTACCGTCGCAGCCTGCCGGATCGGCGTTGGGCGCGCTGCGTTCCGCCGCGCGCACGCGCACATTCTGGTTGCTGGCGGGCGGTTTCGCCATCTGCGGCGCGACCACCAACGGGCTCATCGGCACGCACTTTCTGCCCGCCGCACACGACCACGGCATGGCGCCGACCACCGCGGCCGGGCTGCTCGCGCTCATTGGCGTGTTCGACATCATCGGCACGATCGGCTCCGGCTGGCTGACCGACCGGATGGACTCCCGCGTGCTGCTCGGGGTGTACTACGGCCTGCGTGGGCTATCGCTGCTCAGCCTGCCGCTGCTGCTGTCGGATCAGGTACGCCCCAGCCTGCTGCTGTTTGTGGTGTTCTACGGGCTCGACTGGATCGCCACGGTACCGCCCACGGTCGCGCTGTGCCGGGAAAACTTCGGCGCCTCCGGCACCATCGTTTTCGGCTGGGTCTTCGCCTCCCACCAGATCGGCGCCGCCATCGCGGCCACCGCAGCCGGATATGCGCGAGACGCGTTCGGCGACTATGGCGGGACATGGATCTTCACCGGCGTCCTGGCCATCGCGGCCGCCGGGCTTTCTGTCGCTATCCGGGCGCGCCAAGCAGCAATTCCGGCGCGTGCATAGCAACGCGCAGGCGAGATCGCCCTTAAGGCGACGGTTGCATCCGATTTGCGAGGTGCTTTGCACGCACGCAAATCGAACGCGCCCGCCGCCGCGATCTCGCGCTTGTCCGGGCATGATGGTGGGGTGCAAATCTCCGCTAGAGGTGACTATGCGGTCCGGGCGTCCCTGGAGCTCGCTGCCACCTACCCCGCGACGGTCTCCGCACAGGCCCTCGCGGACGCCCAGCGCCTGCCCCGCAAGTTTCTCGAAGCCATCCTCGCCGACCTGCGCCGCTCGGGCATCGTGCACGCCGTGCGCGGCGCCGAGGGCGGCTACACGCTGACCCAGCCGCCGCACGAGATCACCATCGGCATGGTGCTGCGCGCGGTCGACGGCCCGCTGGCGGGCGTGCGCGGGCACCGGCCCGAGCAGACCAGCTATGAGGGCACGGCCGTGCACCTGCCCCAGGTGTGGGTGGCGGTGCGGGCGGCCGTGCGCAGCGTGGTCGACGAGATCTCGCTGGCGGAGGTCGTCACGGGTGAGATGCCCGCGCAGATCAGCGAGCTGACCAAGGGTCCGGACGCATGGCAGCCGCGCTGATGGCCGGCCTGCGCGACAAGGTTCGCGATCTGCTGACTTCTGTGTACAGTCACCGCCTCGCAGCGAGCCTGGCGGGCAAGGCGCGCCCGCGCCACGTCGGGGTGATCGTCGACGGCAACCGGCGCTGGGCGCGGGAGATGGGCTACGTCGACCCCAACGACGGACACCGGGTGGGCGCTGAGCGGATAAAGGAACTGCTGCGCTGGTGCGACGAAGCCCAGATCGAACTGGTGACGCTGTGGCTGCTGTCCACCGACAACCTGTCCCGCCCACCGTCCGAATTGGACCCACTGCTGCAGATCATCGAGGATCTCGCCACCGAGCTGGCCGAGGACGGGAACCCTTGGCGGCTAAGGATGATGGGCGCGCTCGACGTGATCCCCGGCCCGCACGCGACCGCGCTGAAGCTCGCCGAGGAGCGCACGGTGCAGCGGCAGGGCGGCGCTCAGGTCAACCTGGCCATCGGCTACGGCGGGCGCAAGGAGATCGCCGACGCGGTGCGGTCGCTGCTGCAGGAGCACGCGCGTGCCGGGTCCACATTGGAGGAACTGGCCTCGGTGCTCGACGTCGAGCACATCGCCGGGCACCTCTACACCAAGGATCAGCCGGATCCGGATCTCATCATCCGCACCAGCGGCGAGCAGCGCCTGTCGGGATTCCTGCTGTGGCAATCGGCGCATTCGGAGTTCTATTTCTACGACGGCAACTGGCCCGACTTCCGGCGCGTCGATTTCCTGCGCGCGCTGCGCGACTACGCCAACCGCCAGCGCCGCTTCGGTTCCTAGTGCCCCATTAGGTGCGATAGCCGCTCGAAGGCCGGGTCGAGCGCGGCGTCGACGATCGCCCGGCTCTCCGTCCACGCGCGCGCGGCCGCCTCGATTCGCGAGCGGGCGTCGCTCTGCGCGTCCACATAGAAGTGCAACGCCCGCTGACCGTTGTGGGTCTCGTGCGCGACCAGCGCGCCGTTGCCACCGACGACCCCGGCCAGATAATCCTCGAACCGGCGCAACGCCTGCAGCGACTCGTCGACGGGCAGCAGGCCGTCGTTAAACCGTTGGTACCCAAGGACGACCGCCACGTGCAGGTCGAAGCGCGGCCAGCGGGCCGGGCGCAGGGGCATGCTCACCGTGGCGATGAGCGGAAGCCCGTCGCGGTCCTCCGCGGTCATCAGCGCCCACCGATCGTCTTCCGCGATGGCGTGCACCGCGTGCTTCAAATCGTTGGGGCGCCTCAGGTTGGGCGGCTCGCTCGGGGTCCAGCAGATCTCGCCCAGCCAGATCTCCACGTTGTCCTCGCCCAGCAGCCAGTCCAGCGACAGGAACGTCACCTGGGCCTGCGCCTCCTCGGGCAGCTCAGCGAAGGCCGGGTGGTAGCAGCTCACATCGATCTGGCTGCGCTGCCGGTCCACCGCGATCGCATAGCCCAGCTTCGCCAGCTCCAGCTTCACCACACCGACCTGCAGCGTGCTGGTGAACACGGCCGGGTCGGCGATGCGCACGCAGTGGTATTCCCACACCGCGTCGGGCTGCGGGGCCTGCGCCAGCCACCGGTGCGCGACAGCGCGCAGCTCCGGCTTGCCCGCGGCGGTGACCACGAGCGCATGGGCGGCCGCACGCCCCGGCATCAGCTCCCACTCCAGCCCCGGATGAATGGCATGGACCCGCTCGCTGAACGCGTCGGCCAGCCCGGCCGCGCCGCCGCTCTGGATGGCGGCGGCGGCCTCGTTGCGAGTCCGGCTCCACCACCGCCAGAACTCCGCGATGCTCGCGGCCTGGCGGGGGCGAGCGGCCGGCCTGAGCCTTGCCCGGCGAAGCCCGGCAGAGTCATGCATGGGCAAGGCCCTTGCCGTCGGCCTGGTGCATCGCCGGCTGAGGGAGCGGAGCGTCAGAACCAGGACTCAAACCCAAGGGCGACAAGTCGGCTTCGGGCATCCCCGCCCGAGGGAGCGGAGCGTCAGAACCAGGACTCAAACCCAGGGCCGGCACGAGACGGCCGCGGCCATGCACACCGCCGCTCCTGTCACTCCTGCCAAGCAGCCCCATGCGGTCAGGCTCGCCGCCTGCGCATCACGAACACGATGACCACGATCGCCCCCGCGACCACCGCCACACCCGCGCCGACGAGCAGCCAGGTGCCCATGCCGCTGCCGCCCGAGTCGTCGCCGCCCTGGGCTTCCGCCTGCCGTGAGGCGAGGCCCGGCGGCAGTTTGCGGCTGATGTCGGCGGGAGAGCTGGGTGGGGCGACCGGCGTCGACAGCGCCTTCACCGGGTTGACCACACCGAAGCCGTATTCGTCGTCGCGGCCCGGGGCGCCCTTGTCGATCGCGGTGGTCGTGAGGTGGTCGGCGACCTGCTTGGCCGTCAGGTTGGGATTTTTCGACCAGATCAGCGCGGCCACGCCGGACACGATCGCCGCCGCCGGGCTGGTGCCCGAGCCGGTCCGGTAGCCGTTGCCCGTGACCGTGCTCATGACGTCGACTCCCGGCGCGGCCACGGCGACGGCCTGGCCGCGGGTGGAGATGTCGGCGATGTTGCCGTCCCGGCCGATCGCGCCGACCGCGACGACGCCCGGGTAGGAGGCGGGCGCGATGACGCGGTCGTTGCGCGGGCGGTTGCCCGCCGCCGCGATGATGACCGTCCCCGCTGCGAGCGCCTCCTTCACCGCGTCGAACGCGGACACGTCGGACTCCACCGAGATAGAGATGATCTTCGCACCCCGCTTGACGGACTCCCTGATCGCGTTGGTCATGGCCTCGCCGGTGCCGATGTCGGCGGTGACGCCGATGTCGATGGGCAGGATCTTCGCCTTGGGCGCGATGCCCAGCGCTCCGTCGGCGTTGCCGCTGCCATGCCCGTGCGCCGCGATGAGCCCGGCCATTGCGGTGCCGTGCCCGTTGGTGTCGCCCCAGCCGTTGCCGCTGCCGCCGGTCACCACATCCAACCCGGGCAGCACGTTGCCCTTCAGGTCGGGGTGGTTGCCGTCGACGCCGGTGTCGATGACCGCCACCGTGATGCCCTCACCCTGGCTGACCTGGTGTGCCTTGGCAACCTCCAACAGGGACAGATGCCACTGCTTGTCGCGGTTTTGGTCGGCCGGCGCGGGTGCACCGAACGCCAAAGAGGTGATGGCGGCGAGCGCGCTCGCCGCCATCACGGAGATGAACCTTCTCATCGAGCCAGGCCAATCGCGGGGCCGGGGTCGATGTGATCGTCTCGCTGCTCGGGTGTGTCGAGCACCGGCGCGACGCCCTGCGCGACATCCCACTGGGTGTCGGGGTCGAACTGCATGCCGTCCTCGTCGTGCTCCTCACCGGGCCGCACCGTGCCGACGCCCATGGCGCCCATCGCACCGCGACCGGCGACACCACCGGCACCACCCGCCGGACCGCGACCCGCGACACCGGGGGCCATGCCGGCCACACCGGGCATGGCCGGGCGGCCACCGGCCGCCGGGCCACCGATCATGCCGCCCACCGGATTGGGCCGCGCTCCCGCGGGACCACGACCGGCAGTCGCAGGCGGCGGAGTG